>JBFKLX010000109.1:0-18355 GCA_041630155.1 Acidobacteriota bacterium
CCGGCTTCCACCTGGTCCCCGCTGCGAACCAGCGGGGGAATTCCAGAGAAGAGGATCAAGTCCTGGGTGGAACGAATGCTGGCGGAACCGCTGCCGAATAAGTCCGGGCCGGCCGAGGCGACCGCCACGATACGAAAACTGGTCAGCGAGTCGTTCAGCGGCACTTCGATCATCGCCCTGCCTCCCCGGTCCAGCGGGATCCGGCCTTTCCAGAGCAGCAGGGTATCGAAGAGGTCGCGGGTGGCGCTCTTTCCTCCCCCGCCTCCCTGCGGCAGAGCCTTCAGCCCGAAATGCCGCTTGCCCACGACGAGACTCTGCATGGTGGCCGTCCGGACCGCTAGACCTCGGCGGCCCATCATGTTCTCCAAGAGGTTCCAGCTCTGATTGGGCAACAGTTCGAGCAGCCCCTCGTCCACCGCAGCCAGAGCGATTTCGGCATCCTCAGGGAGGCTGCCTCTCCCGGCCGGCTCCACCTGGACATCGACAATGGCGGTGTCGCGCACCTGGTAGACCTGGCGGTCGGTCAAGACCCGCACGTTCAACTGGTGGGCTTTCCAGCCCACCTGGATCTGGGCGATCCCGAGCTTGAAGGCGGGTTTGCCCAGGTCCACGAGTGCGGTCGGCTGGACTTCGCCTGTCCGCCCTCTCACGACCAGAGCCGAGACGAACAGGTTGGGCGCGTCGGAAGCCTCGACCGGCACGCGAATCACGGGCTCGCGCCCAGTGAGGCGCCGCAAATAGGCACGAATGATCCCCTCCCGCTCGACGGTGACCAGGGCGGTGGCCTGGCGAAAGGGCATCCGCACCTGAAAAACCGCCTCCTGGCCCGGCTCGTACCGGTTCTCTTCGGGGATGAGATCGATCCGGTCGTCATCGGACACCTCGAACCACCACTCGTCTCCCCCGGCCACCCACACGCTGGCTTGGGCGAAGGCCGGCCGGCCCTGGGGGTCTTGGATGGCGGCCTGCAGGATCAGGTTTCCGGAAGCCGGTGCCGCCTGCTGGCACTCCAGCAGGCCTTGCTCATCGGTCCGGCCTTCACAGACCAAGGCCACCCTGCTCACTTCTCGCACGTGCTCGTAGGCGTAAAAGCCCCCCACCAGGCGCTTGCGGTGGGAGCGGGTCAGCCTGCGGTAGGCGTCCACCGAAACGGCGGCACCGCCTACGGGCCGCCCCTCGAGGTCGACCACCGCCACCTGGAAAGAAAGGTCCTCGGCAGAGTGGGCCCAGGACTTGGGCTTGACCCCTACCAGCCAGCTGGACGACCAGAGAGGAAGCGAGGACGAGACGGTCTGAATCTCCCCGTTTGGATCACGAAACTCCAGCTCAGCCGAGATTCGAACGGGCTCCTCCAGTTCGGGCAGGTCCTCGATCAGGACGCGGGCCGAGCCATTGGCATCCAGCTCCAGCGCCTGCCGGTGGAGCAAAGGTTCGGCGGGGGTTTCAGCCCGACCGCGGCGGAAAACGCCCACTTCGAGCCGTCCGCCGGCAAAATCGAAACCCTCGAAGTCAGGAAAGCTGCGGCCGCCCCCGGGGCGAATCTGGTAACGGAAGGCGGCAGGCAAGAAGCCGGCGGTACCGCCGGCCAGATACTCGACACTCAGGTCGACGGGGACCTCGCGCGGGCTGACCAACTGGCCTTCGGGCCAGCGCAGGTAGCCCCGCATCAGGGGCACCCGAAACTCCTCGACTCGAAAAGAGCCGGCGAAGAACGGCTCTTCATGGTCCTTTTGCCCGCTCCGCACCAGCTGAACGGAATAACTCCCCAGGCGCGCTTCGGCGGGGATCTCCCAGGCCGACTCAGCGACGCCCGAACCGTCCAGCTCGATCGGCCATTCGTATTTCTGATCGCTGCCGTTGTGAGCGATGCGGAGAAGATTCGGCCGCAGTGGGGGATCGAGCAGGGCAAACCCCCGGCCCGTCCTCTGCCGCGCCAGGTGCTTCATGTGGACCGTCTCGCCCGGTCGGAAGAGGGGGCGGTCGAACACGGTCTCCGCCGTGACCAGGGCGTCGTCGTATTGCAGCGGCACTTGAAAGCGCCAGGGCTCGATCCCCTCGTTCCAATTGCTGTGGACGAAGCTGAAGTCGTTTCGATCGCGGGCCGTCACGAGCAGTCCGTTCTCGAAGTCGTTCCAGGAGCAGTAGAGGCCGTCGGACGGGGCGGGCAGATCCCTGAGCCAGGCCAGGCCCTGCTCATCGGTCTGGGATTCCGCCAGCATCGTCCCCGTGCAGTCCCACACCTGAACGCCCACGCCGGCCGCGGGCCGGCCGGAATCCAGCTGCGTCACCCAGGCCAGCGAATTTTCGATTCCCCACTTGAAATGAACCGCCAGATTGGTCACCAGCGCTGCCGCAGGTACGTACATGGAGGTTGGCTTGCCCAGCAGCGCCTCGCCGAGTACACGGCTTTCCAGCTCCACGACGTAAAAGCCCGGCTTCTCGAGCGGAATCCCCATCACTTCGAAGGCCTTGGCGCCGTTGGGCTTGGGCAAGGTGAAGCGGCGGAGTTGCTCCGGAATCGACTTCAGCTCGAGCTCGGGGGCCTGGGCCTCGCCTCCGGATTGCAGGAGGGCGTTGGCCTCGGCCTGTGCGGGCGTGGGCGGTTCGGGAGGGGTGAAAATCGAGCGTTCGCGATCTTTCCAGGCGCGCCGGTAAAGCCGTCGAAGCCAGCTGACCATGGCGCTGACATCGCCGGAATCGACCTTCAACACGGTCCCCGGCAGCGCTTCCTGGTGGAGGTCCAGAGCGGCGAAGTCCAGTTCTGCTTCGAGGTTGCGGACGGTGACGGGCAGGATCCCTCCCGCCTCGCTTTCCAAGACGCCGAACCGACCGGAGAATTTGGCCAACGGAGGCAGTTCGCCGGTCTTGACCAGCAAGGGGAACGAGGCTCGATTGACCAGGGACCGGCCGGCATCGTCTTCCAGGTCGGCCGGCAGGCTCAGTTCGAAGCTCGAATTGGCCGGGAACGGACCCTCGAACACCACCCAGTTGACGTACTCGGGGGGCGGGCTGGGAAAGCGGGGCTTGCTCTGAAACCCGTTGGGGCCGGCGAGGTGGAATTGCGAAGCGTCTTCCTGCCGAATCGGAGCCGACAGCTGCACCCGCATCGAGGTCAGGGCAACGCAGGGGCTGTCCGCATTTTCGCGGGTGCAGTGAAAAGTGGCGAAAAAAGCCGGACGGGTCTGGAACGACAAGACCTGGTCTTGGGTGGAAGCCACTCCCCCCGAAGTTTCGATTCCGGCGCCCCAGACCAGCTTCAGGCGGGCTTGCTGCGGGAAACTGAGCTTGGCTCCCAACAGGATCAGCCGCTGCTCGACCTCCTCGTCCCGTTCTCGGTAGGGGTAACTGCTGTCCAGGATCTCCCTGCGGGGCTCTCCGTCGATGATTCGCGCTCCGATTCGCTCCACGGTGCCCTGCACTGTGAAGTAGGCGTGGTCCAGAACCGAAGCGGACTTCACCCGGGCGTCCAGCTCCAGGATGAACACCTGGTCTTCGTCGACGTGCTGCGAACCTTCCCACGGCGTGGAGCGGATGATCGCCGGGCCACCGGTGGAGAATCGGAAGATGCGCCGGCCCTGCAGGGCAACGCCGGAAAGAGTGGTCAGCTGCGGACGAAGGCGGAATTCGCAGAACACCCCGGCCGGCAGGTCCCGGTCGAAATCGTAGACCCAGGTCGTGGGATCGACCCAGCGTGCGGTCCCCTCCTCGCCGCAGTCGATTTCAAACGGTTCGACCACCTGGCGCGGATCCCCAAAAGGCACTATTGCCTCGGAGAAGCGGACTTGCACCTGCCGCACTCGCTTCACCACTCCCTGGGGAGAGAACGATTCGATGCGGGGCGCAGTCTGGAAAGCCGAGGCCGGCCCGGCGAACCAAACCAGAACGAGAAACAAGGGCCAGAGAGCGCGAAGGCGGGATGCCTGCATGATTCCTCCTTGGGTCGAGCCCGTCAGCCGGGCTGGATTCATCTTACACAGGGATAGTGGGGGATTTCAGTGGAAAGGTTCCACGCGGCTGCAACTCGAGGCCCTCACGGGGGGCTTTCCTCACCCCACGGCCCTCGTTTTGCTCGAAGATCACAGGCCGGACGTCGACGCCCCAGCCTCCCTGAGAAATCCGGGCTAACCCCCGATCCGCGACATTTCGACTTTGGGCAGATTCACGGTGGAAGCGGTGCGAATCTCCGAGTAACGGTCCTGCCGTCCCTGCCAGACCTCTTCGACGGCGTCGGCGAGCCGTGCGTCGCTGGCGCCCTGCCGGATCAGATCACGCAAGTTGAAGCCTCGAGCGGCAAAAAGGCAGGTGAACAACTGGCCTTCGGGAGAGAGGCGGGCACGGCTGCAGTTCCCGCAAAAGGGCTGCGTCACTGAGGAGATCACACCGATCTCGCCTTCGCCGTCCTTGTACCGCCAACGCATTGCCACTTCGCCGCGGTAATTGGGTTCGAGCGGCTCCAGGGGCAGAACCGTGTCGATCGCCCGCAGGATCTCGGCGGCCGGCACGACTTCTTCCAAGCGCCAGCCGTTGGTATTCCCCACGTCCATGTACTCGATGAAGCGCACAATGTGGCCCGTGCCCCGAAACTGCCGGGCCAGCGGGACGATCTCCTGCTCGTTGACCCCGCGTTTGACCACGCAGTTGATCTTCACCGGAACCAGGCCGGCCCGCTCGGCTGCCTCGATGCCCCGCAATACCGACTCGACGCCCACTCCCAAGCCGTTCATCCGCCCGAATACCTCGGGGTCCAACGCATCCAGGCTCACCGAGATCCGCCTGAGGCCCGCAGCCCGGAGGGTTTGAGCCTGTTCGGCCAGCAGCAGCCCGTTGGTAGTCAGTGTCAGGTCTTCCAGACCGGGAAGCGCCGCGAGTCCTTCAATCAGAGTGGGGAGTTCGCGCCGCAGCAAGGGCTCTCCCCCGGTCACGCGGATCTTGCGCACCCCCAAACCAACGAACAAGCGAGCCAACCGAACGATCTCTTCGAAGGTCAGCAACTCCTCGCGCCTCAGGAAGGGATAGTCAGGGCCGAACACCTCTCGGGGCATGCAGTACGCGCAGCGCAGGTTGCACCGGTCCGTCACCGAAATGCGTAGATCTCGTAATGCTCGGGAGAAGCGGTCCTGCACGGACATGCGATCATTCTAGCAGGGTTTCAAAGAGTCTTGGGACCCGGTCAGGCACGGATCGCTGAAGAGTACCAGGAACTCCTGAGTTCCGGGGCCTTGCTCTGGCCTTGCCCGATCGTACCGCGCGCGGGTGCGAAAGCCTCTGGGCTCAGGCCCGTCTCATTTCAGCTCAACCTCCACGACGTGCACGGCCTCCTGGGACCGGTTGACGATCCGGTGGGTGACCCCGGCGTCGCGCCAGCCGGCCTGACCGGCCTGGAAGTCGACGCGTTCGACCTGACCGCCTTCATGGAACTCGAGCGTGCCGCCACGCACGATCACTCCGACGTGGGCGCGATCATGGGTGTGTTCAGGGTATTCAATGCCTGGCTCCAGGACGACTTTCCGCACCAGCACGCGGTCGTTTTCGAGCAGGACGTCCCGGGATTCCGGGGCCGCTGTTTGCTGGGAAGCGGCCAGACAGCCCAGGAGTCCCAGGGCGGCTGCGGCCAGGGGTACGGCGTAGCTTGCTGATCTCATGGTTCGGCTCCTTCGGTTCGGGCAGGAGCGGAATCCAGCAGGCGGGTCTTGACGGCCTGGATCCGCTCGAATGACTCGCGCAGACGTTCCCGGCTGAGCGCTTCCTCCCGGACCAACTGATGCAGCGCCACGAAGGCCTTGAAGGCGATCTCTGGGTCATAGCGCAGGTTGTTGCCGATTGCCAGTATATCGGCGCCGGCTTTGACGGCCAGTTCGATGCTCTTCTTCAAGCTGTACTGCTCGGTGATGGCTTCCATTTGCAGGTCGTCGGTCACCACGGGACCTTGGAACCCGAGCTCGTCCCGCAGCATTCCGCCGATCACTTGCGGAGAAAGCGTGGCCGGAAACTGAGGGTCCCAGTCGGCATGGTAGAGGTGGGCGGTCATGACCAGATCGGGGAGACCTTCCCGAAGCAGAGTCCGAAAGGGAATCAGCTCGTTGTCGTTCCACTCCTTGGTAACGTCGGGCAGCCCCAGGTGGCTGTCCTCGCGGCTGGAACCGTGGCCCGGAAAGTGCTTTACGCATGCCAGGATTCCCTGCCGGTGGAACTCCTCGATCGCCCAGCGGGCGTGCCGGACCACCAGTTCCGGATCCGCGCCATAACTTCGCTCCAGTCCGGCAATGATCGGATTGTCCTGGTTGGTGGCCAGATCCAGGACAGGCGCGAAGTTGAGGTTGACACCGAGTTGCTTCAGCGTGGAGGCAATCTGGCGAGCGTTCTGTCGAGTCGCCGTCTCGTCGTCAGCCTGGCCCAGGGCGGCCTGCGAGCGAGTCTCGGGGAAGCCCCGTTCCGGCTTCAGCCGGGCAATCCTCCCGCCCTCCTGATCGATGGCGATCAACAGAGGGATTTCGGCAACCCGTTGCAGCTGCGCCGTGAGTTCTTTCACCTGCTCGGGGGAGGTGACATTGCGTACGGGCTGCCGGCTGGGCAGGTCCTGGTCGAAGAGCACGACTCCACCCAGATGCAGTTCCCGAACCTGTTCGAGGAAAGGGTCATCCGGCGCCAGGTTCGTCCCCCGAAAACCGACCAGGAGCATCTGCCCGATCCAGCGGTCGAGCTCCGGATCGTCGGGGGGCGCGGGCGGCCCCACCGATCCACAGCCAGCAGCCAAGCTCACCAGCCCCGCCAGCACTACCGTGTTCAGATACTTTCGCATCCCCCCAGTGTACGTCCCGCCAGCCGGCCAGCTCAACCGCCGGGCGGAATTTCGACGAAGACTCAAAAATTGATACCATAAAGAGGTTCTGCGCCTGCGTGGCAGCGGGCAAACCGGGTGATTCGAATATGGCGCAACGGAAAGACACATCCAAACAGAAACAGCAAGGAGGCGCGCATCCTCAGTACAGTACCCTGCGGGAATACTTCGTGACCACGGTCGTCTGTACGATTTTCGCGCTCTTCGTGACCACGTACGTGGTGCACCCGATGACGGTACCCACTCCGTCGATGGAGCCTACGATTCTGGTGGGCGACCGCCTGCTGATCGACAAATTCACGATTCGCAACGGATTCAAGGATGGACTCCCTCTCACGGCTGCTCATCAGATCGAACGGGGGAACGTTCTGGTCTTCAAGTTCCCCGAAGAGCCTGAGGTCCTGTACGTCAAGCGGCTCGTCGGCCTGCCCGGGGAGACCCTGGAGGTCCGGGACAAGACCGTTTACATCGACGGCCAACCGCTGCAGGAACCGTACAAAGTCCACCGCGACTCGGACGTCTACACTCGCCGCTCCAGCCCCCACGCTTTCCTGAGTGACCTGGGACGTGACAATTTTGGCCCCGTGAAGATTCCCGAGGGCAATTACTTCATGATGGGGGACAATCGCGACAACAGCGCCGACAGCCGTTATTTCGGCTTCGTCCCACACGATTACATCGTGGGCCGCCCCCTGGTCGTCTTCTGGTCTTACGAGGACGACGAACGCGCCTACCAGAGAAGCGACGTTCTGAAACTGTATCTGGAGCGCATTCTCTACTTCTTCACCAAGACCCGGTGGACCCGCACCGGTCACCTGGTCTACTGAGTACCCCAGTTTTCCACGAGGAGTTGTGTTTTGCTCAAGCATTTCATTGCTGTGGCCCTGTTCTTTTCCGCCCTGGGAGACGCCCGGGCCGACGTGCTGCATCTCGCCAACGGCGACCGGCTCAGCGGAAGCGTCAAAGAGATGAAAGGTGGCAAGCTGACCCTCAAGACCAGCTACGCCGGCGATATTGCGATCGACTGGCCCGAGATTCAGAGCCTCGAAACCGAGAGCGCTCTAACAGTACGAGTCAGCAGCGGCCGGGCCATCGAAGGACGCCTGGCCAGTCCGGCGCAAGGGAGCCTCACGGTGGGCGAAGGCGAGTCTGCCGTCGAGCTTCAGCTGGCCGAGATCACCGGCATCCGTCCGCTCGTTCGAGAACCGGAAGAGCTGGGCCTTCTGGACGGATGGCATGGCGCGGCCGACCTGGGAATCACGTTCAACCGCGGGAACACCGACGTGACCAACCTCTCGATCGCGATCAATCCTTTCCGCCGGACCCGGAAAGACCGCATCGGCGTGCGCTTCCAGGTTCTCCGCAATACCCAGGACGGGCAGGTGGCCAGCGACCTCTATCGCGCCCGCTTCCGCTACGACCGTTATCTCTCCACTCGAATCTTCGTCTTCGGTCAGGGTGAATTCGAAAAAGACGAGCGCGAGCTTTTGGACCTGCGAAGCAGCCAGGGCGCCGGGTTCGGCGTCCGGCTGTGGCCCAGCAGCGACACCCAGGTGTCCGTCTTCGGGGGCCTCACTTTTTTGCAGGAGAAGTTTTTGGGCCAAGAGCGAGAACTCGAGGCCGAGGGCATCGGCGGGTTCGAATTGGAGACCGTCCTCGACCGTCTTTCCTTCAGCACCAAAGCCCAGATTCTGCCCATCCTCAGCGACGGGCGCTACCGCTTTGAGTGGGATGCGGGCGTGCGACTGCCGCTGGTTGCGAACTTCGCGCTCGGCCTTCAAGTCTTCGATTACTACGACAGTGACCCACCCCGAGCCGGAGTGCAGCGCAACGATTTCGGGCTGCTCACGACGCTAGGGTGGGCCTTTTAGGCGTCGGAGGCGCCGCGCTGACAAGGTGTTACGCCCGAGGCCCCCGGAAGCGTAGTCGTGCACTCCGTCGAGAAGGCCGAGGGCGGGCAGCAGTCAGCGCGGATGACAACGGCGCCGCAGCAGAAAGCGGATGAATGGTCCGGGGTAGCCACGCGACGCGTGGTCTAGATGAGACTGAAAGGCAGGGGGGAACCCGGCGGTTGAGCCTCACGCCTCTGCTGACTCCTTCCGTCCTACCGACCCGGGATCTCCCCAGACCCTTTCCAGGCCACCCGTGAGAACCAGCGCCGATCGTCTGCGGGCTGGGGGAGTCAGTCGGTGAAAGAAGACGAAGACCGGAATTCCCAGACCGGGGCGCACGGCCTTCAGCACCTCGGACTTTCCGCGAGCCCACTGCTCGAGCCAATCCAGGAAGCGGCGGCTCTGGCGGTACTGGTGAACCACCTGGCGCCGTTCGAAGGCGCTGCGGCCGGGGACGGGGTACTGGCTCTGCAAGTGGGCCTGCGCGGGGTTGCGTTCGATCGATTCCCGGACTTTTGAGGACTCGATCCAGTCGCGGCGGTAGCTTCCATGGCGGTACCCTTGCGGGTCGGCCAATTCGAGAGACTCGATCAGTGCTTCCCAGCGGTCGGCAGGGGACGAGCGACGCACGGCATTGAGACCCTCCATCTCGAAACGCGTCGTGTAGACGAGGTTGAGACGCAGGGGAAATGCCTCGAAGGGCGGCAACTCGTAAGAACCGAGTATTCTCAGTTTCAGCCCAATACGCAGATAGCGCTTCAACTCCGCATGGGTAAACCTCCCTTGCTTGCCCCAACTCCAGGTGAAGAAACGCTCCGACGAGGCGCCGCTGGACAGCGTTTGCACCAGCAGGCGAACGAACTGCACCGCTCCCCAGTTTTGCCGGGTTCGCTCCACGGATTCCGTTTCTTCGAAGAGCAGGTCTCCTTGGGGGCTGATCGAGACTTTGGTCGAGCTCTGGCGTGTCCGGGATCGGCTGAGCCGGAGCCAATCGAGAAAATGGAACCCGATTTGGACGCGGCGGGTGCGCAGCCGGCTCAGTGAACCGGAGACGCGCAAGCCCTGGCGCGGCTCGAGGAGACGGCCTCGCAACAAGCGGGAGTACTCGGCGGGGAAACCCGTCCGATCCGGCGCGGCCCAGGAGGCCTGCATCACCGCCTCCTGGCCCCTGGAACGGGAGATTTCAGCCGCCACGGCGATTTCCAGCTTGCGACCCAGGGCATCTCGAACCCGGCGGTTGACTTGCCGCTGCAGCGGTGCGGCCAGGGGTCGAGCCACGAAGCTGGCGGCATCGGGAAGTTGAGGGCCCAAACGACGGACTCTCAGGGAATGGGTCCAGAAGAAGCCTGCCCGCGCCGATAGCCTCCGCGTCTGCAGGCGCCGGCGACGCAGGCCCACTCGCAGCGCCCCGCGGCGCCGGCTGAGCTGGAGGTGAAAGCGTCCGGTGGCGGCCAGGGTGAAATCCACGCCCCATCCGGCCTGCAGCCGGGCATCTGCGCGCAAGGCACCCGGGAGAGCATCCAGAGGCACGGTCCAGCCTTGCTCCAGTCCCCATTGGGCTGCAAGCTCGAATTCGGCCCGGCCGCTCCAGCTGGTTCGGATCACCTGTCGCTCGGTCAGCTGCAGAACGTCCTCCGCCTGCAACGGATTTCGGAAGTTGGCCCAGCTGGCTCGGAGAGCCTGAGCCAGGCTGAGCTCGCCCTCGAAGATCTCGACCCAGGCGTGATGAAAACGCGAATCCGCAGCCACGCGGGCCAGCAGCGGCAGCTCCGGGGTTTCCGTTTCGCTCTCGACCCGGCCTTCCACGTCCCACTGAATGGCGAAGGTATCGCCCGGCACGCGAAAGTTACCCAGAAAGGCATTCCCTCCGAACAGCACCCGGGCCCTCAGGTTGCCGTTCGGCCTCAGCCTCCAGCTGAGCTCTCCCGGACCCCGGCCCCGGAAGCCCTGCGCCACTTCGAACAGCAGGTCGACGGGACGCCTGCGGCGGGCCAGCCCCAGAGGCGAGAAATCGAGGCTGCCGCGGAAAGGCTTCCCCACCAGCCGGGCCGTCAGGTGGGTGCCCTCCAGCAGGCGCGAATACCCTTCTTCCAGGCGGAGCGACAAACTGTTCATTGTGGGTTCAACTGTAGTGGCTCCCGCCGGCTCGGGCAACGTTTGCGCCGGCCGCGTCGAATTCGCATGTTCGACTTCCACTTCGAGCTGGTTTCGCTTCCCTTGATTCGTGCTTTTGATCTCCACCCTGTCGGTTGAAACTCGCAGTTCTTGCCCGGCTGTGGAAAAATGAATGATGCATTTGTAAAATCTGGACTTGACTCGTCGGCACTCCGCAGGAACGACACCGGAGGGTCTTGCGTCTGGGAGAAGGAAAGCCATGAGCTTGGAACGAATCCCGCGGCGCAGCGCGCTCGCCATTATCGGGGCTGGACCGATCGGGCTGGAGGCGGCGGCCTGGGCAGCCGATCAGGGTTGGGATTTTGCGGTCTTCGAGAAGGGCGAAGTTGCCGAGCACCTGCGGCGCTGGGGCCACGTCCAGCTGTTCAGCCCTTTCGGAATGAATCATTCGCGCTGGGGTCTCGAACTTCTCCGCCGGCACGACTCTCGCTACGCCGCACCCCCGGAGGACGCTCTCCTGTCGGCTGACGAACATCGGCGGCGCTACCTGCTGCCGCTGGCCGAACTCCCTCAGCTGGCCTCCCGAATCTATTGCGGCGTGCGGGTCGTGGAGGTTGGAAAGGCCGGACTGGCCAAGAAGGACGCAATCGGAGAGGCGGCCCGGCTGGACCGCCCTTTCAGACTCTTGCTCGAGCACGAGGGCAAGGAAACCGCACACCTGGCTCACGCCGTCATCGATGCTTCGGGAGTGTATTCCAATCCCCAGTTCCTGGGGGACGGAAACATCCCCGCCGTGGGCGAGAGAACTACACGGCGCAGCGCCCCGGGCCGACTCCACTACCACCTGGTCGATCTGCTCGGCGCGCGAAGGTCGGACTTTGCGGGAAAAACCACTCTGGTCATAGGAGCTGGGCACTCTGCAGCGACTCACCTGGAGGCGCTCGGCCGGCTGGTCAGGGAGGCCTCGGAGACACGCGTCATCTGGGCCTGCCGAAAGCACCGCCAGCCCGTTTACGAGCGCTACCCCGACGATCCCTTGCCCTACCGCGACCAGCTGAGCCGCCTGGCCAATCGACTGGCCGAGAGTCCGCCCGATTGGCTGCGCTTCATTCCGGGGGTCCAAGTCGAGGCCTTGGAGGTCGCACACCCGGACCCCTCCCGGATCGTTGTCAGTCTGCGCACCAAGACCGGCGAGGAGCAAGTCGAGGTCGATCAGGTTTTGGCCTCGGTCGGCTTCCGCCCGGACAACCGGGTCTATCGCCAGCTTCAGGTGCACGAGTGCTATGCCACTGGAGGCCCCATGAAACTGGCGGGCGCCCTGCTGGGAGGATCCTCCGACTGCCTGGCTCAGGAATCACCGGAACTCGAGTTGCTGCAGAACCCGGAGCCCGGCTTCTTCATTCTGGGCAACAAGAGCTACGGCACCAACAGCGCCTTTCTGCTGTCCCACGGAATCGAGCAAGTGCAGGAGGTCATGGGGGCCCTGGCAGAGCGATTTCACTCCTCTCCGCCCGCGGCCTCTTCTGTTCATCAGTGAATCAGATGTAGTCAGAGAGGTTTTGAAGCGATCTCATGAACAAACAGGTGATCAGCGAAACGTATTCCCGGGCGGCCGGCCAGACTCAGCAGTACCTGTGCTGCGCTGTAGACTACCGGAAGGAATTTGCGGCCGAGGAACTGGACCACATCCCCGATGAGGTCCTGGACCGCAATTACGGCTGTGGAATTCCCCTGGAATTGCGCACCTTGGAGCCCGGCAAGCGAGTCCTCGACCTGGGCCCGGGCCTGGGACGCGACTGTTTCATTGCCGCCCGCCGGGTGGGTCCTGGGGGAAGGGTGTACGGCCTGGACATGAATTTGGACATGCTGGCCGCCGCCCACCGGCACAAAGAGGAGGTCGCGCGCCGGCTGGGCTACGACAACATCGATTTCCTGGAAGGCCAGTTCGACCAGCACATTCCCCTGAAGGACGCCTCCGTAGACGTGATCTTCTCCAACTGCGTCAACAACCTCGCGGTGGACAAGGTGACGGCCTATGCAGAGATGCATCGAGTCCTGAATCCGGGCAGCAAGCTTTCGTTCTCCGACATCGTTTCCTACCGGCCCATTCCCGAGCTGCTGCGTTCGAGCGAGCAGGCTTGGGCCGACTGCGTTGGCGGCGTACTCAGCTTTGAACAACTGCAAGGACAACTGGCCGAAACCGGATTCCACGGAATCCTGCTGACGACCGACTATCTCTGGATGGTCGGGTCTCAAATCATTGAGAACTATTTCCAAGGACAGGAACTGTCCGAGCAGGACCGGCGGCAGCTGGAGTCGGTGAGACTCTACTCCGTCCTGGTGGAGGCCTTCAAACCGGTCGTCGACCCTGAGGGAGACTGCTATTTCACGGGCCAGTCCGCACTGTTCCACGGCCCCGGAGTGTCCTGCCAGCTGGACGGGGATCCGGACCACGTCTTCGAAGCCGGACGACTGAAGGAAGTCTGCGAGAAGACGGCCACCATCCTGAAATCGCCTCCCTTCAACGCACACTTCACCGTGTTCGAGCCCCAGGGAGAGGTCCAGCCTCGGCTCTGCATCCCGGGCGGAACGTGCTGCTGAGAGGGATTCCCGCCGCTCAGGGCTACCGGACGGGCTCGATCGGAAGCAGTGTCAGGCGTTGTTTCTCGGAGCGGACGCTCAACGCCAGAATGGGCCGGCTCGATTCGACCTCGGCGATTCCGTCGAAGACCCCCAGACCGGGGAACATATCGTCCAATCAGCCGCTCGTGTTTGCCAAAGGGGGCAGCTCGAGGGTCATCCGGCGGACTTCTTTGCCCGCCATGTCGTAGAGGACGACCCGGACATCGGCGCTCTTGGAAGGGCTGGGGTTGGTGAGGGCCAGACCGGTCTGCAGGCCATCTGCTCGGGCCACCATTCCAAAAATCTTGAAGCGCCGGAGGGGAGAGGCCGCTGATACTCCAATCCAGGGAGAGGGCCCGGCCAGAATCAATTCGGTCGCCAGAAAGGGCCGGTCCGAAGTGAGTTGCGCCCAGCCCCCAGTGGCCTTGCCGGTATCACCCGGATACTCGACCCGCCGCGTCTCCCGCGGGCCCAGCGAGACCTGGTCGGCAACCAGCTCGGCTCCGGAGGGAGCCCACAGCCGAAGGTGGACCCGAATAGCTCGCTTTCCGGGGTTGTGGAGCAGAAAAGCAGTGACGGCGCCGCCGTTGATGGCGATCATGGGAAAGTATTGGACGCGCCGCGACCGGCCGTCGGCGGCAATCACCGTCGCCAGCAGAACGGCCACCCCGACGAACGGCCACCAGCGAAAGCGCCGAAGGGATACAGGGTGGTTCATTTCCGCCCTTCCGAAGGGACCCGGAAAGAAGCCGGCGCAGCGGTTTCCTGATCGGCCCTGCCAGGAGTGACCGGCACGGTGGTCAGCGTCGGAACACCCGTGTGCAGGACACTGATCGCGGCCAGCGGCCGGCTACTCTCCACGGTCATGCTTCCGTTGAAGCCGTTCCCACCAGCCAACGCTTCAATGTCGGGAAACAGCTCGGCGACGAACCGTGCCAGATGGGCTCCAGCCGGAAGCGTCAGCTCCGTGATTCCATGAAGCCGGAACGATTCATCGTAGAGTCGGAGGACCACCCGGGCCGTCTCGTCGGTTCCTGAGGGGCCGGCCGCTTGTTGCGGGGCCGGGTTGACGATGGCAAAGCCCATGTCGCCCACCCGGGGCACGAACTTGACCGGAATGGTGAAGTCCTGCAGAACCTGTGCCACGGGAACTCCTGCCTGATATTGAATCCTGCCCGCCGGAAGCTCACTTCGAGTGAAAGCGATGACACCGCTGACGTCTGACCCGGTGGTGAGCCGGGCATAGCCTGCCTGAAGAGAACCCTCCGAACGGATCGCCAGGTTCAGCGTCTCGCCTCGTGACAGCATCGTCCGGAGTGACGAAGAGTCGTCGCACTTCAGATTGCTTCGGAAGATCTCGACTTCCAGAGGATCTCCGGTGGAAACGAAGAACTCGAGGAGAAAGTCGGCCGGATCTCCGCTGTTGATGAAGACGAAATCGGTGTCGAATCTGATGGATCCTAGATGACCCACACCGATTTGAGCGAAGTAACGTTCCTCCTGAGTAGATTTCGAAACGCCGCTCGGGATGTTCTGCGCCGATGCATGTGCCGGTAGGGCGAGTGCAGCAGCACTCACAATGATCCCTACAAACAGGGAGGGTCTGGGGAACATATCGATCTCCCGTTCGGAATTCGCCTGGAGCCTGGTGAGGCGAGTTTACCCAGGCCTGCGTCTCCTTTTCAATCTCTCTTGCCGACGGCTCGGCGTATCTTGTGTTTCAGCCAACCGGGAGCGAGCAGCTTCAGCCAGGGCACGAGTCGCAGCTTAGCGGGCACATAAAGTTCGGTTTTCCCCGACTGCATGGCCTGGACAATGCGCCGGGAACACACCTGCACGGAAACGGCCTGCCGGCTGTGGGGGCGCCGGGACTCGCCGATCGTTTCTCCATCTCCCCTCAGCGCTCGTTCGCGCAAGTCGGTCCCTTTGATCCAGCCCGGCATGACCTGCAGAATTCTGACTTCTCCCTTCAACTCCAGGTCGAGGGACTCGAGGAATCCTCGCACGGCTTGTTTGGACGCCGAGTAGGCACTGTGCCGGGGCAGCCCGATGATGGCCTGCGTCGAAGTCACGGCCACGATGGCACCCCGCGACCGCCGCAGTTCCCCCAGGGCGGCCAGCACGCAGAAGACCGAGCCCAGGTAGTTGACTTGCATCAGGCGGCGGAAGACTTCGGGTTCCGTGATCTCGTCGACCCGGGCCCACATGCTCATGCCGGCGTTCAGCACCAGGTAGTCGATGCTGCCGAACTCCCTCAGCGCCGCCTGCATCAGCTCTCGACACTGCCCGTAGTCGGTCACGTCGGTGGGCTGAACCAGCACCGCGGTGCCCCCTCCCCTCAGCTCGGAGGCCAGTTCCTCGAGGGCCTCACGCCGCCGGGCGGCCAGCACCAAACGTGCACCCACAGGACCAAGGTCGCGAGCCAGTTCGCGACCGATGCCCGAAGACGCACCGGTCAAGACGATGGTTTTGCGCTCCAGGTCAAAGGCTGCTCGCAAGCGGATCTCCAATCTCCAGGGCTCTGACGGATGGCCGAGGCATCGAGGCCTGGCAATCAGCCTCCTTCGGAGCCGGTCGCCGGCGATCACCTCGAAGGCCGGCAAATCTCTGGCCCTGCCCCTGACACCCCGAGGTTCAGTCTGCCAGCACGTTGTTACGAATGCCAAAAATATTCTGGGGGTCACTGGACTGCTTGATCTGGCGCAGCAGCTCCAGGCTGGCCGGCGAGAGCGTGTCCTTCAGAAAGTCTTTTCGAATCTTGCCCACGCCGTGATGGTGAGAAATCGAACCGCCGTGTTTCAGAATCGTGTCGCGGAGGCGGTGTTCGATTTCCCCGAAAACCTCATGGGGCTTGTCTACTCCCTTGGTATAGACGCCGTACATGAAATAGACGCAAACCCCGGTGTGGTAGACCTGCGTGATTCGGTGCGACACGTAAGTCCGCCCAGGCAGCCCGAAGCGCTCGTGGAGCTGGCTGGCTTGCAGCTTGACCGCCTCGCAGAGTTCCCGGATCCGGCTCCAGGGAACCGAGGTCTCGAAGGTCTCGCCAATCACGTGATAGTCGGCCAGAAAGTCGCGGATGTAGGCGATCGCGTAAGTGAGCATGTATCCGCGCCGTCCGTTCTCTGCTCCGGCCGGCATGCCCTGGAATTGTCTCGCCAGGTCGTAAATGTTGGACTCCTGGAAAGCGACTTCCTGACTCGACCCCTCCATCACGATCGTGGCCGCAACCATTTGTGCCGGATCGAATCCCTTCACTCTCAGCACATAGAACTTCTCGAGTTTGCTGAGCCATTTCTTCCAGCCCGAAGGTCGGGGCTTGAGCGCCTGTCCGAAGCGAAACTGAATGTTGTCCACCAGCCGAATACTGGCCGGGACGAAACCAGTGTGGGCCAACCGGTAGAGGAACTGCGTTCCCAGTTCGAAGTTGGGGAAGACGAGAGAGCCGTATTTCTTGACTTCCGGCAAAGGATGGATCTTGATCACCGCCTTGGTGATCAGCCCCAGGTTTCCCTCGCTCCCGAAGAGCAGTTGTTGCGGCTGGATCCCCATGGAGGCCCGAGGCAAGGCTTCGACCTGATCGAGCTCTCCCTGAGGGGTGATCATGGTGATCCGTTCGACGATCTGCTCGATATTGCCGTAGCGGTTCTTTTTCATCCCGCTGGCATTGGTCGAGATCCAGCCTCCCAAGGTCGACAGCTCGATACTGTCGGGTTCGTGGCCGCAGGTGAGCCCCTCCCGCGCCAGCGCCCGCTCCAACTGCATCCCGGTGATTCCCGCCTGGACGCAGGCCCTCAGATTGTCGTGATCGATCCACTCGATGCGATTCATGCGGCGCATGTCCACCGACACGATCATGCGCTCTTCGTTGGCCGGAAGCTTCAGCGCCGAGCTGACACTGGTGCCCCCGCCATAGGGAACCAGGCAGACATCGTGCTGGCGGGCCAACCCGATCAGTTTTTGGGCGTCCTCCTCGGACTGGACGAAGAACACCATGTCCACGACTCGCTCCAGGCGGTCGTAGATGACGCGGTAGACCTCGTCGGCAGTGGTCTGGCCATGGCTGTGAACCAGCCGCACCTCGTCCTCCTGTGTGAATTGTTCGGAAGGGAAGAGTCCTCGAACTGCCAGGCAAAAATCAGGGTTGCAGCCCGGTGGGGGAACCGGTTTGGGATTCACTTCCGCTTTGCGGTCCTGGAGGTCCAGCTTGATGTCGAGAACCTCCTCGACGTACGGCATGAAGTCGTACATGCGGTAGCCGGCCAGATGGTACCGATCACCCTCCAGCGTCACCGACCCGTCGGCGTTCAGGACGAAGCGGGTGTCGGAAAAGCCCCACTTGTGCCCCCAGGGTCTGCAATCGTCCGACGCTGTATGCCGATTCTCCGCCATCATTCTCCCTCACTGCGCGACCCCTTCGACCCGCCGCGCTGCGGCCTGCCGAAAACGACCTCCGTCCGGAGCGCTCAAAGAATATATCTGAACTCTTCGGTCAAGTCGAAAGCACGTCCGGGTTACGGCCCGGCTTGGCGCAGCGCTCGTTTTTCGTCGGGCAGTGCGGAAGCCGCTTCAGATTTCCATCAGAGCGACGAAGTCGCGGATGATGGCCGCCGTCAGTCCCCAGATCACTTCGTCCTCGAAGTCGTAGAAGTAGATCGGGATCTTTCGGCCCAGCCGAAACCGGTGCATCACGCGAGGCTTGGTGCGGACGAAGAACTCCATGGGGACCTCCAGCACCCGTGCCACTTCTCCCGGATTGGGCTCGAGCGGCACGCGGCGGGACAGGAAGCCGACGACCGGGACGACCTTCCACCCGGTCACAGCGACGTAGTCCTGAAACCGTCCCACGATTTCGATTCGCTCCGCGGGAACTCCCAGCTCTTCTTCG
>JBFKLX010000110.1:0-18125 GCA_041630155.1 Acidobacteriota bacterium
CTGGTTGACAGGAAAGCCAAGGGGCTGCCGAATCCCTGGACGCTTCTGACACTCCTGCTCGTGCTGCTGATGAATGTCACTGCCTCGGCCCAGACCTTGACCATTGCGGATACGATCGGAAAGAAGAAGAAATCCTTTTTCGTGGCGGCGACGGCGCTGGTGGCAGAGGATTTCACGACGCTTGCATTCCCCTATTCCCAGGTCGTCTATGGCGTCAGCGAGAGGCTCGACCTCTACGGAGGAGTGGGAACCACGACCGCCCTGGGCAGAACCCAAGCCAGTCTGATCTTCGGCTGCAATCTCAATCTCCTCCAGCATTCCCGGTTTTCGGTCTCGACGTTCAATCAGATCATCACCGGTTTGAACGACCGTTCCGATTCCTCCCCGGCGATCTGGTTCAATTCCACAGTGGTCAGCCGGCCGCTCGACTTCATTCCCGGGGGGCTCATGGGCTACAGCGGGTACAACCTGACCATCCCCGTGGGGGACTCGGAGGGAAAGCTGTTCACTCCGGAGGAGGTGTTGCACAACGTGCCCATCGGGGTGATGATTCCGTTTCGCGGAAAGGCCTTGTTCGTCGAGTACGGCTGGGGGAACAAGCTTCAGGTGGTGGGCATCGGCATCGCCATCGGCCCGTGACGCGACTCCCGAAACCTGCCCAGAGGCTGGGCGGCTCAGGCCTTCGGGTCGTGTGCAGGCATACTCGTCGCGACTCCCTCCAGAAACAGGCTGTCGTCGCTTCGCCCGTGGATGCGTTCCCACTGCTCCACGAATTCCCTTTCCGACGGCGACTCCAGGCGTCCGATGAAGACGAAGCGCGAATACATCAGGATGCCTCCTCGGACGTCTTCCAGAAAGTATGCACCGTGTGCTTTGCAGCGGTAGACGGAGAACAGGAGATCACTGTCGCGGTGCACCTCGACGAAGGCTTCGATTCCGAGCCCGAAACAGAGATCGAAGCTTTGAAGTCTGGCCCGATCGGGTGGGGGAACCGGTGTGGCGACCAGGCACTTCGTTTCCACCAGGGCGCGACGGTCCCGGTATTCGACTTCGACCCGGGGCCGGGACAGGTCACCGAAGTACCAGACGTATTTTCCAGCGGGGACTTCTTTGCCGCCGACTCGGACCGGCTCGACCAGCAGGCCCCGCTCCGGGGCCTGGCGCTGCGTCTCCTGCTTCGGGTCAGGGGTCATACGGGTAAGGAGAATACCCGAACGGGAGGGGATGGGAGTAGCGGGCGGCCTCAGGCCGCCCTTCAGAAGTTGGATGGGGCAGTTCCCCGCTTCGAGGCAACGGTCTCTGCGAATCGGTGAACTGCCCCGCTCCCCCAGTCTTGTGGCTTTCTGGCGCTCGGCTAGTCGTCGCAGAAACTGCCGCTGAGCACGACCACGCCACTACTGTCCACGATCATGACGTCGCAGATGTCCAGGACGGTGATCTCTCCCCCAATCAAGGACAAGACGACACCCGTGACTTCGATTTCCAGTTCGCCTTCTCCCTCCTCGTTGGTACGAAGGGTGCCGATCTGGATGGGCGTATCCACGCCCTCGAAGGTCACCACCACGGCGAACTCCGTGTCGGGAGGAAGCCCTTCCACTTCGACCTCGAACTCCTGCTCGACCTCGGAGCCTTCCTCCTCGTATTCGACCTTGGCCTCACCGTCGGCATCGGGGAAGGGAGCCCCGTCCGGGGGAAGGAGGTCGATTGTCCGTTCCACCTCCGACTCTTCCCCGTCGTCCGGGTCATCCGGGTCGTCCGGGTCGTCGTCCGGCTCGCCAGCCGGCGCACCGATGATCACTCCGGGGCCGGCGAAAACGTCTCCATTCCCGTCCTTGACGACCACCCCGGTGATCTCCACCACGGTACCCGTCGTTGCAAGCGCCTCGAGGATGTCGTCTTCCGAGTCGCCGCCGATCGCGTCGGCTTGCGAGAGGAGGGATTCGAATTCTCCCTTCCCGTCGGCAATTTCGAAGAAGAAGCTGAATTCGGCCGAGAACACCTGGGGCGAATCACCGTCCACCCGCGTCACCAGGGCCGTGATCGTCACACACGCGTCGGGATCGTCAGCCGGATCCGTCCCGTCGGTGACTCCTTCGATTTCGAATTCGACTTTGACTCCCTCGTCTTCCTCGTCATCGTCGGCCTTGATCTCGATCTCGCCCTCACCCTCGAGGACCAGACCGGAATCACCGAACCGAGGGACCAGGTCGGACTCGAACTTCAAGTCGTCGCGGGAGTCATTCTCTTCGTCGTCATCGTCGTCGCTCGAGGACTCCGAGAAGACGGGCGAGACGGCAAATCCGTGACCCAGCACCCGCACCGTGACGGGAGCGACCGGCAGCGAGGAACCGACCGATACCGACCCGTCTTCAGGCGCAGCGGGCAAGAAGGCGTCCAGGAAGCCCGAAACATGGCCGTTGGCAGGCACCGAGAGTGTGTTGCTGCCGACCAGGGTTCCACCGTTGCTGAACTGGCGCATGGTGATGGTGGCAGGGCCGGGATTGGGGTTGGCCAGGGCGAAACCCGTGGCCGCGCCCGAAGAGCCATCCCGCACCAGCCGGAAGGAGGTCCGGGTCCGAGCGGAGAGGACGCCGGCTTCAGCAACCAGGGAGGGGCCCTCGAACAGCTGAAGCAGTGCATTCACCCCGACCGACGAAGCGCCGCTGATCTGCGCCCAACCGTCCTGAATCTGGCGGTTCGAGCTGGTCAGAACGATCCTCCGGGTCGACTTGGCCGCCACGCTGAAGGTCCCCGTGGGCCGGTGCCCAGAGTTGTTGAACCGAAAGGCCAACGGCTGGCCCTCGTCATCGAACAGGTCGATGCGCACGGTTGCTGGACTGTTGCTGGAATTGGTCAGATACACCAGAGTCCGAAAGTTGGTGCCGTTGCTAACCCCTCCCGCTCCGATTTGTGGGAGGAACTTGTCCCTCGCCGAGACACTGGAAAGAGAGAGCACACAAAGTAACAGACCCAGGAAAAGTCGCTTACGCTGGACCATCAGGATCCTCCTTGCCAATTGAGCCTTTGTTTCTCTGATTTTGCTCCCGGACAGATTCGTCGCAGAGCAGTCCTTCGATTTGTCTGCCGGAGCACGGGATCCTGACGCAACCTGCGTTCCGGTCCGCCCCCCGTCCCATGGGTCTCTTCATAAGTGGTTGTCTTGCGAGAGTTTCTCATAGACACCCCAGGAAGTGAACGGTGACCGGAGGGTTTCGACGGGAGGGAGTTTTTCCCGGCCGTGGGGAAAAGCGCCCCGGAAGTCTGTGATCCCTGCAGGCCAGGGGCAACCTCCGCCTCAGGGCCACACTTTGCAAGGGACCCCAGAACCCTCCGGCTATTTCTTCGGGGGCAAAACGATTCGCGGGACTCCTTCCTCATCCAGCAGCTGGGTGAACTTCTGTAGCTCTTGGTTGCGCACCTCCTGGAGCCGGTCGAGCTGGACCGCCAGCTGGGCATTCAAATCCGAAAAGAGTTCGTAGGAGCCGGCGGTGGGGCGGGCGTCCTGCCCGTTGACCTTGGTGTAGAGATAGGCCAACTGGTTGTCCAGCCGGGGAGGGTAGTTGATCGGATCCTGGCGCCCTTCGCTGCGGGTCTGAATCAATTGCTGTTCGATTTGGTCGAGCTTTTCGCTCAGCGCTGCTCGAGCATGCTCGATCCGCTCGCCGTGACCCGCCTCGACGGCCCGCTTGGCCATTGCGTTCGCTTGCTCCCGGATCGATCGGATCGTCCGGATCGCCTGGTGGGTCTGCTCGAGTTGGTCGTGGATCTGCCGGGTCAGCTCGAACTGGGCGAGCAAATCCTCGTCACTGGCCTCCCAGCGCGGATCTTTCATGACCCGGAGCGACCGCGTCTGGCTCCACTCTCCCACCTTCAGGCGGACCTGGTAGAGGCCGGGGGGAGCGCTGAACCCCCCCGTGTAACTCAAAGAGAAGACCGCTTTCTCGATCAGGTCCGGCTTGGCGTAATTGAGGTCCCAGTCGTACCGGTTCATTCCCGTCTCGATCTCGATCCGATCTGCTGTCGATTCCTCCTCCGAGTCCGTGTCGGCGGGCTCTGCGCTTCCCTTGAAAGCCCGAATCAGCGAGCCCGAAGCGTCGAGGATTTCGATCTCGACCGCTTCCTTCGGCTTCTCCGCGAAGTAGGCATAGAGGATTGCCCCGCGGGGAGGATTCTGAGGTCCCGCCGGGTCCCGGAAACCTCGCATCTGCGTACGATAGGCCGGGCGAGGTTGAAACAGGTGCAGGTCGGATGAGACGGCCTGCTGAGCCAGCTCGTGGAGCGGGCCGAGGTCGTCCAGGATCCAGAAGGAGCGGCCTTGTGTCGCGACCACCAGATCTTTTCGGTGAACGGCCAGGTCCGTGATCGGAGTCCGGGGCAGATTGAGCTGCAGCGACTGCCAGTGAGCTCCGTCGTCGAAGGAAACGTACATTCCGAACTCGGTCCCGGCATAGAGCAAACCCCGCTGGTCCGGGTCCTCCCGAACCACCCGTACGAAATGATCATCCGGGATCCCATTGCTCCCGTCGGTGAGGCGTTTCCAGTGAGCGCCATAGTCGTCGGTCCGGAAGATGTAGGGCTGAAAGTCGTTGCGGCGATAGCGATAGACGGCGATGAAGGCCCGGCCCGGATCGTGCTTCGAGAGTTCGATCGTGTTGACAGTCCCCTCCTGGGGCATGTCTCGGGGTGTGATCTCGACCCAGCGCCGACCGCCGTCGCGGGTCAGATGGACGCGGCCGTCGTCGGTTCCCGCCCAGAGGAGCCCCGCCTGGTGCGGAGATTCTTCGAAGGCGAAGATGGTCGTGTAGAGCTCCACGCCCGTGTGGTCGTGCTGGATCGGGCCGCCTGGGATCTCCTGGTACTCGGCCCGGTTGGTGGTCAGATCCGGGCTGATCACCGTCCAGCTCTGACCTTCGTCGCCAGAGACGTGGACGAACTGAGAGGTGTGATAGAGCAGATTCGGGTCGTGCCGAGAGATGCGAATCGGGGCGTTCCACTGGAATCGGTATTTGATGTCCTTGCCGGCCAGCCCGTCATGCATCTGGGGGTAGGCGACGACGTCCCGCCGATGGCCCCGGTCGAGGTCCAGTCGGGTGATCTGGCCGATGTAGTTGCCCGCGTAGACGACCCTCGGGTTTCTGGGATCGACGGCGATGTGTCCGCTTTCTCCTCCGCCCACTTCTTCCCAGTGCTGCTCGGGAGTGATGCCCCCCGGGATCGTGCTGGGCAGGCTGATCGTGCTGTTGTCCTGTTGGGCCCCGTAGACGCGGTAGGGAAATTGGTCGTCGACGGTGACCCGGTAGAACTCGGCCGTGGGCTGGTTGGACTGGCTCGACCAGGAGCGGCCGCCGTTGTAGGAGACGTTGGCTCCGCCGTCGTTGGAATTGATCATGATTTCGGGATTGTCGGGATGGATCCAGAGATCGTGATTGTCCCCGTGCGGGACCCGGATCCTCTCCCAGTTCCGCCCCCCGTCGACCGACTTGTGGAAGCCCGCATTCATCACGTAGACGGTGTTCAGGTTCTGCGGATCGGCGATGATGTGATTGTAGTACCAGGCCCGGCCGCGCAGATCGCGATTGCGGCTGACCCGCTTCCAGCTCTTGCCCGAATCGTCGGATCGATAGACGCCGCCTTCTTCCTCCTGGTCGGTTTCGACGATGACCCAGACCCGCTCGGAGTTGGCGGCCACGGCCACTCCGATCCGCCCCAGCACACCCTCGGGCAGTCCGCCTTGCAGCTTCTTCCAGTTCGCTCCGCCGTCGACCGACTTGAACACACCTCCTCCGGGGCCGCCGTCGATCAGCGTCCAGGGTTTCCGCTCCACCTGCCACATCGCGGCGTACAGAATGCGCGGGTTGTTGGGGTCCATCGCCAGGTCGACCGCCCCGGTCCGCTCGTCGACGAAGAGCACCTTTTCCCAGGTCTTTCCGCCGTCGAGAGTCCGGAGGACGCCTCGTTCCGGGTTGGGGCCGAAGACGTTGCCCAGGACCGCGGCGTAGACCCGGTGGGGGTCCTCGGGGTGGATGGCCAGTTTGGCGATCTGTCCCGCCTGGCGAAGCCCCACGTGCTCCCAGCTCTGGCCCGCATCTGTCGACCTGTAAATCCCGATTCCCGGGGAGACGTTCCCTCGGGGACAAGCCGAACCGGTGCCCGCGTAGACGACATTGCGATCCGACCGGGACACGGCGATGGCTCCGATCGAGCCCGCTTCGAAGAATCCGTCGGAGACGTTTTTCCACGAGCCCCCGCCATCGGTGGTCTTCCAGACGCCCCCTCCGGTGGAACCCATGTAAAACGTGTGGGCCTGAGAGGGCACTCCCGTCACAGCCGTCACCCGCCCGCCCCGGAAGGGGCCGATCAGACGGTACTCCATGGCCTGGAACAGGGTCGGATCGACGATTCGATTGGGGTCGTCTTCATCCCCTCCCATCAGGCTCGCCCCAGTAGTTGAGAGGGCCACGATAAGGATGATTCCCGAGCGAGAAAGCGTTGCGATCATAATCTTCACTCCAGAGCTGCGCGTCGCGAGTGCCGATTCGGGTGCGCGGATGCCTGCCATGGTTGCAGGGCGGTTGCGACGCGACGCCACTAGTATCGGGAGGGACTGTCTCGAGGGTCAAGCCGATCCGGTCCGACCCGGGCCGCCAGGGCCGGGAATTGTATAATCTGCTGGCGGCTGCTCGGCCAGAGGAGGCTCTTGCGAAAGTGACGGGTGAAGCTCGAATCATGACGGTCCTGGGCGAAATCCCGGCAGCGGACTTCGGGCCCGCCCTGGTGCACGAACACGTTCTGGTCGATTTTGCGGGCGCGGACCGCGTCTCCAAAGACCGCTACGACTCCGAGGACGTGGTTCGGCAAATCCTGCCGCATCTGGAGAGGCTCCGGCGGCTGGGCATGAACGGGTTCGTGGAGTGCACGCCCGCCTATCTGGGGCGGGACGCGGGTCTGCTGAAACGACTCGCGTCCGCCAGCGGTCTGCAGGTGCTGACCAACACGGGCCTGTACGCGGCGGGCCAGAAAGAGGGGAGGCTGGAGCCCTATTTGCCCGAGTTCGTGTCCGGCCTCTCCGCCGAAGAGCTGGCGGAGGGTTGGCTCGATGAGTGGCGGGACGGAATCGAAGGAACCGGGGTGCGCCCCGGCTTCATCAAGATTGGGGTCAACCCGGGCCCCCTGCGCCCCGCTTCGCAAAAGATCGTCCGCGCCGCGGCCCTCACCAGCCGGCAGGCGGGACTCCTGATCTGCTGTCACGCGGCCCGCGCCGTGGCCGCGCTGGAATGCCTGGATATCCTGGAGGGGGCCGGCGTGGACCCGGGCCGTTACGTCTTCGTCCACGCTCAGCAAGAAGAGGACCTCCCGCTCCATGAAGAATGTGCCCGGCGGGGAGCTTGGGTCGAGTACGACGGCGTCGGCCCGGAGTCGGCGGACCAGCATCTGAAGCTGATCCGGTTCATGCTGGGAAGAGGAATGGAGAGCCGGCTGCTGATCAGCCAGGATGCCGGCTGGTACCGGCCGGGTGAGCCGCACGGTGGCTCGATCAGACCCTACGACTACTTGTGGACGGAGTTCCTGCCCAGGCTGCGCCGAGCGGGCCTCCCCCAGGCCACCATCGATCACCTCGTGATGCACAACCCCCGATCCGCCTTCACCCTGAGTCGAGAGGCCGGGCTCGACAGACTCAATTCAAAACGGCATAACTGACGGCCGTCCAGTGGAGGGAGTCCAGCCGGCTGCGCACCGGGCGCACATTCCTCTGGGCCAGGACTTTGAAACGCACGAAGAGATCTTTCTCCAGGGCCACTGCCAGGGGCTGGAGCACCGAGTCGACCCGGCTCTCGAACTTGAAGAAATGGTTTTCCAGACCCTTGAACTGGACCACGATGCGCACTCCGCTTCCCTTGGGGAGCTCTTCTATCTCCAGGATGGCGATCTGCCCCTGGGCGTAGTCGTAACCGTCGTGGGCAGCTTCGGCCGGAGCCAGGAAAACCGGTCCGGCCAGCAAGAACGAACTCACGAGAACGGCAACAATTCGGCTCTTGGTGATCATCGAAGCACCTCCGTTCGAAAACGATTCTCGAATCATAGATGCAAACTGGAAGGACGAGTTCACGGCTGGAAGCCAAGTCCTCGTCGAGCCACCGATTTTTGCCCTTTTGCGGGCTCGCAACGACTCGCTTCCAGGCGCTGGGAGGCTTCGATGCTTGGGGCCTCCCGTCGCTGACGGTTACCATGGGCAATCGGAAGGAGGAGGGATGAGGCACAGACCCATCGGACTGCTCGCCCTGGTCCTGTTCGGCTGCAGCGTGGGAAGTCGAGGGGGCTCGCTGCTGGAGAAAGAGTTCGAGCATGGCGGCCTCGAGCGACAGTACCTCGTCTACACGCCTAGGGACGCTCCCCGCCTGGACGGGTTGCGGCCGCTGGTCCTGATCCTTCACGGCGGTGGGGGGACCCATCGGGGAATGGTCCGGGTGACTCGCGAGCGGTTCCACGCCCTGGCCGACCGGGACGGCGTCTACCTGGTCTATCCGAACGCGGTGGAGAGGATTTGGGATTTCGGCGAAGGCATCGTGTCCGAAAGACTCTCGACACGCGTCGACGACCTCGGCTTCTTTCGCGAGCTGCTCCGTCGCGTGAAGGCCGAATACCCGATCGACCCGCAAAGGGTCTTCGCCACCGGCATCTCCCGGGGTGGGCAGGCGAGCTATTTTCTGGCCTGCAAACTCCCCGGGCTGATCCGGGCGATCGCCCCGGTCACCATGCCCCTGCCCGGGTTTCTGGAGGACGACTGCCGGCAGGGACCCCCGGTGGGTGTCGCCATCCTGAATGGGACCGCCGATCCCCTGGTGCCCTATCAGGGGGGTCAGATCCGCGTCCTGAGACAGGAACGCGGGACGGTGCTGTCGACCGATCGCACCGTGGAGCTGTGGAGGCTGCGCAACGGCTGCGGACCCGAATCCGAGAGCCTGCAGCTGCCCGACAAGACCAGTGACGGCACGACGGTTCGAAAGACGACCTGGAGTCGCTGCTCGGGAGCGCCGGTCGTCCTGTACCGAATCGAGGAGGGGGGGCACACCTGGCCCTCGGGGGTTCAGTATTTGCCGACTGGCCTGGTCGGAAGGGTGTGCACGGACATCGACGGGGCCTGGGAGATCTGGCAGTTCTTCAGAAGCTTCGACCTCCCCTGACGATACCCGGACAGCTGTGAGCCGTAACTATTTGCTTTGCAATAGAAAAACGACCGCTGCGTGTGCCGGCGCGGGAGCCCGGGACACTCTTGTGATGTCATCGGGTTCAATGACTGATATCAGACGAGCGGCTGGTGGGAACCTGCGGCGGCCCTCGGGGCGCTTTTTGCCTCGAGTCGACCCGGGTCTTCATGCTCTGTTACGGAGGGCGGCATCGAGCGCCGGCTGAGATCCGGCTTCTGGCGCTGGACGTTTGGTTCCAAGCGGAGAAGGCGGCGGGCGCCTGCGGGTTGGCCCGCAACCCTGCGGGCGCACGGGGGTCTCGGGCGATCTCTTTGTCGTTGGTCGTCGACGATGCTGCGGCATCGCCGCCTCCTCTCTTCGCGACCTCGCCTCGAGAGCCCCGCCCGCATCCGTCACCGTATTTACGAACCGGAGTACTGAGGCGGCCATTCGCCCCTGCTTTGACGAGTGCCGCGTTGAGCTCCATAATCACTCTCTTCCCATGCTGGTCCGAGAGACGCGAGACACCCTCCGCCTGGCCTACCCACTGATCCTGGCCCAACTGGCCCAGATGTCGATGTCCTTTGTCGACACCTTGATGGTGGGTCGTCTGGGAAGCTTTGAGCTGGCCGGCGCGGCTCTGGGGGGCGCAATCTTCTATCCGGTCGCTCTCGTGTGCATCGGGATCCTGCTGGCGGTCAGCCCCTTGGTCTCCCAAGCCTACGGTGCGGGTGAAACCGAAACAGCCGCTGCTGCCGTTCGCCAGGGCCTGTGGGTGGGAAGCCTGCTGATGGTTCCCGCTTTCGTGATCATGTGGAACGGGCAGGTCATCCTCGAGGCCTTCGGGCAGGATCCCGATACTGCCTCTCGCGCCCAGGCCTACCTGCGGGCGCTCGTCTGGGGAACGCTTCCCTTGTTCTGGTTTGCCGTGTTGCGCCAGTTCGTCGAAGGCCTGACGCGCCCTCGGCCGATCATGGTGATCACGATCGGAGGAGTTCTGCTCAACGTCTTGGCCAATTACGTGCTGATGTACGGAAAGCTGGGATTCCCCGCCCTGGGTCTGGTGGGCTGTGGATGGGCCACCACGATCGTCTATTGGAGCATGCTCGCGGTACTAATCCTGGCGATTCGCGGCTTTTCAGAATTTCACCCTTACCGAGTCTTCGCTCGGCTCGGGAAACCGGATGCCCGCACCTTCCGTGAGATCTTGCGAGTGGGCTGGCCAATCGGAGTGATGCAAGGCCTCGAGGTGAGTCTGTTCGCAGCAGCCGCGCTGATGATCGGCCTTTTCGGCACCACGCAGCTGGCCGCCCACCAGATTGCCCTCAACTGTGCCGCCTACGTCTTCATGGTTCCCCTGGGGCTTTCCTTCGCGGTCGCGGTTCGGGTGGGCCAGGCCGTGGGGCGCGGAGATCCGGAGGGGGCCCGCCGCGCCGGGATGTGCGGAATTGCGCTGGGGGGGATGTTCATGTGTCTCAGTGCTGCCTGTTTCTGGCTGGTACCCCGCTTCATCATTTCCCTTTACCTGAACGTGAACGAGCCCGGGAACTTCGCGGTGGTGGAGCAAGCCACGGTCTTTCTGGGAATCGCCGCCTTCTTTCAGGTCTTCGACGGAATCCAGGTGACCAGCGCAGGGGCCTTGCGCGGCCTCAAGGACACCCGCGCACCCATGGTGGTGGCTCTCCTGTCCTATTGGATCGTGGGTCTGGGCCTGGCGATCCTGCTGGGCTTTCAGTTCGGTTGGCAGGGAGTGGGCGTCTGGTGGGGACTGGTCGTGTCGCTGGTCACAGCTGCCATCTTCTTGACCCTGCGCTTTCACCGGAAGACGGGCGCCGGGCCGTAGCCGGACGAATCTGAGGACGGCAGCCGGTTCGCCTTCGTCCGCTCGTCTCCTGCCCTGAAGTTTGTCACAATGATCGGGCGGCTCTCGGGCCGCCGGAGTTGTGGGACTTCCTGAAAATACATCCAGGACGCCCGAGTCAGTGCGATTCTCCGGCGAGGCTGGATGGTGCGCCGAAAAACGGTGGAACTTTGAGATACTGGAGGCAGCCATGCTCAAATTCGTCTGGGCAATCGTCCTCACCCTCGCCTCGTCATCGGGTGTCCGTGCCGGTCAGGCCAGCGGCAGTTACCGGGAGTCGCGCGGGGAATTCAGAATCGGCTACGCCATTGCCGAGCGCGACCCGGGCAGCGGCGCGGTCCGCATTCTGCTGCTGGGGGAAGCCCCGCAGACACCCGGACGGGATCGACATCTCGACCGTCTCGAAGCGATCGGGGAGGAGGCCAAAGGGGGTTACCTCATTCTGGAGCCGGTCCCCCAAGGAGATTACTTCAACATCACGGTGAGAATCGAAAACCTCGGCTACGGCGGCGGCGGTCAGTACCCTTCGGAGATCGAGATCGGAGAAGAGGGAGCCAGCGGCAAGATTGAGGGCGATGTCTTCAACGGCGAGATGAACGTGAGCTTCGACGCCGAATACCTGCCGGCTCGCAAAAAGCTGGCAGATCTCCCCTCCGGCGGCGGCGAGCCCGGAGCGGCGCTGGTCGAGCAACTGAAAGCCGTGGCATCGGGCGAACGGGCGGCCATCCTTCGCAGCCTCCCACCGGAACACCTCGAGGAGTTCGAGAGCATGTCTGCCGACGAGCAGGAAGAAACCCTGGCCATGTTGGCCGACTTCGCCCCCACCAACGTCGAGGTCAGGGGAGGGGTTCTCTACGACGGCTATGCCATCGTGGAGTTCGATGCGGACGAGAGTGGGTCGCCCGCGAAGGGCCGAGCCCTGCTGGTACGGGACGGGGAGCAGTGGCGGATCCAGGAGGTGTCGACGACCCTCGAATGACGGCTGTTCTTCTAGTTCGGGCCCCGGGGTGACGTTCTCCTTCTGGAGGTCGGTACGAGACCCTTACGCGCTACGCCCTGCGCCCTGAGCCCTCACGCCTCCTGGTCCTCACCCTTCCTGGTAGACCCAGCCACCGGCCAGCGCGGAGAGCACCAACTCGGCCAGGCCCCAGACTGCCACGATCGCGGCCAGATCGATCGGGCTCAGGCCGAAGACGGCCCACCCCACGGTGGGGAGCAAGGAGGCCGGAAACCAGATCGCCGCCCCCACGATCGCCGCCGTCTTCGGCCCCGGTCCCAGCCGTGGCCGCACCGCAGCGTACAACCAGACCATGAGAATCCCGAGCAGAAATCCCATCAGCACGAAGGCGGCGATGCCGGCGCCCGACGGCTCCTGCATGTTGTGAGCCTTGGTGATCTCTTCCATCGGTCCCTCCAGCACCACCAGGTTCAGGATCGTTTCGCCGATGTTGAACACCAGACCCGCCAGCAACCCCCCGGCAATCACACGACCCGTGTTGATTCCCCCCATGGCTCACCTCCTGACTGATTTCAGTTGATCGTCGGCGATGCCGCAGCATCGCCTCCTCCTGTCTCCGCAACCTCGACTCGCCGGATCCGTCCGGAAACGCCACCGCACCGAAGGGCCACAGTACTGAGTCTTGCCCGAGCCCCATGCCCCCAGTCCCGAGTCCCTCACTCTGGCAGCCGCCCGAAGACTCCGAGGATCCAGCGCATGCATTTGTGGCCGGCGTCCACAGGTTCGCAATACATCATAGGGCAGGCGCCGGCGATGACGGCGATGCCGTTTCGGCGGCAGAAGTCGACCGCGTCCGCTGATACGCTCGTCCCCAGCATGGCCATGGACTGGTGCATCCAGATCCGCGACACTCCCAGCTCCGCGCAGTCTTCGACGATGCGTTCGGTGACCTCGGGCCGGGTGACGATCATTACCGCGTCCACCTTGCCGGGAATGGACTTCACGTCGGGGTAGCATGGCTTCCCCTCGAAGCTGTCCATCGCGGGATTGACCGCGATGACCTGGTACCCCTGCGATTCGAGTTTGCGGTAGATCGCGTTGGCGGCATCCTGTCGATGCCGCGAGACCCCGGCCACGGCAATCCTTTCCTGGGCGAGAAAATCTTCGACTCTTTCTTTCAAATCAGGCATGACGCTCGCTCCCATTCATCAATTCCGAAGGCTTTCCCGGTGCTGTGCTCCTGCCGGCTGGAGCGCTCCGATGAGTGCTTCATATGCAGGTTTTGGCTGATAGTCCTCGTCGAACGGGAGCGCTGCTCCGTAGCCGGTGAAAAAACCTGGTATCCACGAATATTTGTCGGTGAATCCCCACATCACGAAGGAAGTGCAGCTGCCTGCTTCCAGGCAGGCTTGAATCAGATCTTGGTAGACTTCGGCCTGCGCGCTCAGGTCCTGCGGTGTGGCCGGTGTTCTGAGACGCACGTCGAACTCGGTGATGTTGGTTTCCAGCCCGAGGTCGCCAAAACGCCTCATGTTCTCGAGCAGGGCCTGTTTGCCCACTCTGAGGCCGGCTTCCGCGCCCAGGTGAGCTTGAAAGCCGACGCCGTGGACGGGAATTCCCCGCTGCAGCATTCCCTGGAGCAACTGCAGGACGGCATCCGATTTCCGGTTCCGCACCTCGATACTGTAGTCGTTGTAGAAGAGCTTTGCCGAGGGATCGGCTGCGTGGGCCCACTGGAAGGCCAGGTCGATGTACTCGGGTCCGATTCCCCGCAGCCAGATGGTGTCACGCAAGCTGCCGTCCCCTTCGAAGGCTTCGTTGACCACGTCCCACTCGGTGATCTCCCCTCTGAAGCGGCCGGCTACCGAGAAGATGTGGTCGCGGAGGATCTCGAGCAGCTCATCGCGATCGAAATTCCCGCTGGTCAGCCAGCTCGGGTTCTGGTTGTGCCACACCAGGGCGTGGCCGCGGATTTTCAATCCGTTGGCGCGCGCATAGGCCACCAGTTGGTCGGCGGGACAGAAACTGTAGCGGTCCCGGGCGGGATGGATCGGTTGCCACTTCATGACGTTCTCGGCGGTCAGCATGTTGAATTCCGATCCGAGGGTCCGGCGATACTCCAGCTCACTACCGATCAGATCCGGACTCACGGCGGCGCCGACGTTGAGGGCCCTCCGTTCGGCCAGAGCGCGCAAGGAATCGGGACGCTGCGCGGCCGTCTGTTGAAAGGTGGGTGCCAGGATCCGCGTGCTGCCTGGCTGATTCGCGCGGGCTTCAGCCGCCAGGCCGTAGAGGGTCAGTTGTCCGCTGGGGTTTACGTTGGTACCCAGATACACCAACCCGTCTTCGGCCAGCCCAAAGTCGGGAAGCCGGCCGGCTTCCCGCCCTTCGGCGTATACGATGAACTCGTCGCCCACCCTGGCCAGTTCCAACTGCGTTTTCCCTTGAACGCCGCCGGGCTCGAGAAAGCCGAAATGGGTCGGCTCGGGGCTGTTGTTCCAGGTCTGGACCGCGATTTGCCCGTTGCTGACGCCCAGATCGAGCCGGCGGAGGCCCCGCCACCATTCCGGGCCAGTTGCGAGGCGGCCAACCAGGACAATGCCTCCCGACCCGGTCGGAGGGACGGCCAGGGAGGCCAGCACCCCGAAATCGCCGCTGACTTCGAGCCGAGCCCCGGACTGGTGGAGATGGGTGGCCCAGTTCGGGCCGGCCACGCTGAGCAAGCCCCCCGTTTCTTCCCGGATGGTCGGGCCCGAACACTCCCAAAACCCTCCCGAGAGCAGATCGGCGCCTCCTTCGAGAAAAGCCCACCCCGAGCGCAGCGGAAAATTGACGCTGGCCTGGGCATGCGCCGGCGCCGAGCCGATTTGAATGTCCTCGAATTCGGGAGGGCCTCCCACCCCCATCAGAGTCGCGTAAATGGGATCCGACCCCGACAGGTTGAGACGGGCTGGCTCGAACGTGTTCGGCAGCCCTTCGACCACCTGATGCGGGAACAGCGCCATTTGCCCCTGCCCGGCTCCACCCAACGAGGTGACGGTGGAGCGTTTCGTGCCGTCGGCCAGGTCGACGGTCAGCGTCAGGGTGGTGGCGGGCCGCGGCCCAGTTCCGGCAAGGGCAGCTGAAATGGCCGGGTCGGCCACCACCGCCACTCCCACGTTGAAGGCCTGCGATCGCGTGATCATGGCGTTGTAACTCAGAGCGGCTTCGAGCGCCGGCTGGATGGCGATCAGGTCGGTCACGATTCCGCTGGACCGGTTCTTCAGGCGGTAGAAAAACGAAGTGACCAGATCGGCCACCGCCGATTGATCGGGCTCGATGACCATGACGCCGACCTGCACCCTGTCCGCCGAGAGTCGATAGACCAGCGATTGGCCGGGAGGTATGACCACCGGGACCCGGCCATCCTCCAGATCGGGTGCAGGCCCATCGGGGCGGCTCAAATGGAGACCCTGCATGCCCTGGAGGTCCTCCTGCTCGAGCAAGTGGACCGCGCCCACCCAGGGCGAGTTGGGGTTTCGGTTGCCGAGCCTGAGCTCGATCTCGAACTCGTCTCCGCCAACCGGGCCGACAGCGGCCTGAGGATAGACAACCCGCTCAGTGCCCCACCCTGTTTCTGAGCTGAACAACACGATCAGCAGCACACAGGCAGGTCGCAGAACCCTGGCCATGATCCCTCCTACTCCGGCAAAGAGCCTTCGAGCCCAAGTGTGGACCACCGTGCAGGGCAGAAAGGACGATTCGATCCTCTCGCTCGGCTCATCGCCCGAATCTTCAGTGTGCGCGTTGATGACGGAAATGGCTACCCAACGAGAGTATAGCCGGAATCTCTCCGGAGACCTCGACCTGCTTGTGGCACGCCTCCGCGATACGACTCATGACGAAATCGATGAGCGCTCCCGGGACGTCGCCCCGGTATGCATCCGCGATAACCCCTGGTTCTCACTTTTTTCAGGGGGCAGTTCGGAAAAAGCAACTTGCGCAATCACGGTCAAACCGACACACTGGGGAAAAGGTCAACCAAACAGTTCGCCGACTCCCGGTCAGAGCAGCTGACTGAAACGGGAGACGACTCGTCGGGCGACGAGAAAGCCGGAGACTGACTCCGCCTGGCGCCAATCGAGGCGCAGGCCGGATGAACGGGAGGTCTACGGGCTGCTTCCAAGCTGGCCTACTGACGATGGGGACATTACTGGCAGGAGGAAACGATGATAAGGACGGCGTCGATCGTGTTGCTGGGACTCATGCTCCTCCCTGTGGCGATGCTCGCACAGGCAAGCGAGGGGGCGACCCCTGCGACCCCACCGAGCACAGAGCAAACCTCACCCACCCCCGGCCTGGAGGACGTTGGGGGAGTGCTGCTGGTGTTCTTGGTGCTCTCTGTCGTGTTCGAAGTCGCACTGACTCCGGTATTCAACTGGCGGGTCTTTCTGGCGCGATTCGACGGAAAAGGGGTGAAAACACCACTGACCGTGATCCTGGCCCTCTTGGTGTTTTGGGGTTACGAGCTGGACATCATCAAAGACGTTCTGGTTGCCCTGGGCTACAAAGCCTCGCTGACCTTCGGGGGGCAGTTCCTGACCGCTCTGCTCATCGCAGGAGGCAGTGACGGCGTGTATCAGATCTTCACGAAGCTCAAAATCAGAAACCCCGAGGAGCGAGAGAGAAGAGCCGTGGAGGCTCGGGCCGCCCTGGAAGCGTCGAGGTCCCATCAGTAGACTTCTCCCAACGAGCATTGCGGCTGTATGGGCGGACCGCAGACCGGGACGCGCGCCTCGAGCGGATTCACTGGCTCTGGCTCGTTTCGAGAAAGTGGTAATCCCCTTCGATCACACCGGACTCCTGGCCGGCGTCCGCTGACTCGGGCGCATCGATGAAACGCCGCGCTTGGTCGAGGCTCTCGACCGCGAACATGAAGAAAACGTTGTTCGGGTCGTCCACTCCCCGCCAGAGATGAACGAGTCGGAGGCCGGCGGCTCGATGCGCCTCGGCGTGCGAATCGAACACGGCCCTCCATTTCTCGAAATCCGCAACCCGGTTTCGACACAACATGTGAATCACCAGTGAACCTCCCTGAACAGATCCATTCCTACAGCGACGAACGCTCGCCGGCGAGTTCTGGCCCCCATTTCCTCCGTCGGGGCGCTCGAGGCGCCCGGCCGCGCCCCTCAGGAGAAATCCGGGCTCCGTCAGGCAATCACCAGCAAGACGCCGGTGTCACAGCCCTGGTGGCTGCTCGACGTAGTGTACTGTAACCTGAGCGGCCGGCGGCGGCTGCGCCCGGATTGGCAACACGTGGAGAGGGGTGATGAAGCCACTGGACTTACGCGCGTTCTTTGCACGACGGGCCCTGCACGAGGTATCCGCGGAAGATCTGGTCGGCTGGGCGGTCGAGATGCTGGGCGCAGGCCAGGACACGCCCAGCCTGCGCATCCTGGCCGGCCTGGATCTGGAGCGGCCGCTGGATTCGGAAGAAGTGGAACGTTACTTCCAGAAGGCTCTCATCGAATTGGGCGTACCGGAGCCGGATCCCGGGGAGGCCTTGTTGAGGTACGCACGTCTCCTCGTGGTTGAGACGCTCGAGGGCCGCCGCGATCCGCGAGCAACCCTTGCCCGGATGACCGACCTGGCGCTCGAGACGCGGGACGAACGCTTGGCGGTCTGGCGTGATTTGGGCGACTGCGTGTCGGAGGACGAGATCGAGGCTGCCGTCCTTCGGGAGGCAGGACTCTTGCGAGAGTTTGGAGATCTGGAGTGGCCCGAGGGGCTGGGGTCCTGGTTCACTTGTGCGGACTGTGGACTGACGGGCCAGCCCCGGGAGAAGCGATCGCCTTGGCTGATCCTGCCGATCTACATCGCGTGGCGCCTGCCTGTCCGAAAGCCCTTGATCGAGCAGGTTTGCGCCGGTTGCGGCTCGCCACGGCTGGAGTGGACGGGTTCACATCAGGGCCGGAAGAGGTACCTCCGGGAGCTGCGCGCCCGGAAGGCCGAGGCTGCCGGGCACAGTGAAGGGGATTAGCCCGGACGATGCACCAGCTTTCTGCTGCGGCGCCGTTATCATCCGCGCTGACTGCGTTGCCCGCCCTCGGCCTCCTCGACGGAGTGCACGACTACGCCTCGC
>JBFKLX010000111.1:0-18058 GCA_041630155.1 Acidobacteriota bacterium
GGTCGCGTCGCGATGAAAGCTGATGGTGCACATCTTCCCGGCGGTGGACCTCAGTGGCCTTCGCTGGAGCGGGAACGCTTGTGGATCGCAGTGGAGTACGCCATGCCCAACTCGGAAGCCACCGGCACTCCCATCAGCTGCGCCAACAGTGAAGCGATCGCCAGATGATGGACACAGTGCCCCGCCAGGAAGACCAACTCCCGCTCCAGCGTCGTCCCGACGGTCCAGGAGCGGCCGTCCGCCGCGACCGTCTGTCGCAGGCGCAACGGGGCGTTCAGGCGTTCCGGCGTCGAGGCCTCCTGTAGTCGATCCATGACCTCCCGCAATCGATCCTGGAAGATCTCAGGGTTGGACGCGACTTCCGAGTCGCGGTCACGCGCGTCATAGTCGACCAGGTCGCTGTCCAATCCTCGCAACAGACAGATGAAATAATCCAGGCAATGCCGCATGTGGCTCCCGATTGCGTCGTGACCGGGCTGTTTGCTCGAGAATTGGTCGGGTGTCAGTGAGCGAGCCAGCTGGAGGCATCGTTGTACGGCATCGAGACAGCCAGCGACCGCTGGGTGGGTTCGTGAAGTCTCTTGCATAGTCCCTTCCGCTCTTCTCAACCCATGGCCAACCCAGCGACCCTATGGGCACCACCCGATCGAGAGTTCCCGCCGGCAGCTCAATCCCTCGGCTCAAAACGGCGCCACGATTATAACAAAACTCACGCAACGGCCTGAGTCGTAATTCCGGAGACCCGCCCGCGGCCCGGCTGTGCCCGAGTTCTTCGCCCTCCCGGACCCACCCGGCGAACTCCCGCCAGTCCACCACTCCTCAGCTCCCGCCGTCCTGCAGCAGCGAATCCACGAAAGCCTCGGCGGAGAAAGGGACCAGGTCCTGGAGCTGTTCGCCGGTGCCCAGAAAGCGGATGGGGATGTTCAGTTCCTGGGTGATCGCCACCACGATACCGCCTTTGGCCGTGCCGTCCAGCTTGGTCACGATGATCCCGGTGACTCCCGAAGACTGCAAGAACTCCCGGGCCTGGACCAGACCGTTCTGGCCGGTCGTGGCGTCCAGCACCAGGAAGACCTCATGGGGAGCGCCCTCCACCTCCCGTGCAGCCACCCGTTTCATCTTCTCCAGTTCCTGCATCAGGTTGCTCTTGGTGTGCAGGCGCCCGGCCGTGTCGACGATTACGATGTCCTGGCCCCGGGCTCGCGCGGCCGCCAGGGCGTCGAAGAGGACAGCCGCCGGGTCGGCGCCGCTGGATTGCCTGACGATCTCCGAGCCGGTTCGTTCGGCCCAGACAGCCAGCTGTTCGACAGCCGCCGCCCGGAAGGTGTCGGAGGCGCAGACCAGGACCCGCCGACCGTCCTGGCTGTAAAGATGAGCCAGTTTTCCGATCGTGGTCGTCTTTCCCACCCCGTTGACCCCCACCACCAGAACGACCCGGGGCCGCGCGTCATCCCCCCCCTCCGCCGTCGGGGGAGAAGACTCGAAGATTTTCAGCAGCTCCCCGCGAAGGATCCGGCGGACTTGGAACGAGGTCACCGGGCGCTGCCCTCTCGACTCCTCCCGAATCAGGTCGACGATTCTCAGCGTGGTCTCCACCCCTATGTCGGCGCCGATGAGAATGCTCTCCAGTTCCTCGAGTTGCTGCTCGGTGATCCGTTCTCGGGAGGCTCCGACGACACGGTCGATCTGGTCGCCCAGATCCTCTTTGGTGATACGCAGGGCTTCCTTGAGGCGCTGGAAGTAGCCCGGATCCTCTCGATAATTGAAAATACTCATAGCCGATTCCTAGCCGTCCTGACCCGCCGTGCCCCGATCGACCCGGCCTCCGAGAGGTGGGCCGGCCAGCTTCTCACAGCCGAACGACTAGCCCAGCAGCAGGTCCTGGTACGCTTCCTCCAGGCGGGATTTTTCACCTGCTTCCAGCCCCCGGTAGAGCCTGGCCAGTTCGGAGCTGAGTATGGCACAAAACTCTCGAGCCCCGGGCGGCCGAATCCCCTCCAGGTAAAGCGAGGTGGGAGGGATGGAACGGCCGGACAGATCGAAGTGGGGCTGAGCGAGGTTGACCCCGATGCCTACGATGGCCCATTGAAGGCGCTCGGCCAGGCTGGCGCTCTGGACCAGCACGCCACAAAGCTTGCGCCCCCTGGCGAGGACGTCATTGGGTTCTTTGACGGCCAGCGGAAGGCCTTCCACCCCGGGAAGCTGGCGAAGTGCCTCAATCACTGCCATCACGGCCAGCTTGTTGAGCCAGACCGCCTCACGTGAGGGCCATTCGGGGAACATCAGGAAGGAAGCATAGACTCCCTGATCCCGCGGCGATAGCCAGCTCCGTCCATGGCGTCCTCTGCCCGCCGTCTGCTCTCGCGCCAGCACGCCCCGGGGCCGACGCTCGGCTACGAATTGCAGCAGATAATCGTTGGTGGACTCGACCGAGTCGAGCATTTCAAACGGCTCGAACATCAGGATTCGGTCTCAATGAGCAGGCTGATGTCGCAGGACCGAATCGAATGGGTCAGTGCTCCCACGGAAAGAAAATCGACTCCGCTCTCGGCATAGGCCCGCAGACTGGATTCGTCGAGCCCTCCCGAGACCTCCAGCTGGCACCGTCCCTCGGCTTTGGCGACGGCCTCGAGGACCTGGGACACCGTCATGTTGTCCAGCAGCACGACATCGGCCCCCGCTGCCAGCGCTTCCTCCAATTCGGCCAGCGTGCCCACTTCGACTTCGATTTTTTGCAGATGAGAAGCCCGGCGCCGACAAGCGGCCACCGCCGATGCCACACCCCCGGCCAGCGCGACATGGTTCTCCTTGATCAAAATGCCATCGTCCAGACCGCTTCGGTGGTTGCAGCCGCCACCGACCCGAATCGCGTATTTCTCCAGGTCCCGCCACAGGGGCGTGGTCTTGCGAGTGTCCAACAACCGGACCGAGGTGTGGCGAACCTCCTCGCACAGGCGGCGCGTGCGAGTGGCGATTCCACAGAGCCGCTGCAACAGGTTGAGAGCCACCCGCTCTCCTTTGAGCAGTACGGCAGCAGTTCCCTGTGCGGTCCCGAGGTCCCCGGGCTCGACCCACGCCCCCTCCGGGTAGGTGCTCTCGACCTCGACCCGACCCAGCAGTTGGAAGACCCTGCCAAACACCGGCCATCCCGCCAGGACGAGGGGCTCGCGGGCCACCACTCGAGCCGTTGCAGTGCGCGTGGGATCGGACCCCAGCACTGCCTCCGTCGTGAGATCGCCGCGCCCGATGTCTTCGCGAAGCGCCTGGAGAAGCAGCGTGTCCAGATTCAGAAACTCCATCCAATTGCCTTTTGCGTCCAATCGTGGATAGGGGACAAATCGCGGGGCCCGTGATCAGTTCGACGACTTCGGGGAAATGCCGCCAGCCTCCGCCGCTTCGAATCCCGTCACCGGGCGACTGGCCGGCCGCTGGAAATCGGGCACTTCGGGACTCTTCACTTCCCGACCCAACTCAGCCAGGCGCGGGTGACACTGCGACTGGCTCAGCTCGAACACGAGCGGCGCCTGGGAGTTTTCCTGGGGAATCTGGAACAAAAAACGGGACTGAGGCAACAAGATTCCGGGGGGATTCTCCAGGAGCGAACGGATCTGGCCCAGCAATGTGGAGGTCTCGAAGGGCTTGGCCAGATGGTGCAGACAGCCGGCCCGAGCCGCTTTCTGCGCATCGAAGTTCTGAAAGGCACCCACCAGCATCACCACCGTCACTTCGGCAGACTGGCGGGAAGACTTGACGCGGCGGCTCAACTCGTAGCCTCCCCCTTCGGGAAGGTCGACGTGGACATAAAGCAGGTCTGGAGGGCTCTGCTGGATGAGGTCCCAGGCTGCTTCGGCACTCTCTTGACAATTCAACTCAATGCCCTCGTCTTCGGCGAGGGAGAGTTCGAAGACGCGTTGGGTCGTGACGTTGTCGTCGGCCAGAACGATCTGCGGCATACGGGTCCTCAGAATCTCAACGAGGCTGGATCTGGCCCTGCTGATCCGATGACTTGCCCTGGTTGTTGGCGCGCCGTTCTTGGGCCCGTTTTCGGGCTTCCTCGTAGGGATCGGGACGCCCGGCGAAAGCCCGCCAGACCGAGCGAATCGGGCCCATGAAGGAAAAGTCCTCTTCGATCCGATTCGCCAGGTTCCGCTCGGCTGCGGCTTCGTCCACGGGCGGAATCTCCTTCTCCAGGAGCACGAGCTTCTCCTTGGCGCCCTCGTAGTGGCTGCTGAACGGGAACTCCCGAACCAGGCGGCTGTAAAAGGTCGAGGCCTCTTCGATACGCCCTTGTTCCTCCAGAGACTTTCCCAGTTTGAACAGCGTCTCGTCCAGGTAGCTGAAGGAAGGGAACTTCTCCAGAAGTTCCTTGTAGCGGCTCTCGGAGGCGAGGTAAGACTTGCGGTCGAAGTAGAAGTTGCCCTTGATCTGAACACCCAGTGCCAGGTTCTCCTCGACTTCGCGCTTGTACTCGAGCGCCGCCGGGACCAGCTCGCTGTCGGGGTAGTCCTTGAGCAGCTTTTCCAGTTCCGTTTGCGCCTTGCGAGCATAGGTCGGGTCGCGGTCGGGCGCCCGCATGAGGCGGATGTTGACGGCGATGATTTTCATCTGGGCATCGTCAGCCATCTCATGGGTCGGGTAGAAAATAATGAAGTCTTTGTAAGCCGCTTCGGCTTGCAGCAGGTTGTCCGTACCCCCTTCTTCGTAATAGGAATCCGCGATCGAAAGGAAGGCGATCGGTGTGAACTCACTGTCCGGATAGGTGTTGATCAGAGTCTGCAGGGCAATTCGAGCCTTGATGAATTGGCTCTTCTCCAGATACTTCATGCCGTTTTCGAACAACACCGTGTCCGGTGCGACTGCACCTTCCTGCAGGTCGGCACTTTTCTGACCACAGGCGAACAGCCCCAGCAGGCCCATGGTCAGAACGATGAAACGTAGAGTCTTCATGGTCGGGTCACTCCCACGTTGTCGGCGATCTCTTGCATCCCCCGGAAGGTGGCCGCGGGATCGTCGGCCCCGAACAGCGCGGAGCCCGCCACCAGCAGCTCCACGCCGGCCTCCACTACTTGCCGGGTGTTACGAGGGCCGATGCCCCCATCGATTTCTATCTTGACGTCCAAACCGCGCGCATCGATCATCTGTTTCAACCGGCGCAGCTTCCCAAAGGTCCCGAGAAGGAACTTCTGCCCTCCAAAGCCCGGATTGACCGACATGACCAGCACGTGGTGGCACTTAGGCAGGATCTCTTCCAGGACACTCACCGGCGTGTGCGGGTTGATCACCACGCCGGGCTTGGCGCCTTTTTCCCGGATCCCGGAAATCACCCGATCCAGGTGCGTCACCGCTTCGTAGTGCACGGTCAGGTAATCGGCGCCCGCCTCGATGAACGATTCCCAGACGGCTTCGGCATTGCTGATCATCAGATGCACGTCCAGGATGAGCTTGGTCTTGCGTCGCATGGCCGCGATCACGGGCTGACCGATCGTCACATTGGGAACGAAATGCCCGTCCATCACGTCCACGTGCAGCAACTTGGCGCCCGCCTGCTCCATGATGCGGATGTCCTTTTCCAGATTCAGGAAGTCGGCGGCCAGAACAGATGGTGCGATCCAGGGCATCAGCGAGCCACCTCCAGGTTGATCGGGTCCTCGTTTGTCAACATGTATCCCGGTTCCGGAAACTGTTTCACCACGACACCCCTGTCAGCATTCCGATAAAAACCGTACTGAATGCTGGCGAGCTTGAAGCCCTCCCGTTCCAGGAACGGTTTGACCTCGTTGAGGTTCTGCCCCAACAGATCCGGCATCACGTACCTCCCGGCCCTCTCGCGGCTGACCAGCAAGTTGACGCGGGGGCTGACGGCCGTGGTCGAGCCGGGCGGCGGAAACTGCTGCACGACGACCCCATCCTTCCTCTTGCCCAGCGAAACTTCGCTGATGTGGCCGATCTCGTAATTATACTCGGCAGCCGTCAGCTGCGCGACCCGGATGTTGGAGCCCACCAACGGCGGGACCGGACTGGTCCGTTTCCCCAGACTCACCAGGACCTGCACCTCCCGCTTGGCCTTGAGGCGCCCGCCGGCTCTCGGGAACTGTGAAATGATGGCCCCCTTGGGGGTGCTTTCCTCATAACGCTCGCCCAGCACCGCCAGTCTCAGGTCCACGGCCTCCAGCGCCTGCTTGGCTTCCTGCACGGTCTGGAGAGTCAGCCGAGGGACCGGAACCTCCGTCCTGCCAATCGCGAAGCGCATTCCCATGATTCCACTCAGAATCCCAACCGAAATCACGATTCCCAGCAGGAGGACGATCATCCCGGCATCGAACACCTTTTGCGGCAAAGAACGGGAGCGAGATTCATACGCCGAGGTTTTGCTCATGGGAGGAATTCCTTACTCGCGCAGGCGCGGGGGAACGTCCCGACTGCGCTTTTCGACTCCCTGAAACTATCATAGGACGGCAGGGGCTGTCTAACCGACGGGGTTGGCAGGGCACTGGCTTGCCCGCCGTCGGACTGCGGTGCCATCATGGGGGGCCGATGGGCCAAAACGGCTCGGAAGGGAGGCCTGGTGAGACGAGTTCAATGGAAGGAATTGACCCCGCTGCAGCAGGAGCTGTTGGAGTCCGCCGAGTCTGCCATGGAGCAGGCCTACAATCCGTATTCTGGCTTTTCCGTGGGCGCCGCGTTGCGCTGTCACGACGGGACGATCGTCACCGCGTCCAATGTAGAGAACGCCGCTTACGGCTCCACCATCTGCGCCGAGCGCATGGCGCTGGGGAGGGCCAACGCGGAAGGGCGGCGGCGCTTCTCGTCGGTTGCCATCATCGCGCGCGGCCGTGACTTCGCCACCACCCGGGTGACGGCGCCGTGCGGCGCCTGCCGCCAGATGCTCTTCGAGGCGGCCCAGCTCTCGGACATCGATCTGGAGGTGATCCTTTCGACCACCGACCGCGACCAGATCCTGCTCAGCACCATCAGCGAGTTGCTTCCCCTCGGCTTCGGCCCCAAGGAACTCGGGATCGACCTGGACCGCTTCCGCAGCGACGACTGAAGAAGCCCTCGGGTTCAAGACCCGAGTCCCACAACCAGTTCCAGAGGCGGCAAAGTCGAATACCCCAACCGCTTACCGGCCGCCGCTGTCAACCCCGGTCCACCGCCCGAGAACCGGAGCTTGGCAACTCGAGAGCTTCGGCCTGGCCGTCCTAGGGCTGGGAGAATTTCGAATGGAGATCCTTGGGCAGTCCCGAGGACAGGCGGATCGGCCAACCCTCGGGCGGAATCTTCCCCAACCCTGTCGGCTCGAAGCCGGGCGGCTGGACGCTGAAATCGACGCGGGTCCGAGTGCGGTTCGCCTCGACTTCCACCAAGGCCGGTTGATTGGCGACCGGGAACAAACCGCAAAACTCGCCGTCGTCACAGATGAACCCGTCCTGATCGTTGTCCGTCCCACCCACCACCAGGTAGCTTCCAGCCAGCACGGGCGAGATCCGAAACTGGAACTCGTCATCCAGCGAAGTCGAGGTTCCGGCGACCGTCTCCAGCCCGAATGGATCCAAAGCCAGGACGAAGATCGTGCCGATGTCTCCGGGCCCGGCCGCGCCCCCCACCTGCATCGTGACCTCCACTGTGGCGTCTCCACCGTTGGATGCCAGCCGGATACGCCCCCCGTAGGCGCCCGCACTCAACCCCTGGCGGTTGACCTGCACGACCAGACTGTTGCGGTTCAAGGAGGCACCCAGCCAGCCCGAACCGTTGTCCTCCTCGATTGTGGGCGACTGGATGGTGAGCTGGCCTCCCCCGGCATTACTGACGATGACAGTCAGCAGGGTCTGCGACGAGCCAAAGTCCAGATTGTTGCTGGACACCGCCAAACGAGCCGGCCCCGCTGCGATCAGGCCGGTCCTGCGGATCGCGGCTGCGGGGTCGATGGCGCCGAAGCCAAAAGTATCGTCACGGCCGGGAAGGCCCAGATCGATTGCAGTGCTCTGCAAGATCTGTCGTACCTGAGCGGGCGTCAAGTTCGGGTTCGCCGCCAGGACCAGAGAAACCACACCCGCGACGTGCGGAGTGGCCATCGAGGTGCCTTCGTAAAACTGGTACAGCGGCGTGTCGTCCGATTCCCTCCAGAGCGTGCTCAACACACCGTCGGCAAAGCCGTCCCCGTTTCGATCCTCGCCGACGTTCCCACCCGAAGCCATCACGTCGATGCGCGATCCGAAGTTGGAGTAGGGCGCTCGTCCTCCCGAGAGATCCAGGGCGCCGACCGAGATCACACCATCCAAGCTGGCCGGGTATGAGAGCCGGTCCGTGTTTTCGTTTCCGGCGGCGGCCACGACCACGACATTGACTCCCTGCGCTGCGGCCACGGCGTCGGCCAGAACCTGGCTGCGGTTGAACCCCCCCAGGCTCATGTTGACGACGCGGGCGCGGGCGCCGGGCAGGGCTCCCGAGGAGTTGGGCAGCCGGGCCGAGTACAGCGTGGCCTGGGCGATGTCGAAGGAGGCCCCTCCCTGGGCTCCCAGGACTCGCAGAGTCATCAAGGGAGACACCCAGTTGACCCCGCCCACGCCCAGGCCGTTGTTGGTGACAGCACCGAGAGTCCCGGCAACGTGCGTTCCGTGATAGCTGCTGCGCAGCCCTTGAGGGTCGTCGCCCGGGTCCTCGGCCGAGCCGTCCGGGCCGTCCCCGTCCAGCGCGTTTTGCGGGTCGGAAATGAAATCGAACTGGCCTCCGGTCAGCCGCGGTCCCAAATCGGGGTGTCCGAATTTGGCCCCCGTATCGACCACGGCCAGAACGTGATTGGGATTGCCCGTGGTGATCTGCCAGGCGTCGGGCAGGTTCACTTGCTGATAGTGCCACTGCAAGCCGGAGAATTCGTCGTTGGGAACCACGCCGCTGGCCCGATAGACGTAGTTGGGCTCGGCGTAGAGGACCGAGCCGCTTCCGTTGAGCGACTCGATCAACGCCAAGGTCTGCTCGCGCGCCTCGAGCAGGGGCGGGGCCCCGCCTTCCCTCTCCCGAGCCAGCAGCCGGTAGGAATCCGAACGCGTCTGAAGCAGCCAGACCTGGTCTCCCCCCGCAATCTGCTCGACCAGGGAGGCACCCTGCGAGAGCAACAGGCCACCCAGATCACTGGGGCCCTTCCCCGGGCGAAACTTGACCACCAGGTCGCCCGGCACGAACTCGGCTCCCGCATCCAGGACAATGCCCCGTGCGGCGCTCTGAGGATAACGTTCGTAACCGGCGGCAGGGGCAGCTCCTGCCGAGGGCGTGAGTCGTCCCGAGATGCTTCCGCTCCCCCGCTGCGGAGGGACGGCTGCCAACGACAGGAGACGCCCTCGCGAGAGCAGGCTGAAGAGCTCGAACCCGAAGATGCCGGGTTCGGCGCTGATCCGTATGAATCCGCCCACCTGAGGCTGAAACCCCGGGATGATTTCGGGCAGCAGCCGGGGGCGATGTTCCTGAGGGGCCAGCGTGAAGCTGGCTTGCCCGGTGGGCTGTGAGTTCACGTCGAAGACTTCGACCGTGACTTCGGCCGGGTCGCGGTTGACGTTGAGGAAAGTCAGTCCGGTGAAGAACCCCAGGCCATCGGCCACGTGCGACGCGACCACTCGCCTCAGCGGCGTGCGCTGGAGCTGAACCGCCGCCAGGTAAGTCCCCGCGGGGTCACCAAAGGTGATGTCACCAACCACTCCAGCGATGTCGCTGTCCACCCGCAGCCACCCCACGAAGTTGTCGAGTCCCAAGAGCTGGGCGGCGCTAGCGCGCATCATGGCCTTGGGAGCGAGGGTCACTTCCGTGCTGGCCGCCGGCCCCGCTGGTGCCACCCCCGTCGAGAATGCCGACAAGACCAGAATGGCCTCCTGGCCGGTCGGGTTGATCAGCGTGATGATGCTCTCGAGCGAAGGGACCTGCACCAGTTGAGCGCCAAACAGCGCCACCGGAATCCGGCGGGCCTGTTCCGTGGCGGCAATCGCATTGCGTCCACCCAGGAAGTCCTGCGCCCCAAAGGTCTCATAGCCGATCACGTTGGATTCCCGGGCGCGGGCCAAGACGTAGGCTCCGCCCTCGGGGACCTCGCTCTCGAAGAGTTCTGAGACCAGGGCGTTGTGGCGTCCCACTGGCTCCGGAAGCAGGACGCTCACCATCTCCAGAAGGCTCCCGTCGGCGGCTCGAAGCTCCAAGTCGACCGGACCCGCTCCCACCAGGTTGAGCTCCGTGAAGTCCTCCTGGCCGCAGAGCAGCTGGGGAAAGACTTGTAACTCCGATCCGGAGGTCACGGCCTCGGCGCCGTCGATGTTTTCCGCGCCGCCTTGAAAAGTGAGGAAGAATCCGGAAAGCCCCAGGTTGGCGCTGCGCACCAACATCCACGCATTGGCCGCGCCCGCCACTCCGGGAAAGAGCTCGCTCACGAGGCGGGCCACCTGGCCGTCGGCAGCAATGGCCAGCTGCGTCATTCCCAGCTGGTCACCCTGGTCGTCCAGCAGGAAGGCGTCCGCCACCACTGCTTCCCCGGTGGGATTGGCCAGGGCGATTCCCGTGCCCAATCCTCCGCCCTGCCGGATGCTGGGAAAGAAGATGAAGATCTCGCCTGCTTCGTCCCCCGAGCCGGGAATCACCTGGATGGTCCGCTCGAAGACGTTGTCGTCCTCGTTGTCCTCGTCGATTGCCTCTCCGCTGTCGGCAACCAGCCGTAGGACATGTTCCCCGGCCGTCAACGGGCCGATCTGGAAGTCCTCGATGAAGACGAAGGAATTGCCCTGCAGCGGCGGGTCGCTGAACCAGCTGCCGGCTTCTACTCCGTCCACGAACAAGGTCGTGAAGAAGGTGGCCGGCGTGGGAGCAGAGCCGGCGTTGAGCACCGCCCAGTCGATGAACAATCGGTCGTCGGAAGTGAGTTCCGGGGCGTCCTGGTTGTCCCCTGGAACTCGCGAGACGACCAGAGCGGAAGACCACCCGTCGGGCTGAAACGGAACCAGGTTGGAGACGCCCTCGAGCTGGAGTGTCCGAGAGATGGCGTTGTCGGTTTCGTCGCTTTCCGATACCTCACTCAGAGGGTCTGCGATCAGCTCGAAGACGTGCTCTCCCCCGGAGAGCGGCCCCAGCTCGAAATCTTCCACAAAGACGAAAAAATTGGACTCCAGGCCCCCATCCGCGCGCCAACTTCCGGCGACCTCGCCGTCCACCAGGAGATCCACGCTGAAGGGGCCGGCATCGCCGCTGTCCAGATTGGCCACGGCCCAGTCGATGAAGATCGGCTCGCCGCCTCCCAGCGGAGTGTCCTGATTGCCTCCGGCAATGGAGGAAACCACCAGCGCCGAAGACCAGCCGTCGGGCTGAAACGGGGTGAGATTGGGGAGGCCGCCTCCACTGGGGGCACGCTCGGCCCGCAGGCTCCGCAGGGGTAGACTCTGCAGGTGTAAAGTCTTTGAAATCTCCACCTCGGCGGGCACAGCCGTAGGGTGAGTCTGCAGCGGCCGGGGAGGTGCCGTGGGTTGCGCGCCAACGGCGGCGGGAACAGGTGTCAGTCCCGTCAACAAGAAGGACAGAGTGATCTCGAGAGCATGTGGCACGAGTACCCTCCTTTCCCTAAAAGCGCGCCAGGGCACTGGGTCTTCGCTCCCGCGTCATTCTGGCACGTTGGCAGGAGAAATTCGAGGACAGAGTTTCGAGCCAGAGTTCCCAGCGCGAGGCTTCGAGCACGAACACTCGAGAGTCGATGACTGTACCCACCACGACCCCGGGTCTCGGGAATTGGCACGAGCGCACACGCTGCGTCCCCAGCGGCGAGCGACGAGCAGACTGTCCACCCTGACCAACGACCAAGTCGAGAATCTGCCCCGCGAGAATCTGCCCTGTCCCCCGCAGGATAATCTGGTCCCCGGCGGGATAATCTGCCCTGTCCCCCGCGAAATCTGCCGGCAGCGCAGGATAACCTGGTCCCGGCGGGATTATCGGCCCTGTCCCCCGCGAAATCTGCCGACAGGATCTGCCCAATCTGCCGGCAGGATCTGTCCTGTCCCCGCGTCTCATCCGTCCCCGCGGCCAATCCCCGGCGTGTTTCCCCCAATCCCCTGCGAGAATCTGCCCTGTCCCCAGCGACTAGCTACCGGCGGCTAGCTAGGGCCAGAATCTGCCCTGTCCCGGGCGGCCGGATCCTGGCCAGCGGCTGTCCCCCGCGACTAGAATCTGCCCTGTCCCCTGGCGGGCGGGTCCTGACCGGCGACTGTGACCCACCGCAGTTCTCCGAATCGAGGTAGCCCGAGACACGCGCCCGCCTTTCCTCTTCGTGGGGTCGGTGCTTCCTTCTCGAGGTCTTGCCCCAGTCTCAACCAAGGCCATGTCCAGCCCCGCCGGAATGGCCCCAGCATGGGGTCGACAGGCTTCCCCTCGGTCCCTGGGGTGAGTTGCCCGGTGAGTTGCCCTGTCCCCACTTACTGCCCTGTCCCCACTTACTGCCCTGTCCCCACTTCTCTGTCCCCTGTCCCCACTTCTCTGTCCCCACTTGCAGAGCGTTGACTTCGCTGTAGTCTCGGCCCTAGCATGCCAGGCGTGCCCTCACTGCCGAGCGTGATCGAGGTTGTCGACCTGACCTATCGATATGGGGGCAGTCCTCGAACCGCTGTTCGGCAGCTCTCTTTCCAAGTTCGACCTGGTGAGATCTTCGGGCTGCTCGGTCCCAGCGGTGCCGGCAAGTCGACGACGCAGAAGATCCTGATCGGGCTGCTGCGGGGCTACCAGGGCCGCGTCTCCGTCCTGGGGCAGGAACTGGCGTTCGGGAATTCCGACTACTACGAACGCATTGGCGTCTCTTTCGAGACTCCGACTCACTTTCTCAAGCTCACCGCCCTCGAAAACCTGACCTATTTCGGGGCGCTGTACGCAAAGCCCAAGCTTCCGCCTTCGAAGCTGCTGGAGTGGGTCGACCTCCAGGAGGCCGCCAACCAGCCCGTGGGCCAATACTCGAAAGGGATGAAAGTCCGACTCAGCGTTGCCCGATCTCTCGTGAACGACCCCGATCTGCTCTTCCTGGACGAGCCGACGGCCGGCCTCGACCCCGTCAACTCCCGACGCATAGAGAACCTGATCCTGGAACAGCAGCGCTTGGGAAAGACAATCTTTCTGACCACACACGACATGAGAACCGCCGAGAAACTGTGCAACCGTCTGGCCTTTGTCGTGGACGGGGAAATCAGCTCGATCGACGCTCCCAGAACACTGAAGCTGCGCTACGGTCGTCCCCGAGTGCGAGTCGAAGTCCGCCATAAGGGCCAATTCGAAACTCGCGAGTTCCCCCTGGACGGGCTGGCCGACGACGACATCTTCCTTAGCCTTTTGCGCACCGGCTCGGTCGAGACCATCCACACCCTGGAGGCAACCCTAGAGGACGTCTTCATCGAAGTCACCGGAAGGAGCCTTCTGTGACTGCGCCTTGCCCGATCCCCCCACCTACGGCCGGACCGGTAAGGTTCGCCGTGCTCCCTGCCCCAGAGGGGGGCGTCGGAAGGCTTGGGCGGCGGATTTGCCGAGCGCTCAGGGAACGGTCTAGGTCACCCAGCGCAGTGCACGCCGGGAAGCGGGCGATATGAGCCCGCGGATGCGGCGACTGTTCGCCACTGTACACACCGACATTCGGCTGCAATATCGCAACGGCTTCTATTACGCCGTGATCTTCGTTGTGGCAGTCATCGCCGTGGCGATCTCTCAGCTGCCCAAGCTCGAGCTCGGCTGGCTGATGCCAGGAATGGTTCTGGGGAATCTTCCCATCAACACCTTTGCATTCGTGGCCGGTCTCGTTTTGCTCGAGAAGGCGGAAGAGACCCTCGACGCCCAAGTCGTGACGCCCCTTCGAACAGGCGAATACCTGGCCTCCAAAGTCACCACGCTGAGCGCGATCTCGCTGCTCGAGAACAGCACGATTGCAGTGCTCATCGCCGGACCCCGACTCGACTATCTCGCCCTCAGTGCGGGAATTACACTTTCTTCGGCGCTTTACGTCTGGTTTGGCATGGTCGCAGTGGCTCGCTACGACTCAATCAACCAGTTCCTGTTCCCTTCGATGGCGTATCTGACTTTTCTGCTGCTGCCGCTGATCAACTTTTTCGGCGTTTGGAAGAGCCCGTTGTTCTACCTGCATCCTCTGCAACCCGGCCTCTTGCTCATGGCCGGCGCGCTCCAGCCCCTGGACGCTTGGCAGTGGATCTACTGTGCCTTCTCGGGTGTGTTGTGGTCAGTGGTGGCTTGGCGGGCTGCGAGCCAGGCGTTCGAGCGTTTCATAGCCGGCGGACGAGGAGGCTCGAAAACGTGAACTTGCTGACTGCAGTCCGGGCCCTCGGACCCATCGATCTGAGGAATCTCAGCCGCGACACCATGCAGACCGGAATGCTCGTGGTTCCAGTCATCCTGGGACTCGCTCTGCGATTCGGCGTCCCTCCCCTCCGGAATCGGTTGCTCGAGACGGCAACTTTCGACCTCGAACCCTACTACGACCTTCTGCTGAGCTGCATGGTGTTGCTGTTGCCTCTGCTCTTCGGAACGGTGGTGGGCTTCCTGATTCTCGATCAACGGGACGAGAGAACCTTGACGGCCCTGCAGGTCACACCTCTGTCTCTCGAAGCCTACCTGGCCTACCGGCTGGCTACGCCCCTCGCCATCGCCATTGTGGCCACGTTACTGATGGTACCCGCCGCCGGATTGCTCGAAATGAGTTCTGGTGCTGTGCTGCTGGCGGCGATTGGCGCATCACCGCTAGCACCGCTGATGGCGCTCTTCCTGGCGGCCTTCTCCCGCAACAAGGTCCAGGGATTCGCCCTGCAAAAGGCCAGCGGCGTGATCCTCTTTCCCCCCGTCTTCGCAGACTTCGTCCCGCCGGAATGGCAGCTCGCCTTTGGGGTCTTCCCGACTTTCTGGCCCTTCAAACTGTTTCTCGTGTTGCACGAGGGACAGGGCAACGTCTGGTGGTATCTGCTGATCGGGCTCGCCTACCAAGCCCTATTGGCGCTCCTTCTCATGAAGCGATTTCGAAAGATGGTGGTGTGCTAGCGGCCGGGAGAGACTCTTCACGAGTCCGCGATCCAGACCGTCCCACTCGAATCAATACCCCGCTGGAAACGAGCGGACCCGCCCGATCGCATCCTCATTTCGGGCGTTTCAGAAGTCATCGAGAATCGGGCCAAACAGCGCGGTTCCCGGGGGCCTTTGCCGCCGCCGCCTTGCGACTTTTGGGTCAGGGCTCTGGATCCTACGCTGTGCTATCATCGCGGCGGCCCGTGACCCAATCGCCCGAACAATCTGGAAGGGACGAGTATGCTCGAGCCCATGAAACGGTTCTTCACACAGTTGCCCATTTCGAAGCGCATCCGGATGCCCGAGGATGCCCCTCAAGAAGTGGTCACTGGCCGAGCCGACGGTCTGGGAACCTTCGGGGGAGTGTTCACGCCCTCGATTCTGACCATTCTGGGCGTGATCATGTACCTCCGATTCGGCTGGGTGGTGGGCAATGTGGGATTGCTGGGCACACTGATCATCGTGACTCTGTCGACCCTGATCACCTTTCTGACGGGCCTGTCCATTTCCGAGATCGCCACCGATCAGCGGGTACGAATCGGCGGCGCCTATTACATGATCAGCCGTTCACTGGGCATCGAGACGGGTGGGGCCGTAGGAATTCCTCTCTACCTGGCGCAGGCCCTCTCGGTGGCCTTGTACACCGTCGGATTCGCTGAAAGTGTGGTCCGCGTCTTCCCACAACTGGACCAGCGCACGGTTGGACTGATCACCACGATTCTGGTGGCCCTGCTGGCCCTGAAGTCGGCGCGCATCGCGATTCGAGCTCAGTACTTCATCATGGCGGCAATCGGTCTCTCGCTGCTTTCATTCCTTTTCGGAGGAAGTATCGAGGACACTCGAGTCGAACTCTGGGGAGCCCCGGCAGTGCAGTCGGAAGGCTTCTGGATCGTCTTCGCCGTCTTCTTTCCCGCCGTGACGGGAATCATGGCGGGGGTCAACCTGTCGGGTGATCTGAAGAGTCCCGAACAGAGCATCCCGCGTGGGACCCTGGCTGCAGTAGCGACGGGATATGTGATCTACATGGCCTTGCCGATTGTGCTGGCCATGCGGGCCAGCGCCTCCTCCTTGATTGCCGATCCACTGATCATGCGGCGCATGGCCTTGTGGGGTGACGCGATTCTGCTCGGAGTCTGGGGAGCCACCCTGTCCAGCGCCGTGGGTAGCATCCTGGGTGCGCCCCGGGTGTTGCAGGCGCTGGCTCGCGACGGCGTGCTGCCCCAGGCGCTGGCATGGCTGGGCAGGGGCAGCGGAGAGACGGATGAACCCCGATTGGGAACGGTGGCGACTCTGGGAATCGCGCTGGCGGCCGTGTGGCTCGGCGATCTCGACCTGATCGCCCCTGTGCTTACGATGTTCTTTCTCACCACCTACGGCGTCCTGAACGTTGCAGCTGGCGTGGAGCGCTTCCTGGACAGCCCCTCCTTCCGCCCCAAGTTTCAGGTTCACTGGTCCCTCTCACTGCTGGGGGCCATGGGCTGCCTGGGCGTCATGTTCCTGGTCAACACACCCGCAACTCTGGTGGCGATTGTCATTGTCTGCGGCATCTATTTTTGGCTGGAGCGGCGCGAACTGCAGACGGCTTGGGGAGACGTTCGCCGGGGCATCTGGATGGCCCTCACGAGAGCCGGCCTCTTTCGGTTGCGCGCGCCGGCGGACCCCAAGAACTGGCGGCCCCATCTGCTCGTCCTCTCCGGCGCGCCGACCAAGCGCTGGCACCTGATCGACTTCGCCAACTCCTTGACCCACAACCGCGGCCTGCTGACCGTCTCCACCATCCTGACCGATCAGACTCTGAGTCGCGACCGTCGGCGAGCCTTGGAGCTGACCCTGCGCGAGTACCTGGAGCGACGGGGCGTACAGGCCTTGCAGCGATTGGTCCGAGCGCCCGACCCCTTCGCGGGAGCCGAACATCTGGTGGAGTTCTACGGCCTGGGCTCGCTGGTCCCCAACACTATTCTCCTCGGGGACAGCCAGGACAAGGCCGTGCGACAGAGATACTGTGACATGATCACCCATTTCCACCAAGCCCAGCGGAACGTGGTGATCATCCACGACGACCCCGACCGCGGCTTCGGGAACCGAGAGCGGATCGACGTCTGGTGGGGCGGGCTGAAACGCAACGGCGGGCTGATGATGATCCTGAGCTATCTGCTCAAGACGAGTGTCACTTGGAGAGGCTCCGAGGTCCGTGTCAAGATGGTCGTTCCCGACGAGTCCGCCGCCCAGCAGGCCGACCAGAACCTGAATGGCATCCTCGACCGGCTGAGGATGGGCACGATCGGAGAAGTACTGATCGCAGGGGAGCGACCCTTTTCGGCGCTGCTCGCCGAGTCCTCCCGCGGCGCCGACTTGGTGTTTCTGGGCATGAAAGAGCCGGACGGCAACTCCTACGTCCAGTATTTGGAACGAATGCAGACCCTCTCCAGCGGGCTGCCGACCACCGCCTTCGTCCTGGCCGCGGAAAATCTGGAGTTCGGTGAGGTCCTCCTCCAGCCCGACAGCATGTAGGCACGGAGAGCCCAATACCGAGCTCAACGAAAGCCATCCAAGTTTCGGGGACAGGGCATTATTCGTCTTGCATTGTCTCCGCATAGCCCCAGCGAGCTGGGGACAGTGGGGACGGTGGGGACTGTGGGGACTGGGGACTGTGGGGACAGGGCACGGACTGTGGGGACAGGGCGCTGAGGTGAGGAGGAGCCGGGGAAGCAAGCTGGGGACAGGGCACTGAGGAGCGAGGAGCAGCAAGCGAGCAGCGAGCTGGGGCCAGTGCACTAGTTATCCATCCTGCAGGGCATTCTTGTCCTGCATTTTCTTGGTTGGCGTAACCCCAGCGAGCCGAGGACAGGGCATTGTTCGTCCTGCATCGCTTTTCCAACCGGGACAGGGCATTTTCCCTCGGGACACAACGCGAACCACGGTGAACGCCCATCGTGAACGCCCATCGGGGACGAACGCTCATCGGGGACAGGGGAAAACACCGCCCATCGGGGAC
>JBFKLX010000112.1:0-18050 GCA_041630155.1 Acidobacteriota bacterium
GGGCCGACGTCGTCACCTGGGCCGACGTGGTCACCTGGGCCGACGAGGTCCCCTGGGCCGACGTGGTCACCTGGGACGACGTGGTCACCTGGGCCGACGTGGTCACCTGGGCCGACAACCGGTTTGCAGGCGATGATTTTTAAACCCATGAAAACGATGGATACTTTATTGGAGGCTTTTTGATATGACACGGAAGATTGTTCACTGGGGCGACTAAAGTCTGAATTCCCCATCAGGTCGGACCCGGGGGCCTGCGCCGCATTTCTGTCGGGCTCTCCAACGTAGGGTATCGTGCGACTTGGGAGCCCTCAGTCGCGACGCCTGGACGGCGGGCACTTGGAGCGCGGAGCGGCGAACCTGATGAGGAATGCGGGCTCTAATCCGCGATACTCGCCACCGCTCGACTGGACCGCCGGCCGCGCTGGCAGCGGACGTACCAACCGAGGCTCCCTTCCGAATCATCGAGGCACGCTGCACTTTCGACCTCTCCAGCGTGAACCGCCCTGCGGGTTCTCGGGAAGACCCGGCCCGCAGGGCGGAGTAGAGCGAGTCCCCGAGCCGACTCGACACGACCGCAGCCAAGCGAGATTGACACACCCTGTTCAAAGAGAGGCAGCCGCAGCTGTTTGGAAACAGCCCCGGCGAAGCTGGACTCCGGGGAGCCGACTCCCGATGTTCGGTCGTCGGCCCTGGATGGCGGCTCTCCCGGACGGGGCCTGCGGCCATCCCGGTTCATCGCGGACCTTCTGCCGGGCCCTCCCAGGGGCGCGTGCTGGTCACTGTTTGAAGGGACTTGCCTCAAGAGGTACACGAGGGTACAATGGCTTAATCGAGCGAGAGCTCCGGAATTATGCCACTCGCGATGGACCACTCCGTACCACTTCGAGCGCGTCTCTACGTGGCGCTCGTGGTCTTGATCGGCCTTCCGGCTTTGCTCTTCTGCACTTTTCAGAGTTTTGCCCATCACGAGCCCAGCTGGTTGATCCTGGCCGCTTTGACGGTCCTGGGCAGTCTTTTCCCCATCACGATCCCCTCCATCAGCCGGGACAATCAGGGTCTGACGGTGACGGTCAGCGACGTTTTTCTGTTCAGTGCCCTGCTCATGTACGGCACCGAGGTCGCCGTCACACTCGTGGCCGTCGACGTGTTCATCAGCAGCTGGCGGGGGAAGATTCGTGCGCCTTACAAGCATCTCTTCAACATTTCCGCCCTGAGTCTGTGCATGCTGGTGACGGGCGAAGCCTTCTTCTGGCTGATCGGCGCCTCACCGCCGCTCGATCCCGGCGAGATCGGCAACCTGACCCGGTTCGTTGCTCTGTTCATTCTCTGCGGCTTCAGCTTTTTCGCGCTCAACTCGGGGGCGGTTGCCCTGGCGATATCGATGACGGTTCGGCGGCCCTTTCTGGCGGTCTGGCAGCAGGACTTCCTGTGGACTTCACTGAGCAGCGTGGCGGGCACGGCCGTGGCGGCCCTGATCTTCCGGAAGTCGGAGCAGATCGACTGGGTTTCAGTAGCCCTGGCCGGCCCCATCATCCTGGTCGTGTACTACGCCTACAAACTCAACTTCAACCGAGTCCAGAAAGCGCACCAGCACGCCCAGCAGCTCCATGATCTATATCACTCGACGATCGCATCGCTGGCAATGGCGATCGACGCCAAGGACCAGTGCACCCACGGGCATGTTCATCGCGTGCAGGCGCTAGCTCTTGGACTGGCTCGCCGCTGTGGTTTCGACGATCAGAATCGGCTGCAGGGCCTCCAGGCGGCGGCCCTTTTGCACGACATCGGAAAACTCGCGGTTCCGGAATACATCCTCAACAAACCTTCCGGGCTGACCGAGTGGGAGACTCAGAAGATGCGCGCTCACCCCGCGGTGGGGGCCGAGATCCTGGAGACTGTGCCTTTCCCTTATCCGGTCGTCTCCTACGTTCGCTCTCACCACGAGAAGTGGGATGGCACGGGTTACCCGGACGGCCTGAAGGGAGAGGAAATCAGCTTGGGAGCGAGAATCCTCTCGATCGCCGACTGTTACGACGCCCTGCGTTCGGATCGGCCCTACCGCGGACGGCTGGGACGAGAGGCCGCACTCGACTACCTTCGGGCCCAGGCGGGGAAGGCCTATGATCCCAGACTGGTCGACACGCTGGTAGAACACATCGACGAACTGGAGAAGGAAATCTCCCAGGCCGAACATCAGCTTCCCCGCAGCGTCATGCGCCGGATCGAAGCCGCCCTGTCGACCAGCCCGCACTCCAAACCGAACATCGCGCGCACAGTCTTTCACGACATTGCCTCCGCCCACCGGGAGATTCAGGCCGTCTACGAGATCTCGCAGACCGTGGGCAAGTCCCTCAACGTGTCCGAAACGCTGGCCCTGCTGGCCAGCAAGATCCTGAACCTAGTGCCCTACGATGCCTGCGCCGTCTATTTGCTGAATTCCCAGACCGAGATGATGTCGCCCTACCAGGTGGTGGGAGACTACAGCCAGGCGCTGGAGGAAATCGAACTCAAAGTGGGCGACGGAGTGACCGGCTGGGTGGCTGCCAACCGCCAGACGCTCATCAATGTTTCACCGGCGCCGGACTTTCCCGACAATCCATTTCTGCGCAGCGTTTTCAAGAGCTGCCTGTGCCTTCCCCTGAGCATCGAGGAGAGAATACTCGGGGTCATTTCGCTCTACGCCACTCGAACCAATTCGTTTTCCGACGATCATCTGCGCCTGATGGAGACGATCAGCCCGCAGGCGGCCTCCGCGATCAACAACGCCATCATCTACGAAGAGACGCAGGAAGATGCCTACACCGACCTGCTGACAGGTCTGCCCAACCTACGCTATTTCAAGGTCTTCGGAGAACAGGAACTGAAACGCGCCGGCCGCGTCAATTATCCGGTCACCTTCCTCATGATGGACCTGGAGTCCTTCAAGAGCATCAACGACTTGTTTGGACACAAAGTGGGAGACCGGGCGCTGATCGAGATCAGCCATATTCTCCGCAATCAGATGCGGCGTTCCGACACCTGCGTTCGTTACGGGGGAGACGAGTTCGTGGGGGTCTTGCCGGGGGTCGACCGGACTCTGGTGAAACGGACCATCCGCCGAATACAGGAAGCGGTCGATCAGCATCGTATCATTCTGAACGAGCGGGAAGCCGTTCGGGTCGGGATCAGCCTGGGGGCTTCGACCTTTCCCAGCGACGGCCGTGATCTGGAAGTTCTGTTGGCGATCGCCGACCACGCCATGTATCGGAACAAACTCCAGCGAAACCGGAGCCGCGCCTCTCCCAATGTCCTGCCCTTCGACAAACGGGAACAAGGTTGAGCCCCAGTTTGGTCAGCGTCGTCCTGCCCACTCACAACCGCCGCCACCTGCTGCCGGCCGCGATCGAATCGGTGCGGGCTCAGAGTTTCCAGGACTGGGAACTTCTGGTGGTCGATGACGGCTCGACCGATGGAACCTGGTCGTTGTTGGAGGGCCTCGAGGATTCTCGAATTCGCATCTTTCGCCAGCAGCACCGGGGAGTCAGTAGAGCCCGCAACCTGGCGATCCGCGAGAGCCGCTCTGTATGGCTGGGGTTTCTGGACAGTGACGACCGTTGGACGCCCACCAAGCTGCAGCGCCAGCTGGAGGCCCTGGAGGAGCATCCCGAGCTGCAGATCTGCCATACCGACGAGGTCTGGATTCGGCGGGGTGTCAGAGTCAATCCGAAACACAAGCATCAAAAATACGGCGGCTGGATCTATCATCGCTGCCTCCCTCTTTGCCTGATCAGCCCCAGTTCGGTGCTGCTGCAAAGGCGATTGCTGCTCCGGCGGGGCGCCTTCGATGAGAATTTCCCGGTCTGCGAAGACTACGAGCTGTGGTTGCGCCTGACTAGCCAATTTCCCGTACTCTTCGTACCGGAACCTCTGGTCTTCAAGTACGGTGGGCACGCCGATCAGCTGTCTCGCAGTCGCTGGGGGCTGGATCGCTATCGGATCAGCGCCCTGATCAAGATCCACGAGGGCGGTCAGCTCTCCTACCAACAGGGGCGTTGGACTGCCCAGGAAATCGTTCGAAAGGCTCGAATCCTGGCCAAGGGCTTCGCCAAGCGGGGGAAACTGTCGGCCTCGGATTACTTCGAGCTCCTGGCGCTGCGCTGGCGCGGCCGAGCCGGTTCGCCTCTCTGATCACGACCGCCGCCCGGAAAGAGAGCGAGCCTGCCTGCGACATGGGCCCTGGGTCCCACGGGTGGCTGTCCGGCATGGGAGAGACTATACTTGCGACGGCGAGATTCCGAATGGCCGGGCATCTGCTCGAATTTTGCCCCTGGTCTGGAAGGGCTTGTGGGTCCGTGTGATCGGCCATCGGAATTGTTGACGAATCGTATCAGAAGGGGGAGTGAGAGACATGCCTACTTACGAGAGTGTTTTGCAAAGCTTGAGTGCCTATGCCACCAACAACCTTCCCACAGTTTTGAAGGCCTTGGCCATCTTGGTGGTGGGTTGGATCGTCGCTCGCGTCTTCGCGGCTCTGATTCGCGCGGGCCTGTCGAGGACGGACCTGGACAACCGCATCGCCGACTGGGTCACAGGGGGGAAGGCGGCTGAGGAGATCCCCGTCGAAAGATGGGTGAGCCGTGCCATCTTTTATCTCCTCATGCTGTTCGTCCTGGTGGCCTTTTTTCAGACCTTGGGCCTGTCAGCGATTACCGTGCCCTTGAACACATTTCTGAATCAGGTCTTCGGCTACTTGCCCCGGCTTCTGGGACCGGCCATTCTGGCTGCGCTGGCCTTCGTGCTGGCGACCGCTCTCCGCTGGGCCGTTCGGGCGGCCTTGCAGGCGGCCGACCTGGACAAGCGCTTCGCCGATCAAACCGCGGGAGACGTCGAAAAGCCATTGCCGTTGTCCCACACTCTCAGCGAGGCCGTCTACTGGCTGATCTTCCTGCTCTTCCTCCCGGCGATCCTGGGCCCGCTGGGCCTGGACGGCCTGTTGGAGCCGGTCCAGAACGTGGTGGACCAGTTGCTCGGCTTCCTGCCGCAGGTTCTGGCCGCGATCGTGATCCTGGCTGTCGGCTGGTTCGTGGCCCGGATCCTGCAGAGGATCGTGGGCAGTTTGCTGGCCGCGGTTGGAGTGGATCGAGTCAGCGAGCAGTTCGGACTGGAGGCCGCGCTGGGGAAGCAGCGCTTGTCGAGCCTGCTGGGCACTGTGGTTTACGTCTTGATCCTGGTCCCCGTGCTGATTGCCGCCCTGGAAGCCCTCGCCATCGAATCGGTGACCCGGCCTGCCAGTGAAATGCTCAATACCGTGCTGCGGTCGATTCCCCACATTTTTGCTGCAGCTCTGGTTTTGACAATTGCCTTCTTCGTCGGCCGCATCGTGGGCGGCTTGGCCACCAACCTTCTGGCCGCTTCCGGTTTCAACTCCCTTCCTTCCCGCCTGGGCCTGACCAAAGCCGGCGCCCAACCCAAGCACTCTCCGGCCGAACTGGCCGGACGAGTCGTGATCATCGTGGTCATGCTGTTTGCGGCCACCGAAGCGGCGCGCCTGCTGGGATTCGAGGCGATTGGGGAACTGGTGACCCAGTTCACGGTTTTCGGAGGACAAGTCATCCTCGGCCTGATCATCCTGGGAGTGGGCCTGTTCCTGGCCGACGTGGCTGGGTCGGCCATCCAGGCCAGCTCGGCCCGGGAATCGGCTTTGCTGGCGTTGGCCGCGCGTGTGGCCATCGTTGTGCTCACGGGGGCCATGGCCCTGCGCAGAATGGGCCTGGCCAACGAAATCATCAGCTTGGCGTTCGGGCTCACTCTGGGCGCCATTGCCATCGCGGTTGCGCTGGCCTTCGGACTGGGCGCTCGTGAAACTGCGGGGCGACAAGTGGATCAATGGATGAGTAAGCTGCGCGGCAAAGGGCGAGGAGACTCGCCAGACCGCCAAACCTGAAGATCAGCTGGAGACCCAGCTTCAGGGGTAACGAAAAAAAGTGAGGCTCTGGCAAGAACGGTGAGCACGCCGACTCGCGTTCAACGCTCATCCATTAGGAGGCGACAATGAAGGGCACAAAGGAAAGTCAACAGGAAGCCGCACGCACATCCGCCCCTGGTGGCGTGGTGGGAGAGCCGGAAAGCGTGGAACGAATTCGGGACATCATCTTCGGCGCCCAGATGCGCGATTACGAGGAGCGGTTCGAGAGTCTGGAGAGGCGTCTGGGCGAGGTCATCCGGGAGTTGAGCCAGACCCTGGAGCAGCGAATCGACAAGCTGAATCAATTGGTCCTGAAGCAGTTCGGCGAACTGAATCGGGAGCTCCAGCGTGAGTCCCGCGAGCGGGGCGAGGGCCACGGCCAGTTGGAGAGCCGCTTGGAGGAGACCCACTCATCGCTGTCCCAGAGTATCGATGCACGAAGAGTCGAGACTGAGAAAGCGCTGTCCCAGCTCCAAGATCTGCTGTCGCAGCAGACTTCCGAGACGGCCGATCGGCTTCGCCGAAAACTGGAAACGCTGATCCGTGAAACCAAGGAAAGCCTGGAGCGCCTGAGTTCGCAAAAGGCGGACCGGACGAGGCTGGCTTCGCTCTTGTCAGAGGTTGCCCGCCAGCTGGACGAAACCGGCCGAGCGCCCCGGCCACGGGCAGAGGCGCGCGCGCCTTCCCGGGGTAAGAAAGGTAAGAAGACCCGAGAATCGGACACTGTGTGATGGCCAATCTGCCGCCGCGGCCTCCCGACGAGAACGTCTTGGCGCAAAGCGAAGACGCCTTGGGGGAACTGCGCTCCTTGTTGTTCGGCCGAGAGAAGTCCAATCTGGACCGCATCCAGAAGCGCCTGGACGACCCCCAGGTGCATGCTCTGGACGTGAGCCAGGTCCTGCCCATGGCGATCCGGCACCGCACCCGCCAGGATGACCAGCTGGTCCCGGCACTGCGATCCACCGTCGAGGAAATTCTCCAGCAGAGCGTCAAGCGGAATCCCCAGGCAATCATTCAGGTGCTCTTTCCGATCATTGGCCCGGCCATCCGAAAGGCCATCAGCAGCGCACTCCGGAATCTGATGCAGAACCTTCAGAGGACGTTGGACCTCAGCCTCTCTCCCCGCAGCATCCGCTGGCGAATGGAAGCTCTGCGCACGGGACGGCCCTTTTCCGAGGTGGTCTTGCTCCACACTCTGCGCTTCCAGGTGGAGCAGATCTTCCTCATCCACCGCAAGAACGGCCTGGTGCTGCACCACGTCGTTGCCGGCGCGGCTCCTTCGAAAGATCCCGATCTGGTGTCCGCCATGCTGACGGCAATTCAAGACTTCGTGAGCGACTCGTTCGAACTCTCGGCGGCTGGCGGTCTGGAAACCCTGGAGGTGGGCGACCTCAGTATCTGGATCGAGCGTGGCCCCTCGGCGGTTCTGGCCGCCGTCATTCGGGGAAACGCCCCTCCGGAACTGCGCGAAGACTTACAGGGATGCCTGGAAGAAGTCCACCTCGAGTTCCAGCCGCATCTGGACGAGTTCGAGGGGGACGCCACCCCATTCGAGACCTGCCGCCCCCTGCTGGAGAGCTGCCTCCAATCCGAGTTGCTCCAACCCGAGTTGAAGGAGGGTGCGCAGGATTCCAGCCAGAGTCCCATTCTGCTCTGGGTCGGATTCGGGGTAGTGGTGTTGCTGCTCAGTCTCTGGCTCTGGTCCAGTTATCAGACCCGATCCCAGTGGGCCTCTCTGGTGAACCGCCTGGAGGAGAAACCGGGCATCGTCGTGACCCAGGCGACGCGGGAGGGAGGTCGATTCCAGCTGCGAGGACTGCGCGACCCGCTGTCAGAAGATCCAGCCGCGTTGATCGAAGCGAGCGCCCTCGGACAGGTGGTCCAAGCGGAATGGGAGCCCTTCCTGGCCCTGGAACCGGAGATCGTGAAGAGGCGGGTGCAGCATCTGCTGGCTCCCCCCTCGGGCGTCCAGTTCGAGTTGGAGGGTGATCTCCTGACGCTGTCCGGCTCAGCACCAGCCGAATGGATCGAGCAGGTTCGCGATCGAGGGTTGCGCGTGCCCGGGATCGCCCGGCTCGAAACCGCGCACCTCGTCGAAGCCGACGGGCTCGGACCGATTCGAGAGGCCCTGCAGTCCCGGGAGCTGGCATTTTCCGAAGGCACACAATGGTCAGAGGCGACCGAAGGTGAGTTGGAAGCGATCCGCAGCCTCCTGGATCGGCTCCAGGAGTGGGCCGAGCGCAGGCAGCAGCGCGTCGGGGTCACGCTGATCGGCAATACCGACTCCACGGGCTCTCCCCAATTCAACGCCGAACTGGGCCGCAGAAGAGCCGGGGCCGTGCTCCAGCGGCTGCGCCGGACGGCTGGGGCCTGGCCCCGCTTGAGTTTCCAAACCACGAGTTCAGTTGAGCGCGGCGAACCCACTGCCAATCGCAGCGTCAGCTTCCAGGTAGAACTGGCCGAGACCGGACAATGATCCAGAAGAAAATCTGCATGTTGGGCTCCTTCGCCGTGGGTAAGACCAGTCTCATCGCCCGCTTCGTCCACAGCATCTTTCACGACCGATACCTCACGACAGTGGGGGTCAAGATCGACCGCAAAGACGTCTCCCTGGACGAACAACAGATTCGGCTCATCGTTTGGGATTTGCACGGTGACGACGAATATCAACGTGTTCATATGTCCTACCTGCGGGGCGCCAGTGGATATTTTCTGGTCGCTGACGGCACCCGCAAGTCCACCCTCGACCAGGCCGTGAGCCTCCAACACAGCGCCCAGGGCTGCCTGGGCCCGGTACCGTTCATCCTGCTGCTGAACAAGTGCGATCTGACTGACGAATGGGAGATCCAGGAAGAAGACCTCGAGAATCTCGCGGCACAAGGCTGGCAAATCCGGCAGACCAGCGCCAAGACCGGTGAAGACGTGGACAGGGCCTTTCACGCTTTGACGCAGCTGATGTTGAAGGGAGACCGAGTTTCGGCCGGAAAGTGACGAGGGTTGCGGTGACCGCGGATCACACCAGGGAAACAGCCAAGCAGGAGGAGCAGCACGAAGTTTCATCCCTCCCCGAACTCTTCGCTTCTCTTCGAGTGCTGGTGCTGGAGCGTGTGGAGGGAGGGCTCTTTCGGCCACTCACCCCCCTCCCCTCCTGGATGGAAGAGCTGGCGGGACCCACCGAAAGGCAACCGGGGACGCTCATGCCCGGGGAGCTCTTCCCCTTTCTGGAGAACTTTCTGGTCGACGCCGAACAGTTCTGGAAGGAGCGCTCCACCGCTGTCGTGTATTCCGGGCCCTGGGTCGAGGTTTCCTCCACGGGAACAGAGTATTGCCTGGAGGCCAAAGCACTGAGGGTGAAAGGCAAATCGCTGCTGCTGGTGGGCGATCTCGGGCGCACCTACCAGGAACGCCGCGACCTGCTTCAGAAGGCTCGGCAGAACAGCCTCAACCACCAGCGCCTGGTCAAGGAAATCCAGTTCAAGGAAGTCCTGCTCCACTGCATCGTCCACGATCTGGCCGGTCCTCTGCTGGGCATCAAGGGCCTCTTTTCGCTGCTGCGCCACGAGGAGCTCTCCCCGGCGGGCCAACGCCGTCTGGACATCGGCGTCCAGGCGGCGCAGAAAATGGAGACCCTGGTGAAGGAAATTTTGCGAGTCTTCTCCGCCGAGGTGGAAGCGCTGGAAACTTTCTCGCTGGATGCCCAAGAGGCCCCCGATCTCCTCGAGTGCGCAGACAGTGTGGTGGACACCCTCCGGCCGGCTGCCCAGCTCAAGGACGTCTCGCTGATTGTTCAGGCCGAGGGCCTGCACGGAACCCCGCTCAAAGTCGCGGGGGAGAGCATGCGTCTCGAACGGGTCCTCTTCAACCTGCTGGAGAATGCGCTGCGCCATAGCCCGAGTGGTGGGAACGTCACGCTGGAAGTGCAGGCTCAGCCGGACACGGTTCGCGTCTCCGTGTCCGATCAGGGCTCCGGCATCGAGGCCGAGCGGGTTCCGCTGCTGTTTCGGCGTTTCATGCGCGGAAAGCGGCGCTCCGGCAAAGCCGGCCTGGGACTCTATTTCTGTCGTATCATGGTGGAAAAGTGGGGCGGGACGATCGGCTATCAGCCGAGGGAGACGGGAGGCTCGGAATTCTGGTTCCAGCTTCCGCGTGTTCCCAGCCAGGTCCAGCAAGAGACCCCCCAATGAGCTTCGAGAAGAGGAACGATGCCCCCTAGAGGACGAGCCGAGGGCCAACCCCTGATCCTGGTTGCGGACGACGATCCGATTTCGCGCCAGGTCATTAGCGAAGCCCTCCACGACGCCGGCTTCTCGACGATGCTCGCCAGCGACGGCAAGGAAACCCTCCAGCGCGTCTCTGAGTCCACCGTGGCGGCGGTGGTCGATCTGGACATGCCGCCACCCGACGGGCAGGAGTGCCTGCGCCACATCCGCCAGAACTTCCCGGGCGTCGAAGTCTTGATCTGCACCGGCAGCACTCAGGTCTCGGATGCCGTGGAAGCCATGAAGAACGGCGCCTTCGACTACCTGAGCAAACCCGTCAATCTGGAAGAGCTCGTCGAGCTGGTTCGGCGGGCCGCCCAAACTTCTCAACTGAAGCAGGAAAACCAGCAACTTCGCCAGGCTCTCAGCCTTCCTGATGTCGCGGCTTCCTTCGTGGGCCGCTCGCCCGCCGTCCGGGAAGTGCTGCGTCTGGTCGAGAAAGTGGCGCCCCTGGAGTCCACCGTGATGATCACGGGCGAGAGCGGCGCCGGGAAAGGCTTGCTGGCCCGGGTGATCCACCAGGCCAGCCCGCGTCGCTCGGGACCGTTCATGACGGTCAGCTGTACGGCTTTGCCTCGCGACCTGGTCGAAGCCGAGCTGTTCGGGCACGAGAAAGGCGCCTTCACGGGAGCCTACGAGAAGCGCCCCGGCCGGGTGGAGATGGCCCACCAAGGCACCCTCTTCCTGGACGAGGTCGGAGACCTGCCCATCGACCTGCAGCCCAAACTCCTCAGCTTCCTCCAGGAACGAACGTTCCAGCGCATCGGCGGGAATCGCTCCATCAGCGTGGACGTGCGGATCATCGCCGCCACGCATCAGGATCTCAAGGCCCTTTGCCGGGAAAAGAAGTTCCGCGAGGACCTCTATTTCCGGCTCAACGTGCTGCCGCTGACCATACCACCCCTGCGCCAGCGCCGGGAGGATCTGCAGCCACTCTGCGAATTCCTCCTGAAACGGATTTTCGAGCAGCGCAAGACAACGCCCAAAACGCTCAGCACCGAAGCCCTGAAACTGCTCGAACACTACCCCTGGCCCGGCAACGTGCGGGAACTCGAAAACGTGCTGGAGCGGGTCACCGCCTTCTGCGAGGGGGACGCCGTGACCCCGGCCGACATGCCCCATGAGGTCCGTCATCCCTCCCAGCAGGTAGCCTCCGACACCGGGTTGGCGGGCTTGAAACTGTCCCAGATCGAGCGCATGGCCATCATTCAGACCCTGGAAATGTGCCAGGGGAACAAATCCAAGGCAGCCCGCCGACTGGGAATCAGCGAGAAGAGTATCTACAACAAGATGCGCCGCCTCGAGATCCGCTGAGGGCCGACCTCGGGATGCCGCCCTCCGGGCGCAGCAGTGGGCGCGCTCAGCGCCCCGGTAAATCCTACACGGCCGACCGGAAAAACTTGGTCCGCCCGCCCTCCGACACCAATTCCGGACCCCAGCAATCCCAGAAGCGGCCACTCCGGCGAGCCGGGCGCCGAGTGTGGCACGGCAGTTGCCTCCTCCAGCGGGAACCCAAACGACACGGGTGGACCCGCCGGGCCCTCCGATCGGGCCCGAAGAGGGTTGGCCGTCGTTTGTTGCATTGAGATGGCTGGCGTTCTCGAAGTTGAGACCCGACCGACCGTCTCAGATCGACCAAGGAGGCGAATCAGAATGGCATCGTTGACCAAGATTGAAGGTGTGGGCTCCGTATCGGCCCGGAAGCTGGCCAAAACGGGGATCAAGACGACCGGGGCCCTCCTGAAACACGGAGCCACCCCGAAAGGGCGCAAGCAGATCGCGGAGAAATCCGGGTTCGCCGAAAAGGCTCTGTTACGCTGCGTCAACATGTGCGACCTGTTCCGGATCAAGGGGGTGGGCGAGGAATACGCCGACCTGCTGGAGGCCGCCGGAGTCGACACCGTTCCCGAACTGGCGCAGCGAAACGTCGCCAATCTGACCGCTGCCATGGCCCGGGTGAACACGAAGAAGAAACTGGTCCGCAAGCTGCCCAGTGAAAAAGAAGTGACCAAGTGGGTCAGCCAGGCCAAGAAGCTGCCCCGGCTCGTCACGTATTGAGCCCGCATTTATCGCGAAGCAGCTCCCGCGGCCGGCATCATCCCCCGGCTGCGCGGCGCTCCAGGCTCTGCCCCGGTCAGCGCGCGGGCGAGGGACGGGGCGCGAAATAACCCTTGCGGTAATACACGACGACGTCGTCTCGCTTGACCTTGACTCTGATCTTCCGGAAGCCGCCGTCTCGCTGCTGATTGGTCGAGGTGTAGGCCAAGCTGTATTGATTGCGCAACTCGGCGTTGATGGCGGCGAACGCCTTGCCGAGCTGGCTCACGGAATAGGGGAAATAGGCCTTGCCCCCGGTGGACTCCGCGAGCTGCTTCAAGGCGTTGTCTCCTTCATGGTCGATGTCGGCGCCGAAGCGCGTGGTGCTGATCGCGTAAATCGCCGCCTCCGCGCGGAAGGCCATCCGGAGCGCATCTTCGAAGGAAAACCGGCTCATCAGGTCCGATCCGTCCGAGAGAATGACCATGACCTTGCGGCCGTCGACGTCCAACAGCTTTTGTTCCGAGATCACGTAGATCGCATCGTAGAGGGCGGTACTTCCGCCGGCGCTCAAACGGTCGATCTCTCGAATCAGGTCGTTGGGATTGGACGTGAAGTCGTGCAGCAGCGTGACGCCCGAATCGAACTCCGCCAGGAGGGCCCGGTCGGTGGTGCGCATGACCGAAAACAGGAAGTCGGTGGCGGCCTCTTTCTCGAAATCCAGTTTGATCCGAACGCTGGCACTGGTGTCGACGCACAGGGCGATTGCCAACGGCAGATCGGTCTGCTGGGCGAAGTTCGTGATCTCTTGTCGGACCCCGTCCTCGTAAACCTCGAAATCGGCCGGCGTCAAACTGGTCAGGAACTCTCCACTGGCCTTGTCGTGGACCGACACCGTGACGTTGACGGTTTCGACTTCCACTCGAATTCGGTCCGTGGGTCTCTGGGCGTGCAGGAAGGCCGCCCAGAAGCCTGCCAGCAAGAGAGTCATGACGCAGTGTAGTCTCATGGTGAGTCACCCGGATTATTTCAGATCGATCAGCAACTCAACAAGTTCCCGGGGAAGCGGAGCCCGGAATCGAAGCGGCACGTCTCGCCAGGGATGCTGGAATCCCAGCTTCCATGCGTGCAGGAAATGCCGGTCCAACTCTTGCAGCCGTTCCCCGATCCGAGCATTCCTGACCCTCCTCGCGCTGCCCGCTCCATAAACCGAGTCTCCGACCACCGGATGCCCCAGGTGTTGCAGGTGCACTCGAATCTGATGCGTCCGACCGGTGTGGAGTCTCACTTCCAGCAGTGAAAACTCCTCGAACCAGCGAAGGACGCGGTAGCGAGTCAACGCGGCCCGGGCCCTTCGAGAGCGCGTCGAAATGTGCGTGCGCCGGGTGGGATGCCGTCCAATGGGGACGTCGATGGAGCCCTGGCGTGGCTCTACCCGGCCATGGCTGAGCGCCAGGTAGAACTTGTCTACTGTCCGCTTCCGGAACTGCCTGGCCAGCAGCTCTTGGGTCCGTTCCTCCTTGGCCACCAGGAGGAGGCCCGAAGTCTGCTTGTCGAGCCGATGCACGATCCCCGGCCGCAGGGGGTGCAAGGCCCGCAGCTGCCGGAAGTGGTAGAGCAGCGCATTGACCAGCGTGCCGGCGGGGTGGCCTGCCCCGGGGTGCACCACCATTCCGGCCGGTTTGTTGATGACCACCAGAGTGTCGTCTTCGTACAGGATCTCCAGGGGGATCGACTCAGCCACCAGGTGAGTCGGCGCAGTGGTGGGCGGGCGAGCTCGAATCGTCTCGCCGCAACGAACCCGGTAGCCGGCTTTCTGCAGATGTCCCTCGACTTCGACCCTGCCCTGGGCGATCCACTGCTGAAGCTGGCTTCGGGTACAGTCCGGCAGGCAGCGGGTCAGATAAACGTCCAGGCGCTGGCCGGCCTCCTCCAATTCGACTCGAAACGTGAGTTCACCTTGCACCACTGGGCTTGGCACCGCTCCGGGATCGAAACAACCAGAAGATCGAGATTCCGACGAGCACCAACAGGAGACTGATCAGTTGATGGACGGAGGCCAGACCCGAGATCCAAAAACCTGGCTCCCGGTCTCCCCGGTAGAACTCGTTGACGAACCGCAAGGCGCCGTACGCCACGAAGTACAGGCTAATGATCTGCCCGTCGAAGCGCCGCCGCCTATGCAGCCAGAGCAGAGCCGCGAAAATCAGCAGGGCGCCGACTGCCTCGTACAGCTGCACCGGGTGAAGTGGGACGTTGAGCGGAATTCCTACGTTTTGATGCGCGTACTCGCTGGTGAATGAGACCGCCCAGGCAACGTCCGTGGGCCTGCCGTAGTCGCAGCCGGCGGCAAAGCAGCCCAGGCGTCCGACGGCCTGACCCAGGGCGATCGCCGGCGCCGCGGCATCCGCCACCCGCGAGAATTTCAGCCCGGGATCTCTCCTCACATAGAGCCAGGCGCTGAGTGTTGCTCCCAGCAGACCGCCGAAAAAAGCCCCACCGGCCCGCCAGAACTCCAGGGACCAGAGGCGGGACAAATCCTCCCCGTAGTAGGACCAGTTCGTGAAGACCATCAACAGCTTGGCACCCAGGAGCCCGGACACGATGACCACGAAGCCCAGGTCCCAGGCCCGGCTGCGCGCCACGCCTTCGCGCTCCAGGAGACGCGCCAGCAACGCCGTCGAAACCAGGAAAGCCGCCGCCAGTAGAATCCCGTAGCTGTGAATGGGTAGAGGACCCAATTGGAGAATCTTGGGATACATGGACTGCGTCTCGACTCGTCCCGGCGCGGACGCGCTGCCACCGTCGACGATACGGCCCCACCGGCCGTACACTGTATCACGACCCGACAGAGGGCAAAGTTCTCAGGAATCTTCGCGCCGCGACTCCTCCACGATCTTCTCGGCCAGATGGGGCGGCACGATATCGTAGTGGGAGTGCTCCATGTGGTAGCTGCCCCGCCCCCCGGTCATCGACGTCAAGGAGGGTGCGTAGTTGAGCAGTTCGGCGAACGGGACCTGGGCCCGAATGATCTGCGTCGACCCACGTACGTCCATGCCCTGAATCCGGCCCCGACGGCTGTTCAGGTCACCCATTACGTCGCCGGCACTCTCCTCCGGAACGTAGACTTCCACGTTCATGATCGGCTCGAGTAAGGCCGGTCTGGCTTGTTCCATCCCCTTCTTGAAGGCCAGCGAGCCGGCGATCTTGAAGGCCATTTCCGAGGAATCCACGTCGTGATAGCTTCCATCGTAGAGGACGACTTTGAAATCGACCACTGGATAACCGGCCAGATACCCCTTGTCGGCCGCTTCGATGATGCCTTTCTCAACGGCCGGCACATATTGCCGGGGAATGGAGCCCCCGAAGATCTCATTGGCGAACTCGAACCCGGCTCCGCGTTCCAGCGGTTCCATTTTGATCTTGCAGTCGCCGTACTGCCCGTGACCGCCGGTCTGTTTCTTGTGGCGTCCCTGAACGTCGGCAGTGCTGGTGATGGTCTCCCGGTAGGGGACCTTGGGAGGCTTCAAGAGGACCTCCACGCCATACTTCTTCTTCAGCTTGGCGACCACGACTTCGACGTGCAGTTGGCCCGTCCCGGACAGCAGAAACTCGTTGGTCTGAGGATCGCGGCGGAAGCTGATCGTGGGGTCCTCCTCCAGCAGCCGGCTGATCGCCGTGCTGATCTTCTCTTCGTCGCCCCGGCTCTTGGGCTCGACCGCGAAACTGATGGCCGGTTCGGGAAACTCGACCTTCTTGAACAGTTTCTGAAAGGAACTGGCTGCGAGAGTGTCGCCGGTGATCGTCTCCTTCAATTTGAGCACACCACAAATGTCACCGGCATTGACCTGGCCAATGGGTTCGTGATTCTTGCCCTGAAAAACTTGCAGGCTGCCGAGCCGTTCTTCGGCGCGCCTGCCCAGATTTCGCAGCGTCGTGTCGCTTTTCAGGCTGCCGCTGAAGACCTTCAACAGGTTGATCCGGCCGGCGAACGGGTCGGCCAGGGTCTTGAAGACGAAGGCGGCCGTCGCGCCGTCCTGCTGGATCGGGAATGAACCCGGCTCGTCGGTCTTGGCGTCGATCACCGCCACCGGGGCCCGCTCCAGCGGGCTGGGAAACAGGTCGACGATCTTGTCCAGCAGTTGCTTGACACCGACATTGACGGTGCCCGAGACCACGAAGACCGGAAAAATCTTCTGGTCGCGGATGGACTTCTCGAGCCCTTTGATCAAGTCCGCGCCCGACAGCGTCTCTTCCTCGAAGAACTTCTCCATCAGCTCGTCGTCGCTCTCGGCGACCATCTCGATCAATTCCGCGCGGCGGGTTTCCGCCGCTTCCCGGAGGTCTTCGGGGATCTCCTCTGCTTTGAAGCCTCCACTGCCGTCCAGAGTGTAACGATAGGCCTTGTTGTCGATCAGGTCGACGATGCCCTCGAATTCCTTCTCTTCCCCGATGGGCAACTGCAAGGGGACGACCTCGCGGCCGAACACCTTTTGCAGCGATTCCAGGCTGCGCTGGAAGCTGGCCCGATCGCGATCCAGCTTGGTGATCACTACGGCCCTGGGCAAGCCGAGTTGCTCACAGAACTTCCAGACCTTCTCGGTTTGCACTTCCACGCCCGAGGCTGCATCGATCACGGTCAAGCCGATCTCAGCGGCTGCCAGACACGCCTTGGCGTCCATGACGAAAGCACTATAGCCGGGAGTATCCAGGAGATTGATCTTGCACTTGTTCCATTCGCAGTAGGCGAGGGCCGTGTTGATGGTGATCTTGCGTTCGATCTCGTCTTCGTCGTAGTCGGTGACGGTGTTGCCGTCCTCCACCCGACCCAGGCGGTTGACCGCCCCGGCCGAAAACAACAGGGCGCTCACCAGCGAGGTCTTGCCCGCATCACCGTGCCCGATCACCGCGACGTTCCGGATACTCTCGCTGTCGACTGGCTTCATAAGAGCTCCTTTTACGGTATAGTCGAAGTCCGGCACTGTAACACAGCGAGTTTGAGTTTTTCAATTTCCCGAAAACAGGGCGAGTCCAGGACTTTCGGGCGGAGGAACATTGAGGCGGATCGGCAAGCGAGCGAAGCTGACGGTTCTGCTCGGGCTGGCAGCGTGCTGGGGCGGATGCGCCCATATCTCGGCCGACGGCAAGGGTGTAGACGGCCAGCGGGCCCTCGACCACGCCGCCTCGATTCTGAGGGTGGGTCCTCATCCACCTGGCAGCGCCGCCCAGCGTCAAGTCGGGCTCTACCTGATCCAGCAATTGAAAGCTGCCGGCCTGGAGGTGAAAACCCAGGCCTTCACCCCGGTGACTCCCGAAGGCCCTGTGGAGATGGTCAACATCTGGGGAGTTCTACCGGGCGAGCGCGAAGACGTTTTGATCATCGCCAGCCACTACGACTCCAAACTGTTTCGCGATTTCACCTTCGTGGGGGCCAACGACCCAGCGGCCTCCTGCGGACTGGTCCTGGAGCTGGCGCGTGCCCTTTCGGCCCACAATCCCACCCCCTTGACCCTCTGGTTCGTCTTCTTCGACGGTGAGGAGGCCTTGAGAAACTGGAGCGAAACGGACAGCCTGTACGGGAGCCGCCATTTCGTACGGGCGTTGGCGCGATCGCAGGAGCTCGGGCGAGTCCGCGCGATGGTGCTGCTGGACCTGATCGGGGGGAACCCCCTGCATCTCTATCGTGAAGCCAATTCCACCCCCTGGATGAATGCCATCATCTGGGAACAGGCCCGCGAGCTGGGATTCACGGGCGTCTTCATTCCGTCCGGCTCGACGACTGTCGAGGATGATCATGTCCCCTTCCTGGA
>JBFKLX010000113.1:0-17983 GCA_041630155.1 Acidobacteriota bacterium
CATCCTCTCGACTTGCCCATTCAGAATTGTAGCAGGAGTCCGAGGGCCGAAGGGGCCGCACAGGTATGAGGGCCCTGGCCGAGTCTCCGAAGACCCCAACGCCCCAAGCCCTGTGTGCCCCAACCCTCTCAGGGTACTTTGACGCGGCTCTTGATGAGGCGCGGGCTTTCCAGTTGGATCAACTCTCCGAAGACCTTGCCGAATCGCACGTCGGCTTCGAACCGGACTGGAATGCGGAGGCGATCCCGCGTGTACCAGATGCGGAAGTCGCCGCCCTGCTTGAAGATTCCGCCTTGGGTGGTGATCTTGACGGTCTGGAAGCGCCCCAGGGCGATTTTGACCTTTTCTTCCACGGCGACTTTCAGCTGCACGGCCTCGATGTCCCCGCTGTTGCTCAGGAAGAGGCGGAATTCGTCTCCGGGTTGCATGGCCTGGAGGCGGGCGGCGTAAAAGACCGAAAGGGTATCCAGAACCACGGGGGGCACCCCTTGCCGCCGCTCTCGGCGAAGCTGCCGGGGAGGGTCGACGGCCACGTCGACCTCACGGATCAAGACCTGATCGCCCGGATAGTCGACCAGTACTTCCAGGTCCCGCCTCTTGTCGTTCTGACGGCGCTGATAGAGGAATCTCTCGGATCGAAAGGTCCTGGCGTCGACGATCGCCTCGAAGTAGTCACGAACGTCCAGACCTGCCACCGACTTGAGCATCCCGTCCGAAGTGACCCAAGCCGAGATCCTGAATGCGTCGCGGTCTTCGATTCGTGAGCGGTTGATGCGCAGGCGCAGATCGCCGGCTTTGAAAGCCGGCAGCAGGAAGAGGGGTTTCCAATGGATCGCGTACTGGACTTCTTCCCCTTCCTCGAAGGGGATTGCCTGCTGGTCGAACTCCTGGGGAGGCAGGAGCGCGGCCTGCCGCTGGGCCACGACCAGCGCGGTCAGCAGGAGCCCCGTCACCCAGGGCCCGAGAGCGCGGCAGCATCGTTTCAAAGCCATAGCATCTTTGCCAGCAGCGCAGCCGACAACACTATGTATCCTATCACCGCCTGGTACTCACGGTTGGAGATGGACCGCTCCCACAGGAAGTTGCCCCCACCGCCGGAAAAGGCGCGGAAAGGCCGGCCTACGCGCGGCAAGAACCGCGGGACCTGCCGGCGATACTCGGCGAAATCCGAACCGAAGGCCTGCTCCAACTCAGCCTCTTCCCGGGCCATGACGGGAAAGTAGACGATGCTGAAGGCGACCAGAAAAACGCCCGCCAGCAACGGGCGTGCCGAGGCGGCGGCGAAGCCCAGTCCCATGATGAATGAGCCCAAATACAGCGGATTACGGGTATACCGGTAGGGTCCGGCGACGGCCAGTTGCTCCCACTTTTGCAGGTGTCCCGAGGCCCAAACGCGCAAGGCCAGCCCCGCCCCTGCGACGGCTGTCCCGGCGAACCACCAGAGAGGGGTGGGCCGTGCCAGGTAGAGGTAGATCCCCACGAAGAGGAATCCGAGCGGGACACGAACGCGCTGGATCGGGGTCACGACAGAACCGGCAGGGCTGCGGGAGCGGGTTCAGCGAATCGGGCCAGCCGGGCGCGCACGGCCTCCATCACCCTCTCCACGGGTATGTCCATGCAGATCCACTGTTCGCATCGCCTCTTGTAGGAGTTGGAGCAAGGCAAGTCCCTCTTGACGGTCAGGTCTTCGGAGCTGGCCGGTCCGTTGCGGCGTGGCTCGGTCGGCCCCAGAATCGCCACTACCGGTGTGCCGACGGCAACCGCCAGATGCAGGGGTCCGGAGTCGCCCGCGATCATCAGCCCAGCTCGCCGGCACAACTCCGCCAGCTGGACGATCGTCGAAGGGAAGGTCCAGGTTTGCCGACCGGATCGGACTCGCCGAATGGTGTCGATCAGGGGTTCCTCTCCGGGGCCGTACGTGAACACGACCGGCAATCCCAGGCGGTTTTCGATCTCCAGGCTGAGCCGGGCGTACTGCTCCGCCGGCCAGAGTTTGGTTGGCCAGCCCGCACCCGGGTTGATCAGAACCGGCCCCTTCTCCTCGAGTCCGAGCAGTTGGAGCTGCCGGTCGATGTAGGCTCGGTCGGACTCGGGAATGCTGAATTCGATGCGATGGGTGGACGCGTTGGGCGGTCCGAACAGGGCGGAGACCAGTCGCAGATTGGTTTCGATCACGTGTCGGCTCAAATCGGCCTCTCCCGCGATCGTGTCGGTGTAGAACCATTGGCAGCCCTTCTCTTTGAATCGCTCCGGCTGAAAGCCGAGTATCGGCCGCGCTCCCGAAAGCCAGGTCAAGAGAGCCGACTTGAAGAGTCCTTGAAAATCCAGTGCCAGATCGAAGCGTTCCCGCCTGAGCTGGCGCACCAACTTCGGGAATCCCTCCCAGTGGAGCGGCCCTCGCCTCCAGCGCTTCGTGTCGGCCTTCCAGACCCGATGGATCCCGGGAACACAGTCCAGAAGCGGAGCGTAATGCGGTTCGGCCAGCCAGTGAATCTCGGCCTCGGGGCAGCGCCCGGCCAGCACCTGCTGTGCCGGCAAAGCGTGCAGGATGTCTCCCAGGGCGCCCATCCGAACCAGCAGGATTTTGGAGTAGCTAGCGCGTCTCATCGATGCCTTCGTCTTTGCCTCCAGAATTGTACACCGCCCCGGCGACTCCCAATCGAGCGCCTGGCTGTCATTCGCCGGCGCGGCGGATCCGGTCCAGATAGTCCCGGGTCGAATGGTCCTTCGGGTCGCCGACGATGGCCACGCGGCCGCCGTAGGAGCGCACCGTTTCCCGCTCGGGCACGGTCTCCTCGGTGTAGTCAGTCCCCTTGGCGTGAATGTCGGGCTTCAGCTCGAGCAGGAGACCGTCCACGGTGGGGTCGTCGAAAATCACGATGACGTCCACACACTCCAGGGCTGACAGGATTTCGGCCCGCTCCAGTTCGGACATGAGGGGCCGGCCGGGGCCTTTGAGCTGTCTGACGGAGCGGTCCGAATTGAGTCCCAGCACCAGCAGGTCGGCCAGCTCTCCGGCGGCCTGCAGGTAACGGATGTGTCCCACGTGCAGCAAGTCGAAGCAGCCGTTGACGAAGACTGCCTTGCCGCCTTGCCGCTGAGTCTTGCCGATCAGCCGGGCGGCCTGTTGGCGGCTGGTCAGTTTGGGGGGCGCCAATTCCGTCTCCTCGCAAAGATGCTGTCTGTGTTCGTCATCGGTCCTCACCGAGGATCGCTCTTGGCCGCCGCTCCGAACCTCAGTCCAGGGTCGCGGCGGCAGCTTTCAACTCCGCGTTCGAGACCGTCGCGGTGCCTCTCTTGGTCACGACGATGCCCCCGGCGAAGTTGGCCAGCCGGGCCGCCTGCTCGAAGCTCGCCCCCGCAGCCAGCGCCGTAGTGAACGTAGCGATCACCGTGTCGCCGGCGCCAGTCACGTCGACCACCTCGTCGGTACCGTAGATCGGGACATGGACCACCCGGTCTTCCTCGTACAGCGACATCCCCAGCTTGCCACGCGTGATCAGCAGGGCTTCGAGTTGCCATTGCGTCCGCAGCTGCCGGCCCAGATCGTCGAGTTCGTCGGGGCCAATCCGGCGGCCCAGGGCGTGCTCCACTTCGCTGATGTTGGGAGTGACGGCGGTCGCTCCAGGAAAGCCTCCCGGGTCGAAGCGCGAGTCTACGACCAGCGGCTTGCCCAAGCGCCGCGCCAACTCGACGGCTTGCCTGCGCAAGTTGTCGTCGATCGTCCCCAGGCTGTAGTCCGAGATGATGAACGCGTCCACCCGGGCCGCCATTTCCTGCAGCACGTTCAGCAGTTGGGAACGCCGCTGAGCGTCCAGTTGGACCGGGTTTTCGTAGTCCAGCCGCACCACCTGCTGGCGGAAGGAGTGGACGGACCCGGCCAGGATGCGGCTCTTGCGGGTGGTTCGCCGTTCGGAGAAGCGCAGCACCCCGTCGCGTGTCACCGGTTGGGGCCACAGCGAGAGCAGCAGATCTCCCCAGCGGTCGCGCCCGATGTACCCGACCGGCAACGCTTCGGCTCCCAGAGCGTGCACGCCGGCCACGGTGTTGGCGCCTCCCCCCGGAGCGTAGTGGCTCTCCTGGTAGCTGAGGATCAGGACGGGCGCCTCCCGCGACACCCTGGAGATCTCACCGAAAATGTATTCGTCCAGCAGGAAATCGCCCAGGACCAGCACCCGGGCCTGGGGGAACCGTTCGACGATCTCAGTCAAGCTTCGGCTCAAGGTCGCTCTCCAACGCCCACCGGACGCCTTGCAGGACGTTTGCGGCGATGTGGTCGGGCCGGGCCGGGGCTGGTGTTTCCGGATCTTCCAGCTGAACTTCCTCGAACATCCCTTTGCCGGTGCGCACCAACACCGTCCGGCAGCCGGCGCGCCTGCCCGCTTCCACGTCGCGCAGAGTGTCCCCGAGCATGATGCTCCGAGTCAAATCCAGATTCAGATCGCGAGCGGCTGCCCGCAGCATTCCGGGTGCGGGTTTGCGGCAGGAACAGTCGATCCGATACCGCAATTGCTCCGCATGCGGATGGTGCGGGCAGTAGTAGAAGGCGTCCAGGTGCGCCCCGCCCCGGGAAAAGGCCGCCAGCAGGTGTTGGTGAATCCCTTCCAGCTGCGACTCTCCGAGGAAGCCCCTGGCCACACCCGACTGGTTGGTGACCACCACGGCCGCCGCACCGGCCTGGTTGATCAGTTGCACGGCCCGGATGGCTTCGGGGAGAATCTCGACCTGCTCGATGCGGCTCAAGTAGCCCACTTCCCGGATCAGGGTGCCGTCACGGTCCAGGAAGAATGCAGGCCGGGGCCGACCCGTGGAAATGCTCAACCTTCTGCTCCGTTTGCAGAGGCCAGCATCTCCAGAGCGGCGTCCCTCACCTCAGCGACGCTGATCCTCTCGAAGCAGCGCAAGTCCAGGGGGCACTCTCGCAGCAGGCAGGGGCTGCAGGCGACATGTTTGTGCAGTACCCGCGCCCGCCGGCTCAGAGGGCCCGTGGCTACCTCGTCAGTCGAGCCGAAAAGTGCGAGTTGGGGAGCGTTCAGGGCGGCTGCCAGGTGCATCGGGCCCGAGTCGTTGGTGATGAACAAGTGGCACGCTCCGATAATCCCCAGCAGGGCCGGCAGGCTGGTCTGGCCCGTCAGCAGGTAGGGCACATGGCGCGTATGGGAGCGGATGGTTTCGGCCAAGGGCCGTTCCCCCGCCGAACCGACCAGCAGGACCTGGGCGCCGGCTCGCTCTGCCAGGGCGTCGGCCACCTCCGCATAGCGCTCGGGAAACCAGCGCTTGGCCGCCCCATAGGTGGCGCCCGGATTGATCACCACTCGGGGACGATCCGCCCGAACTCCGTGCTGGTCGAGGAGCTTTTCAGCCTGCGCCCGGCCCTGGGGCGGCACCCGCAGCCGGATGTCCGGCGCGAACTCACGGGCCTCCAGATAGTCCACCGGCGACAGACCGGTTTGGAAGAGCAGGTCCAGGTAGTAGTAAGCCTGGTGACGGCGGAGTTGGCGGATGCGCGCCCGGCCCGCCCGCGTGAGGAGCACGCCGCGCCCGTCGCGATGGTAGCCGAGGCGTGTCCGGATTCCGGCCAGCCAGATCGACAAGGCTGTCGCGAAGGAGTTCGGGAAGACCACCGCCGTTTCGAAACCCGGGGAGCGCTGCTTGAGCAAGGCAGCCTCGGCCCAGGCACCGCCCCCTTCCGGGAGGGAGAGGATCTCGTCTACCAGGCCCTGTTCCCCGAGCAAGCCCGCCACCCAGGGCCGGACGGCCAACGCCAGGTGGCGGTCGGGGTAGAGCCGGCGAATCTCCCGGATCGCCGCCAGCGACATCACCGAGTCCCCAATCCAGTTGGTACCTCGGATGAGAATTGCAGGGCCCGCAGTCAGATCTGCCTCCTTCCGGTGGCTCGAGCAATGTTCCCGTTCCCTCAGCTCCGGCAGCCGGCCTCTTTCTCCCCAGAACGCTGAACCCGAGGGGGAAACGCGCCCAGACGCCTTCCCCTTAAACAAATAGCAGATGGCTCCGGGTGGTGCCAAAAAGCCCTCAGCGCGCCGGCAGTAGAGATTCGACCTCGTTGAGCAGAAAACGTCGGCACTCGGCATCGTCCTCGGCCCTCGGCTGGATCTGAACCGCCAGGATCTGGCCGGCCTCGAAGTGGAGGCCCTCCAGCCGGACCGCGTCTTTTTCGGTCGTGATCAGAGCCGCGGCTCGGCCCTCCCGGACGGGCTGCAGGGCTCGATCCACGTCCTCTCGAGTGTAGGCGTGGTGATCGCGGTGGAGAAACCGCTCGACCACCCGCAGTTGGTACAGCTCGAGGTCGGCCAGCAGGACTCGTGGGTTTCCCAGGGCCGCCAGCACCGCGACCGGCCGGTTGAGCCAGTCGCGCATCGGGCTGCACTGTCCGGACTTCACGTCCCTCAACCCCACCAGGTCGTGGTAGAAGTACAGGATCGGTACCAGCGGGTGATGTTGTCGGACAACGGTTTCAATCTGTTCGCTGTTGGCGGCCAGATGGGCCCGTGTGACCACGATCAGATCGGCCCGCCTCACTGCGCTGAGAGGTTCCCGCAGCCTTCCGGCTGGAATCAGCCGCCCACCCCCGAATGGGTCGGTGGCGTCGACCAGGAGGATGTTGAGGTTGCGCTTCAGGGCCAGGTGCTGATAGCCGTCGTCCAGCAAATGGACCCCACGGGGGAAGCGGTCCTCCAGTTTGCGCCCCGAGGCGTAGCGGTCGCGGCCCACCACCACGGCGACTCCCGGAAGGTGACGAGCCAGCCAGTACGGTTCGTCACCACATTCCCGGGGAGTCCCCCGCAACTCGGCCCCGTCGCTGACCACCAGGCCGTCCTTCTCGGCGGCGCCCTTGTACCCCCGGCTCAAAATGATGGGTTCGTATCCCGCCGTTTGCAGAAGTTCGGCCAAATAAGCCACGAATGGGGTCTTGCCCGTGCCGCCGACTGTCAGGTTTCCCACGCTGATGACCGGCTTGCCGAGAGTTCGCGAGGTCAGCCAACCCCGGGCGTACAGCCAGGCGCGAAGCTTCGACAGCAGCTCGAAGATCTTGGCCGGCAGCCACCACATGACGCTCAATACTATGGACTTCAGGGGTTCGAGTTCAAAGTCTCGAGGGGCTCAGGGCTTCGGTCTGTGGGGTCTGTGGGTCGGTAACTCCGGCCTGGTTGGTCACAAGACTTCGTTGGAGCTTCAACAAAGACCGAAAAGGAGGCTGGAGGTCTGATGGACCAGAAGGGCCATTGCAGCGCCACAAACACGCCACAGTAGGCCAGACTTCGAGTCCTACGCCCCCCTACGCCCGAGCAGCCCCTCGATGACTTCCGCCGTACGCTCCACGGCGCCCTGGTTGTCGCGAATCACCTTGCGGGCGTTGCGGCCGAGCCAGCGCCGGGCCGCCGGGTCTTCCAGCAACCCGGTCAGACGGTCCCGCAGTTCTTCCGGGCTCTGAACCTGGAGGGCGGCGTAGCGCTGGACGAACGTCTCGGCGATCTCTCGAAAGTTCTGCATGTGGGGTCCAAAGAGAATTGGCTGGCTGAAATGGGCGGCCTCGATGATATTGTGCCCGCCCCAGGGCACGAGGCTCCCGCCGATGAACACCACGTCCGCGATCTCGTACAGGTGGGAAAGTTCACCGATCGTGTCCAACACGAATACGTCGGGGCTCGGGCGGGCAGTCTGCCCGGCGACCGGTTGCGCGGGCCACTCCGACCGCCGAATGCAGGACCACCGTTTTCTGGCGGCCTCGACGATCTCTTCGCCTCGATGGGGATGGCGGGGGGCCAGCAGCAGCCTCAGCTGGGGAAAGCGCTCCCGCAACTGAGCGAACACGGGCAGGAGCAGCGCCTCCTCTCTTTCGCGAGTGCTTCCGCAGACCCAGAGCAAATCGCCCTCGTGAGGCTTGAGCAGTCTCTGCAGCCGTTCCACGAGCTGCTGCTTTTCCGGATCCGCCTCCAGCTGGTAGTCGTACTTCAGGTTGCCCATGAGATTGATCCGAGCCTCGGGGGCGCCCAGTTCCAATATCCGCTCCCTGTCCTGTCGGGACTGCACACAGAAGCGCTCGAAGCGAGACCAGAGCGGGCGCAGCAGGAAGCGGATGCGGCGGTAGCGCCGAAACGCACGGTCCGAGAGGCGCCCGTTCACCAGGACCAGCGGGACGGCTCGATTTCCCGCCGCCCGGATGAATCCCGGCCACAACTCCGTTTCCGCCAGCAGCACGGCATCCGGATCGATGGCCCGCAAATAGCGTCGGCAGCTGAACGCCCAGTCCAGGGGAAAGTAGAAGAGGCTGGCCCGCTCGCCGTAGAGCCGCCGGGCAAGCTCCTGGCCGGTCGTGGTGATGGTGGAGACGAACAGTTGGTCGGGCTTCAGGTCGAGGCGCTCGAGCAGGGGTTTGACCACATTGACCTCGCCCACCGAGACGGCATGGACCCAGAGCCGAGGCCGCGGTTTGGCAGACAGGGCCGCCAGTTGTTTCGAGTCAAACCCGGCCCGCTGCAGGACGGGAGCTGCAATCCCGCCGCCCCGCCACTCGCGAAGCCATTGCCAGGGCAGGTAGAGGAGCATCAGGACCGTGTACAGGAGCGGGTAGACGATTCTCCAGACGAACTCCACCAGCAGGTCTTCAGAGACGGAAGAGACGCGCCGCGAATTCCGGGCCGAAGAAGAGGCCGATCGTGTCATTAATGGGAAACATCCCCGTGCCTCAACAACGCCCAGAGAAGTCTGATGCCGCGCCGCATTCTCGCCAGTGATTCCTGCACGGAGAATTCTGGCGCCCGCGTCGAAACGAGCTGGGGTGGAGAGTATTCCGTCATACCCACGGCCCAGATGAGCCAGTGGCTCAAAGAGATGAACTTCATCCAGTAAACGCGCGGCAAGAAGGGAACGTCTGCGATCGCGCCAGTGATGAGAAGGCCGTAGAGTGGCGCAGTCAAAGTGAGTGCCAGGAGCACCATCGACAGGTTCCAACCCAGCACCAGTTGGCCCTGTAAGAGGCGCTTGCAGAGAGCGCTGACGCCAACGTAGTTCTGGATTGCATAGCCTACGATCAGCAGGCGGTATCCAAACCAGACTTCCCGGTCTCCCGAGAACTCGAACAGGATCAGCAATGCCGGTACCAGAAGCAGGTGGAAATCCCTGGCCAGCCGGAATCGGTCGAACAGAAAATAAATAGAAACAAGAATTGCAATGCAGAAAGCTTCGCTTCCCAGTCCCGTTCCCAAGAACCAGTAGGCATAGAATTGCGACGTTGGCCAGGTCAGCGCCGCGAACAACGTGAAGGACTCAGTCAGCGACGCATACAATACGAACGTGAAGATCAGCCTGTAGTGTTTGAAGAGCTGCAGCCGCCACCCTTGGTACAGAATCCAAGCCCAGAAGATCCACTTGCAGAGCAGGGCTACGAAATGCGTCGTAATGCTGTCCATGGGCAATTAGAGTGGGCCTGTGCGCCGGGTCCAAGTGTATTCCAAGGACCCGGCGCATGCAACATCAACCTGCTCCCTCACCGAATCAGTTGGTGTTGTCGCTGGGAGGTTGAGGCGGGCTTGGGCAAGCCGGAGGACACGGCGGCCATGGGGAATCGCAGCAGGCCAATGCGGTGGGTGGGCCGATGAGATACAGGGCCATCGCCCCCAGGCTCAGGGTCAGGCTGAGAATTGCTACCAGGATCAATAGTCTTTTGGTCATGTCTTCCTCTCCTTGGCGGTTTGGTTGGTTGACGATTGGGATGTAAAGGGCTGGCCGGCGTGGTTGGGTTCCGGCCGCCGGGGCCATGATCAAGCGTTGGCTGGATTCTCTTCCTTGGGGTCTCTGCGTCCCGGAGCTGCTCCAACGGAGCTTTCAGACTTGGGTGTCAGCGAGTAGATTCACTCTGGTACACCCCCTTGATCCATGGGCGCGCAAGAGACCGCTCGGCGGGGAAGGCTCATCGCGGCCACGCCTAGCCCTAATCGCCATCAGTCCCAGTCCGCCGCTGGGGGGACGGCCGACCCCGGCTTTCCGTTACAGTATGCCGCCAAGCTATACGATCCACCTACTCGTTTCAACGGCCGAAGGAGTGGCACGATGGGCGGCAGCCTGTACAAAACAGGGCCAGGATCGCCAGCAGCGCTCGCCGAGGTCCATGAATTCGCTGCTGAAGCCCATCCCAAATCCGGCCGAGGACGAGGCACGGGTGATTTCACCCAGTTCAGCCTCTGTGAACCGAGCGTTCGAGACCCCTCCGGGAGGCTCCAGACCTCCGGTTCCTTTTGCCTCGAGCCCTTTCCGGCGATCGGTGGACCAGTGGCATCGGGCTTGCAAACTCGTTCCCGGTGCGCAGGTGTGTATTGGTTTGCAGAATCGAAACTTGGAAAATGAAATGACGAAGCAGTATTCGATGATCGACGGAAACGAGGCAGCGGCTCGCATTGCCTTCAAGACCAATGAAGTCGTGGCCATCTATCCCATCACCCCTTCCTCTCCCATGGGTGAACTGGCCGACCAGTGGGCCGCCAACGGGCAGAGAAACATTTTTGGAACGGTTCCTCTGGTGCAGGAAATGCAGAGCGAAGGCGGAGCAGCGGGGGCGGTGCACGGGGCACTGCAAAGCGGCGCCCTCACCACCACGTTCACGGCGTCGCAGGGCCTGCTGCTGATGATTCCCAACATGTACAAGATCGCCGGAGAGCTCACCCCCGCAGTGATCCACGTGGCGGCCCGTTCGATCGCGGCCCAGGCCCTCTCAATTTTCGGGGACCACAGCGACGTGATGGCTACCCGGCAGACCGGTTTTGCGCTGCTGGCTTCCGGCTCGGTACAGGAGGTGATGGACCTGGCCCTGATCGCCCAGGCCTCCACCTTGAATTCCCGGATCCCTTTCCTGCACTTCTTCGACGGTTTCCGCACGTCGCACGAAACCGTGAAGGTGGAGCTGATCGAGGAAGCGGTGATTCGGGCCATGATCGACCAGGAAGCCGTTCTGGCCCACCGCGCCCGGGCCCTCTCGCCCGACCATCCCGTGATCCGGGGCACGGCTCAGAACCCGGACGTCTACTTCCAGGCCCGTGAGACCGTCAACCCGTACTATCAACGGTGCCCGGAAATCGTGGAACAGGCGATGCAGCGTTTTGCCGAGTCGACGGGGCGCGCCTACCAGCTCTTCGACTATCACGGCGCTGCAGACGCGGAACGCGTGGTCGTCCTGATGGGCTCGGGAGCCGAGGCAGTGCACGAGACGGTCGACAACCTGGTGGAGCGGGGCGAGAAGGTCGGCCTGGTCAAGGTCCGGCTCTACCGGCCATTCTCGGTGGACCATTTCCTGGGAGCACTGCCCCGCAGCACGCAGGCCATCGCAGTGCTGGACCGCACCAAGGAGCCAGGCAGCGCCGGCGAACCCCTGTACCTGGACGTGGTCAACGCCCTTTTCGAAAAGGGGGTGGAGGCCGGTTTGGAAAAACTTCCCAAGGTGGTCGGCGGGCGCTACGGGCTCTCTTCCAAAGAGTTCACTCCGGCCATGATTCACAGCGTTTTCGGCAATCTCCAGGAGGAAAAGCCCCGCAACCATTTCACGATCGGCATCCAGGACGATGTTTCGCACACCAGCCTCGACTTCGATCCCGAATTCACGATCGAACCGGATGACGTGGTTCGGGCCGTGTTCTACGGGATGGGCTCCGACGGAACGGTCAGCGCCAACAAGAACTCGATCAAGATCATCGGAGAGACGAGAGATCGCTTTGCCCAGGGCTACTTCGTTTACGATTCCAAGAAGGCGGGCTCGGTCACGGTCTCCCACCTCCGCTTCGGGCCCCGTCCCATTCGCTCCACCTATCTGGTGAGCCGTGCTCACTTCGTGGGCTGCCACCAGTTCAACTTCCTGGAGCGCATCGAGGTGCTGAAGGAAGCCGACCAGGGCGCCGTCTTCCTCCTCAACAGCCCCCACGGACCGGAGGAGGTGTGGAGCCACCTGCCCCGCCTCGTGCAGGAGACGATCATCCGCAAGAAGGTGCGCTTTTACGTGGTGGACGCTTACAAGGTGGCCCGAGAGGCAGGCCTGGGCATCCGCATCAACACCATCATGCAGACCTGCTTCTTCGCGATCTCGGACGTGATGCCTCGGGAGGAAGCCATAGAAGCCATCAAAGAGTCGATTCGGATCAGCTACGGCAAGGCGGGAGACCTGATCGTGCAGCGCAACTTCCAGGCGGTCGACACGGCGGTGGCCGAGCTGCATCGCGTGACAGTTCCGGAGCAGGCCGACGGCACCATTGAAATGTGGGACTTCGTGCCTCGAGACGCCCCGGACTTCGTGCGGGAGGTGACCTCGCAACTGATGGCGGGACGGGGCGATCAACTCCCCGTGAGCTGCCTGCCCGTCGACGGGACCTACCCCGTCGGTACGGCCCGCTGGGAGAAGCGCAACATTGCGCTGGAAATCCCCGTCTGGGACCCCGACGTCTGCATCCAGTGTGGCAAATGCGCCATGGTCTGCCCCCACTCGGTGATCCGCATCAAGGTGTACGAACCGGATCAGTTGAAGAACGCCCCTCCGACCTTCCAGTCCTCCGAAACCCGAGACCGGGAATGGAAAGGCCTGAAGTATACGATCCAGGTTGCTCCCGAGGATTGCACCGGTTGTGCGATCTGTGTGGACGTTTGCCCGGCCAAGAACAAGTCTGAGGCGCGCCTGAAGGCCATCAACATGATGCCCCAGCCCCCACTGAGACAAGCCGAGGCCGAAAACTGGGAGTTCTTCCTGAAGATCCCCGAGTTGCAGAGGGACCTGGTACGCCAGAGCCTGGTACGCCAGTCGCAGATCCTGGAGCCGCTCGTCGAGTTCTCCGGCGCCTGTGCCGGCTGCGGCGAGACGCCCTACATCAAGCTGATGACTCAGCTGTTCGGTGATCGGGCCATGGTGGCCAATGCCACAGGCTGTTCCTCGATCTACGGCGGCAACCTTCCCACCACCCCCTGGACCACCAATGCAGAAGGACGCGGCCCCGCCTGGTCCAACTCGCTGTTCGAGGACAATGCGGAGTTCGGCCTGGGGTTCCGCCTGGCCCTCGACCAGCTGAGCCAGTTGGCCGCTGAACTGCTCGGCGCCTTCCAGCAGGAACTGGGAGGCGAGCTGATCGGCCAAATCCGCTCGGCCTCTCAGAAGGACGAAGCCGACATCTTCGAGCAGCGCCAGCGGGTCGAGCAGGTCAAGTCTGCCCTGCGGCAGCAGCTGGATGCCGGCAAGATCCCCCCAGAGCGCCAGGAGCAGGCCCGCCAGCTGCTCAGCGTGGCCGACACGCTGGTCAAGAAGAGCGTCTGGATCGTGGGGGGCGACGGCTGGGCTTACGATATCGGCTTCGGCGGCCTGGACCACGTCATCGCGTCCGGCCGGGACGTCAACATCCTGGTGCTGGACACCGAGGTGTACTCCAACACCGGCGGCCAGATGTCGAAGGCGACGCCGCGGGCCGCGGTGGCCAAGTTCGCCGCCGCCGGCAAGCCGCTCCCCAAGAAAGACCTGGCCATGATCGCCATGACTTACGGAAACGTCTACGTGGCCAGCGTGGCCATGGGCGCCAAAGACGAGCACACGCTCAGGACGTTCCTCGAAGCCGAGGCTTATCCGGGGCCCTCGCTGATCATCGCCTATTCGCACTGCATCGCCCACGGCATCCAGATGACCACAGCCATGCAGAATCAGAAGGCGGCCGTGCTCTCCGGCTACTGGCCACTCTTTCGCTACAACCCGGAGTTGGCCGCGGCCGGGAAGAATCCACTCCAGCTGGATTCGAGGACTCCCAAGATTCCAGTCCGGGACTACATGTATCGGGAGAACCGTTTCAAGATGCTGACCAAGAGCCGTCCCGAGGAAGCCCGGAGCCTGCTCGAACTGGCCCAGTACGACATCAATCGCCGATGGAAGCTTTACGAGCACATGGCGGCCCGGGCAGAAGGTGCAGCCGAGGCCGGGCAAAAGGAGGAAGGATGAGCACGATTGACTTGTCGACCAACTACCTGGGATTGCAGCTGAAGAACCCTCTGGTGGCCTCGGCTTCTCCGCTCTCCGAGAAGATCGACAATTACCGCCGCCTCGAAGATGCGGGGGCTGCAGCCGTCGTGAACTACTCACTCTTCGAAGAGGAGATCCGGCGCGACGTCTTCGAGCTTCACCACCACCTCACCTATGGTACCGAGAGCTTTGCCGAGTCGCTGACCTATTTCCCCGAGCCGGAAATGTTCACGCTGGGGCCGGAGCAGTACCTGGAGCACATACGCCAGGCCAAGCAGGCCGTCGACATCCCGGTCATCGCCAGCCTCAACGGCCGCTCCCCCGGTGGTTGGACACAATACGCCCAGTTGATGCAGCAGGCGGGAGCGGACGCCCTCGAGCTCAACATCTACTTTCTGGCTACCGACCCGCAGCACTCGGGAGCTGAGATCGAGCAGCGTTATCTCGACATCGTCCAGTCGGTGAAGACCCACGTCTCGATTCCCGTGGCAGTCAAGCTGAGTCCTTTCTTCTCTTCGATGGCAAACATGGCGACCAGGCTCGAGCAGGCCGGAGCGGACGGGCTGGTGCTGTTCAACCGCTTCTACCAGCCGGACATCGATCTGGAGCACTTGGAAGTCGTGCCCAATGTGGTGCTGAGCAATCCGGTGGCGTCGCGGGTGCCGCTGCGCTGGATCGCCATCCTGTTCGACCGGGTGCGCTGCAGCCTGGCGGCTACCAGTGGTGTCCATGGCGCCGAAGATGCCCTCAAGCTTCTGATGGCCGGCGCTGACGTGACCATGCTCTGCTCGGCGCTGTTGAAGAACGGCGTGGACTATCTGCGTGTCGTAACGGACGGCCTGATGCGTTGGATGGAGGAACACGAGTACGAGTCAGTGGCCCAGATGAAGGGCAGCCTGAGCCAGCGAGCCTGCCCCGACCCCGCCGCCTTCGAGCGCGCCAACTACATCAAAGCACTGAGAACCTATCATCTCGATTAATCCGCAGCCCGGAGCGGTGGCACCGGCTTGCGGCCGGTGGCTGTCCAGGCTTCGACCCCACGTTCAGTGCTCGAGCCCGCCGTCCCGAGCGAACTCGTCGTTGCTGCCGTTGAAGTACAGACCCACCAGTTTGACCGGATTCCCGGAGTCGTCCGAGACGAAGCGCAGCAGGAAGGTGTAAAGTCCTTCCGCCCGGAAGGTGTCGCGGCCCAGCGGCTGGAGCAGGTATTCTCTGCCGGAGTCGGCTCGCTCATAGTGCAGCCTTCCGTCCTGCATCCACACTCGGCGGGGCCCGTATCTTCCGGTGAGTCGATTCAGTTCGGCCTCGGACCATTTCATCGGGTCGTCGGTGGCAGTGAGCTGCCGGACCCAATCGAGGTGGCTTTGAAAACTGCTGTTCTCCGAGTCGCGCTCCACCGCTTTTTGGAAGTTCTCCAGGGCGGCCTGCAGGTCGCCGCGCGTCAGCAGTGCCTCTCCCAGGCTGTCGTAGGTGTTGGCTGATTCAGGGTGCCACCCGACATTGGCTCTGAAGACCTGGACCGCGCCGTCCAACAGTTCTTTCTCGAGTAGAAAGTAGCCGAGTCCGTTGATCAGCCGCTCGTCCACGATGTCCTGTTTCTCTTGCCGGAGCTGCTGGAGCCGTGCCAAGCCCGGCTCGGCCCCATCGTCCAGGAAAGTGTCCTGCAGCAGGCGGCGGGCCAGCCGGCGGGGATCGTCGTAGCGGTCATAGCTGAGGAAGCGCAGCGGCCAATGGGTGTCTTCGAACAGCGCGGACACCACAGGTTCCGCGATGGCCAGGCCGTTTTCACTGTTGCTGAAATAGACCAGGCCGTCCCCTTTCTCGGGATAGAAGAGGACGTAGCAGCGGAAGTCCCCGTTGTCACCCCAGTGCCACAGGCCGGGGCCTCGCTGGCCGCTCTGAAAGCCCCACCCCAGAGTCCACTGGACATGCTCGTGAGTCGAGGCGTCCCCCCACCGAGCCACCCGGGTCACCGGGGTCCTCATACGGGTCTTGGTCTCCTCGAGAAGAGTGTTGCCTCGGGTGAGCGCCGAGAGGAAGCGGGCGTAATCGGTTGCGGTGGTCAGCAGGCTGGCTGCCGCGTTGGCCTCTTCGGGCCGCCGCTCTTCGTGGACTTCGCTGCGGGAATCGTGACCCTGGGCGAGGCGGTCCTGGTAATCCTCCCGCCAGACGAGGCTACTCTCGGTCATGCCCAGCGGCGCCAAGACCTCTCGCTTCACCAACTCGTTCAAGGCGAGGCCCGTATGTTTCTCGAGGACCTTCGCCAGATAGACGAATCCCTCCCCGGAGTAGCCCCATTGGACGCCGGGGTCGCCGATCAATTCCAGCGGGCTGCCGCCCCAGTTGGGCAGTCCCGTGGTGTGGCTCAGGACCATGCGGGGGGTGATGCGCTGGGCGCGAGGGTCGTGCGCCAGGCGGGGGTAGGGAAGTTTTTGCCAAAGCGGCTGGTCCAGGTCGAATTCTCCCCGGGCCGCCATTTGCAGGACGGCTGCTGCCACCACCGGCTTGGTCAGGGGTGCGGCGTTGAAGATGGTGTCTTCCAGCACGGGATCGCCGGTGGACCCATTGCGCACTCCGAACGCGCCGGTCCAAACGATCCGGCCGTTTCGGAGCAGGGCGGCCGAGAGTCCGGGGATGCCGGCCTTTTGCATGAGCTCCGGAATCAGTCGACTCGCCCGTTCGACCTGGGCATCCCGGCTGCTGGCTCTCAGGGCGGATGCCAGTAGAAGTAGGTTGAGGATCGTGACGGCCCGCCCCAGTCCCAGTCGTCTCGCGCGGCGGGCCTTTTTGCTCTGGTGGCTGTCCATGAAGCTCCTCGAAGTCTGGGTCGTCTCACAATGAATTACGCACGTCCCGAGCAAAGGTTCAGTTCGAATTGGATTCCGGGGTGGGAGGTTGCGAGGGCGCCGCCCCCCCAGAGAATTGTGCGCCCGCGAGGAGGGGTTTTACCCGGGCGGAGGGGTGGCGGGAATCACCGGCAGGATGCCGGTGTCACTGACCGCCCCAGCCGCTTCATGCTCCCAGCCGATTGATCTTCAGCCCGAGGGCGATCAGAAAGGCCAGGATGACGATCAGGGAGACGCCCAGGCCTTGGCGGCGTTGCCAGAGCTCCTCTTGTGCTTGAGCGCCCAGGGTGAGTGCCTGCGACACGAACTGCATGCCTTCCTGGTGCTTTTCCTCGAAGGGCCCGTCCTCCTGGAAGGTATGAATCAGAACCTCCAGTCCGATCTGGCTGTCGACGGCTTTTTCGACGGCCAGAAAGCCGTCACGGGTCTCAACGCCTCCCCGGCGGGAATTCAACAGGATGCGTTCGGCACGGGCCGTCAGGGCTGTCAGTTCTTGCATCCGCTCTAGAAAGTGAATGCCGGTGTGCAGACCCGTCGACGCTGCCGACTCCTGCTCGTGGCAGTAGGTACACCGCACCACCTCCAACTGGATCTGCTCCCCGCCGGCGGGATCTCGAAAGCTGTAGGAGGTCTTGCCGATCCGGAACTTTCGGAACAATTCCTCGAACTCGGGTCTCGAGGGGCTCTCGGGGTCCTCTCCGGGTTGCCGGTGGAACGGCAATTCCAGCGTACGGTCCACCAGCCAGTCGAAGAGCCGAGGCTGTCCTTCGATTCCGGCTTCCTGTGCCGTGCTCTTCAGTTCCTGAAGCGTCTCCTGGTAATGACGGGAGACGGCCCCGAGTTCGGGCACTTCCTGGCCCAGCGGCCCCGAGTTTTCATGGCAGAAGGCACAGGGGGTCTCGGGCAGAGGGGCGAACATGGCGACGGTGGGACGAATCACGCCGTGATTGCCGTGGCAGACGCTGCACTCTCCGAAGGAAGTCAGATGGCTGATCCGAGCCTGCGGCGAATCCTCGTCGTGGCAGGCCAGGCAGCCTTCTGCGCCGGCCTCCTCCAGGTAGCCTTCGTGATTGCGCCAGGCCTCTGCCTTGGGGCTCCGCCGGAACAGGGAGGCCTCACGCCCGTGGCACTGCCCGCAGACGAA
>JBFKLX010000114.1:0-17979 GCA_041630155.1 Acidobacteriota bacterium
CCGGCCATCGCCAGGTAGAAAAGCAGCGCGGGAAAAATCGCGATGGGGCCGGCCAGCAGACCGGCCGCCACAGCTTCGCGCGACGTGGTGGCATGGCGTACCGAAAAGAGCACTGCCGGGATCACGCCCAGGTTGTAGGCGGCGTATTCGATTCCACCGATGGGCCACCCGCCCTGAGGACTGAAGGCTTGGAAGGCGCCCAGGATCTGATCGCCGAAGCTCCACAAAGATGAAGCGAACAAGCAGGCGTAAACGGCGTAGAGCGCCAGCGACCAGAACGCGAACGCCCGTTCGATGGCCCGGCTGCCCAGAGACACCAGGATTCCGACCGCCGCCAGCAACCCCAGCACGCCCGCCAGGTAGGGGAGGCCGAAGACGTCCTGCAGGATGGAACCCGCTGCCGAGCTGGCCACCGCGACCACCAGCAGCAGCGTGATCAGGTAGAGCACTTCGAACAGGATCCAGCCCCGCCCCAGCAGTTTCCGAAAGAAGGCGCGGTAGTCGTACGCCTGAAAAATTCGCGCAAACTCGAAGGTCACCGCGCACACCAGCGACCAGATCACGGTCGAGATGCCCAGCATGGCCAGCAGCCCGCCCCAGGGCCCGTGCTCCAGGAAGAAATGGGCCAGTTCGCGCCCGGTGCCGTATCCTCCGCCAATGACCACTGACTGGAAGATCAGTCCCGGCAACAGGTAGCGCTGAATCCAGGAAGATCGGCTCATTCCGGATTGTTGTAACGGATCGGTCCCAAGAAAGCCAGACCAATCCGGGTTGCCGGCCGGTTGCGTGAATCACACGCCTCTGGTATTGAAAGCCTCGAACGGTTGGTTGGCCGCTTCCCGGCGGAAAACTCATCGAGGAGGAAATCAATGAAACGGTTGTGGGTAATCCTGGCTGCTCTCGGAATCACATCGGCTGCCGTGCTGGCGAGCACCAGCTGGTTCGAACAAGACGCATCGCGTCGCTTCATCAACCTCCCCGGGCGGAGTGACACCTTGCCTTTCAGCAACGCCGTGCTGGCCGGGGACACCCTTTACCTGGCCGGCTCCATCGGCATCGACCCGGCCACCGGGGCGCCGCCGCCCGAGATCGAGGAGGAAGTTCGCATCGTCATGGACGGCATGCGGCAGCGGCTGGAGATGGTGGGGATGTCGATGGACGACCTGGTGAGCGTCCAGGTCTATTGCCCGGACCTGTCGTTGTACGACCGCTTCAACGCAGTCTACCGCACCTACTTCAAGGAGAATTATCCCGCCCGGGCGTTCATCGGTTCGGGACCCCTGCTGCGAGACGGTCATTTCGAGCTCACGGGGATCGCGGTTCGGCGTTGAAAGGGGACGAGCCGCCACGGTGACCGTCAGGGGACCGGCCGTGAAGCAGATTCTTCAGCCTCGAGGCTCGGCCCCGGGCCTTCCTCAGAGAATCACCGGCTTGGAAACCGGCTTCACAAACCGGGATCCCCAAGCCCCCAACCCCGTGCCCCGTATGTCACTTCATTCAAAGGCAAATGCCCTGAAACAGGAGAGAATCCGCATGTCGAAAAACTTTGGATCGCTGCCTGCGCTGCTCGCCCTCGTGGCCTGGGCGGCTACGGTGATTCCAGTGGTGGCTGCCCAGTCGATCCCTTCCGAGCAGTATGAACAGCTGCAGTTCCGGCACATCGGCCCGGTGGGCAATCGAGTCTCTTCGGTGAGCGGAGCGGCGGGGGATCCGATGACTTACTTCGCCGGCGCGGCCAGTGGGGGCGTCTGGAAGACCAGCGACGGGGGGCTCACCTGGAAGCCTGTCTTCGACGAGCAAGATGTCCACTCGATCGGAGCGCTGGCCGTGGCCCCTTCCGATTCGCAGATCGTCTGGGCCGGGACCGGCGAGACATTCATCCGCTCCAATGTCTCCATTGGCAACGGCATCTACAAGTCCACGGACGGAGGCCAGACCTGGACGCGGATGGGGCTGGAGAAGAGCGGCCGCATCGGACGGATCGTCGTCCACCCCACTAATCCCGACATCGTCTACGCCGCCGCTCTGGGACACGGCTACAGCCCCCAGCCGGACCGCGGCATCTACCGCACCAAGGACGGGGGGGCCAGTTGGGAGCGCGTCCTGTTCGCGGACGAGAACACCGGAGCCTCCGATCTGGCCATGAACCCGTCCAACCCTCGCATCCTGGTGGCGGGTATGTGGCAACTGCAAATTCACACCTGGGGCCGCGAGAGCGGCGGCCCGGGCAGCGGGCTGTTCGTGTCCAGCGACGGCGGAGACAGCTGGAAGCGGCTCGAAGGCAATGGATTGCCCAAGCTCCCGGTGGGCAAGGTCGCTCTCTGCATGACTCCGCGTGCCCCCAGCCGGATCTACGCCTTGATCGAGACGGGAGACGGGGTGCCGTGGCACGGAGAGGAGAGCGAGAGCGGCGAGCTCTGGCGCTCGGACGACGGGGGCAAGAACTGGAAACTCTTCAACCACAGCCATGACCTGGCCGGTCGCACGGCCTACTATTCCCGCTGCGCCGCGGCCCCGGACGATGCGGACGAAGCCTATTTCTTGTCTTCCGGGTTCAGCGTCACGCTGGACGGCGGTCAGACGTCCGAAGTCCGCGCCTGGCCGGCGGCTCCCGGCTGGGACCACCACGACATGTGGATCGACCCGGCCGATGCCGAGCGGATGATCGTGGGCCATGACGGCGGGCTCTCCATCTCCGAGAACCGGGGCAAGTCCTGGCTGCGGGTACAGCTGCCGGTGGCCCAGATGTATCACGTCACCGTGGACAATCAGATCCCCTATTACGTCTACGGGAATCGGCAGGACGGGCCCTCGATGCGCGGGCCCAGCAACAGCCGGCTGGCGGGAGAGTTCGGCTTTGGGGGCGGGATTCCGCGCGGGATGTGGCACGGCGTGGGTGGGGGAGAGAGCGGATTCGCCACCCCCGACCCGGTCGACCCCGACATCATCTGGTCGAGCACTTCGGGATACGGCCCGGTGGGCGGAATCGTGTCCCGCTACAGCGAGCGCAGGCGCCAGTTCCGGCAGGTGGAAGTCTGGCCCGAAGCCACCATCGGCTGGCCCGCCGAAGACCTGAAATACCGTTTCCAGTGGACTTTCCCGCTGCTCATCTCGCCCCACGACCACGAGACGGTCTACGTCACCAGCCAGTTCGTCCACCGCACCCGCAACCGCGGCCAGAGCTGGGAGGTCATCAGTCCCGACCTCACCACCAACGACAAGAGCCGGCAGGGAATCTCAGGCGGCCTGACTCCCGACAACATCGGCGTCGAGTATTGCTGCGTCGTCTATGCGCTGGACGAGTCTCCGCTGGAGCCGGGCCTGCTGTGGGCCGGGACCAACGACGGACTCGTTCACTTGAGCCGCGACGGGGGCGCCAACTGGACCAACCTCACGAGCAACATCGCCGGCCTCCCTCCGCTGGGGACCGTCAGAAACATCGAAGCCTCCAAGTGGAGTGCCGGCAAGGCCTACCTGACCGTGGACTTGCACCAGGTCGGCAACTTCGAGCCCCACGTCTACAAAACCGAAGACTTCGGGCAGTCCTGGACGCGGATCACCAATGGCATCGCCGACAGCCCTCTGTCCTACGCCCGCAACATCCGGGAGGACCCGGTGCGGCCGGGCCTGCTCTATCTGGGCACCGAGAACGCGCTCTACGTGTCGTTCGATGAGGGCGCCAACTGGCAGAAACTGCAAACCAACCTGCCGCCCGCCCCGATGTACTGGCTGGCCGTGCAGGAACACTTCAATGACCTGGTGGTGGGAACCTACGGCCGCGGGTTCTGGATTTTGGACGACCTCACGCCCCTGCAACAGCTCAGCGAGGACGTCACCGCCGCGGACGCCTACCTGTTCGAACCACGCCCCGCCTACCGCTTCCGTCCCATCACCGAGCCCATGTCTGCCTTCGACGACCCGTCGGCGGGGGACAATCCACCCTACGGCGCGGTACTCAACTACTGGCTGCGGGCAAAGCCGGAAGGTGAAATCCGCATCCGGATCTCCGATGCTTCCGGTGAGGCCGTTCGCACGCTTGAGCCGAAGGACCTCGAAGAAAAGACGGAAGCTGGGATCAACCGCGTCTGGTGGGATCTGCACGGCGAGCCGTCTACGGAAATCAAACTTCGAACCAAACCCTTGTACGCCGACTGGGTGAAGCTGGGCGACGAGGGGACGCGTGCAGCTTCGGCCGAACGGGTGTCGGTGCTGGTGCCCCCCGGGACCTACACCGTGGCCCTTCAGATCGGCGACCAGGAGTACACGCGGCAACTGCAGGTCTGGAAGGACCCGAACACGGAAGGCAGCCTGGCCGACATCCAGGCCCAGACGGATCTGTTGGTCGAAATCCGCCAGGACCTCAACCAGACCGCCGAGCTGATCAATCGCATCGAGTGGGTGCGCCGGCAGCTCCTGGACCTGGAGGCCGTGCTGAAAGACCGCGACAATGTCGAGGAAGTCCTGGAGACCGCCCGCAACCTGGGCAAGGAGCTGGTCGAGATCGAAGAACACCTCTACCAGATGCGCTTGACGGGCACCGGTCAGGACGTGATCCGGTGGCCCATGAAGATGGCTGGGCGGCTCGCCTATCTGGCCAACGGAGTGGCCGTGGCGGACTTCCCCCCCACCGATCAGCAGCGCGAGGTGCACTCCCTCCTGAAGAGCCGGTTGAACGCCCAGCAGGAGGGGTTCTCGAGGGTGCTGCAAACCGGCCTGGCCGCCTTCAATCAGCTGCTGCGCGAAAAGGACCTGGCGGGAGTCATCAGCCCGCCCTGAGGGGGCTGAGGGCGTAGGGTCCTGAGGCGGTCGGCTCCTTTCGAACTGGGAACTGGGAACTGGGAACTGGGAATTTCCAACTTCGAACTTCAGACTTCGAACTTCCGTCGCCACGGTGGGTTGCTTCGACTGCGCCGTGCGAGCTAGCATCGCTCCCATGCCCTTGGAAAAGCCGAAGGAGGCGAACTGGCTGGTCGCATACGCCTCCTCGTTGAGGTTTCCCTACCTGTTCGCGCTCACTCTCTTCGTGTTCCTCGTCGACCTGGCCATTCCCGACTTGATCCCCCTGGTGGACGAAATCCTCCTGGGCCTCGGCGCCCTGCTGCTCGGTTCCCGCCGCAAGAAGCGCCACCCGGACCAGGCTGAGAACCAGCCCGAGGCGCCGCCCCACTGAGAAAAGCCCTTCCCCGTTCCCCCGGACAATCCCTCGGACGCGAGACCGCCCCCGACGAGAAATCGCAGATAGGGAAGGGGGTCTTTTTACTTGACACATCAAATATTAATTATTAAGCTTAATTCCGTAATGAAGACGGTGAAGGGGTCCTCTCGGCGACTGACGGCTCGGGAGAAGACGGCTCAGCAGTCGGTAGTCGGCATCTTGCAGACGGCCGACGAACTGTCCCGGCGGTTTGCGGCCGTCATCGAGCCGCATGGGATCACCCTCCAGCAGTTCAACGTGCTGCGCATCCTCAGGGGCGCGGGGGAGCCCTTGCCGACCATGGAGATCGGCGCGCGCATGATTCAGAAGGCGCCGGGCATCACTCGCCTGCTGGATCGGCTCGAGAAGAAGGGTTTGATCGAGCGGGTGCGGGGAACCGACGACCGGCGCCAGGTCTTCTGCGCCATCCGGAGCGCCGGACTGGCGCTTCTGCGCCAACTGGACGCTCCCGTTGCCGCCCTGGACGAGCGCTGCGTCGCGCCCCTCGGGATGGGGCAAAGAGAGCGGCTGATTCAGCTCCTGGCCTCCGTGCGGAAGGGCTTGCCGGGCGGTTGAAGCAAGCGATTTCTTTCGGGTCGAATAGTTGATTAGACAACTGTTAATTCATCTATCTTTTGAGACACAGGAGGAGAAACGAACATGGCGGACGTACTGACTCGCAACTCGGCTCTGAGGGCGCCCGGTTGGGCCCGGGTGTTGGCCACCGATGGCTCACGGGCTTCGCTCGTGTTGCGTTGGATCCTGGCGATCGTGATCTTTCCCCACGGCGCCCAGAAGCTGCTGGGCTGGTTCGGAGGCTACGGCTTCAGTGGGACCATGAACTTCTTCACGGAAACCATGGGCATTCCCTACCTGGTGGCCCTGCTGGTGGTCTTGATCGAGTTCTTCGGCCCTCTGGCTCTGGCGGCGGGATTGGCCACCCGGCCGGCGGCTCTCGGCATCGGCGCCATCATGCTGGGCGCAATCGCCACCACCCACTGGCAGCACGGCTTCTTCATGAACTGGGTCGGAAACCAGGCCGGTGAAGGCTTCGAATACCACCTGCTGGTGTTGGGGATCGCCGCGGCGCTGGTGCTGCGAGGAGGAGGACTCTTGTCGCTGGATCGTCGGCTGGCATCGGATTAGGGGGAAGGGGCTTGGGCATGGGCATGGGGCATCGGCCCCCGTGACACCGGCATCTCGGCGGTGATTGCACACAGTGACCGCAGCTCGCAGCCAGTGATTCTCGGGCCAGGCCCGAGGCCCGGTTGGCCCCAACATCTGTGCCGTTGTAGACTGCGCTGAGTGGACAGCCTTCGCTATTATCTGGCGATGATCATGGTCGTGACCTTTCCGCCGTTCTTGGGTGCCTGGCTGATCATCCATCCCTTGGCGGCGTTCTGGCGGAGATTGGGCCCCGGCAGGTCCTACTCTCTGATCCTGGTTCTCATCCTCTCCTCGGGTTTCTTGCTCTACCAGTTCCGGCTTGCATTGATGGGAAGGGATCGGGGTGCCAACTGGATCTCGGTCGCCCTGGGGCTGGCCCTCTATCTGGTCGCTCTCCGGATCGAGATACGGTGCCGCCGTCATCTCAGCCTGGGAACCCTGATCGGGCTTCCCGAGATCTCGCCTTCCAAGCATGGAGCGAAACTCCTGACCAGGGGGATTTATGCCCAGGTCAGGCATCCTCGTTATCTCAGCGTCCTGATCGGCACAGCGGCCTTCGCGTTGGTGGTGAATTACACGGGGATCCTGGTGTTGGCGTTGTTGACGGTGCCCCTGATTTACCTGATCACGGTCCTGGAGGAGCGCGAGCTGGTTGCGCGCTTCGGCCAGCGGTATCGCCTCTACCGGCAGCGTGTCCCCCGCCTGATCCCCCGGCTCAGATTTTCACGAAGGAGATCGTGACCGAGAGCCGGGCGGCGGTGTAGGCTGGGGGGAACAAGGCGCAAAGGCTAGAAAAGAGAGTGGGGAGGAGTGCGCGGCCGGAGCGGGAGCTGCGCGCCTCTGGCTGGCTGCGACGTCACTGTCTTCGGCGGGCGAGCCGGCTGGGTTTTCATTTGGCGTCCTGGTCTCGACATTTCGTTCGAGCTTCCCCTCCGCCCGGGTGCGGTTGGCGAGCGGTGAGGTGGGGGGAGTTGGATTTTGCCACGAAAGGGAAAGAGGGTCCACCAATGCTTCGCACTATTTTCGCAGTGATCGTGGGTTATCTCGTCATGATCGTGTTCGCCTTGTTGGGGATCGGTATTGCCTGGGTGCTGCTGGGCGCCACCGGTGCGTTCCGGGAAGGCACCACTACGGCCAGCACGACCTGGTCGCTGTTCAATTGTGTGTTCGGCTTCATCGGGGCGATGCTGGGCGGGCTCGCCGCCGCTCGGATCGGCAAACACGACACCAACCTTCCGGTAAAGATCCTGGCTGGATTCGCCCTGGTCTTCGGCCTGTTTCTGGCGGTGATGACGGAGACCATGTCGGGCGAGCCCACGCCCCTCCCGGAGGGCAAGACAGTCGCGGAGTTGAGCTTCACCGAGGCGGGCTCCGTCGCCAAGTCCCCCGCCTGGTACAACTTCACGATTCCCTTCATTGGAGCCATCGGGGTGCTGGTGGGGGGACGACAGAGGGGATGAGGGCGAGTTCGAATGGCGAAGTCCGAAGGGCGAACTTGAGACCTGGCTGTGAAGCGGTCAGCGGCCGCCGGAAGTCTTCCTCATCACCGCCCGGAAGCCTCCCGGATCCCCAGTCGCCGTCCCGCAGCCTACTTTTGCTTGATCGTTGCGACGGCTCGGTTCAACATGGGGTGTTGGTGATTCGGTCCTTTGAAACAGGGAGACGGGTGATGAAGAAGCGGACTTGGGTTTTGGCTGCGGTTTTGGTGGCGGCGACAGTGGTGCTGGGTGAGCGGATGGCCAGCCACGCCGGTGCTCCTTCGGTGGAACGGCTGGAGGGCCTGCGTGCTTCGGCTGAGGTGATCGAGGACTCCGACGGCGTCCCCCACATTCAGGCCCAGAACGACCATGACGCCGTCTTCCTGCTGGGCTGGCTGCATGCTCGCGATCGGCTGTTTCAGATGGACGCGGCGCGGCGCCTGTTCAGCGGGCGGCTGGCCGAGCTGGTGGGTTCTTCGGCTCTGTCCAGCGACGTGTTGCTGCGCACGGCGGCGGGGCTGCGGCGGGCGGCCGAGGTCTCTTATCCCGCCCATTCCGCTTCTGTACAGGCCCTTTTTCAAGCCTACGCGGACGGCGTCAACGCATACCTCCAGGACAATTCCTTACCGGCCGAGTATGCCGCTTTGGAGCTGTCCTCGGTCGAGCCCTGGACGCCTCTGGACTCGGTGACCATCGCCAAGGGGCAGGCCTTCGCTCTTTCGTTCGATCAAGTAGATCTGGAGTTGACGACGGTGCTGGACGCTTATGAGAGCGCCGGCAGCGACCAGGGCTTCGATGGCTCCGCCTTGTTTTCGGAGGATCTCTTTCGCAGCCAGCCCTTCGACTCTACGGTTTCGATCCCCAACTTCAATCTGACGGCCTCTGAGGTGGCGCCTTCCAGCCGGCGCCGGCCGTCCACCCGTGGTTTACAGCCGGAGACGCTTCGCCAGGCTCGCCGCCTGCTCCGGAAGTTCCGTGAGGACCCCTACCTGCGCCGTCTTCTGGGAACCCGTGAAAGCCGGGGGAGCAACTGGTGGGTGATCGGCGGACAGCACAGTGAAAGCGGTTTCCCGATGCTGGCCAACGACCCTCACCTCACGCTGGACACACCTCCCATCTTCTACGAAGCCCATCTGATGGTGCGGGACGACCCACGCAATGGGCCCATGAATGTTTCCGGTGTCTCCTTCGCCGGAACGCCTCTGATCGCCCAGGGCTGTAACGACCGGATCTGCTGGGGGTCGACGGTCAACTACATGGACGTGACCGACTACTTCGAAGAGTTCCTGGCGGTCGACTTTGTCGCCCTGCAGCCCACTCACACGATCTTCGACGGGCAGCGGGAGCCTCTGGTGGCGATTCCCCAGACTTTTCTGGTCAACCAGCCGGGGAACGCGCAAATGGATGACCTGGTGGACGGGCAGGTGGGCGCTCTGGAGGGGGGCATCACCTACCTGGTGCCCCGGCGCAACAACGGCCCGATCGTCTCGGTGGACATCAGCACTTTTCCCAATGTGACAGGGATCAGCGTCCAGTACACGGGCTTCGGAATCACCCGTGAGGGGGAGGCCTTCTGGCGCTGGGCGCGGGCCGGCTCGCTGGAAGACTTTCAGGAGGGCCTGCAATTCTTCGACATCGGATCGCAGAACTGGGCCTACGCCGACGTGGATGGAAACATCGCCTACTTCACGAGTGCGGAACTGCCCTTGCGCGAAGACCTCCAGACGCTCGGCCGGGTGGACGGGCGCCCACCATTCCTGGTGAGGGACGGCACCCACTTCTTTCAAAACGAGTGGTTGCCGGTGCAGAATCCCCAGTTCGGCCAGGCGCTGGGCAGTGAGATCCTGCCCTTTGGGGAAATGCCCCAGATCATCAACCCCGACTCCGGTTACATCCTGAATGCGAACAACGACCCGGTGGGTACGACCCTGGACAACGACGCCTTGAACCAGGTCCGCCCGGGCGGCGGCGTATTCTATTTGAGTCCGGGGTACACCAGCCTGCGCAGTGGACGGATCGGCCGGCTGATCGAGGGCTTGATCGACCAGGGCCAGCCGCTTTCGCCCCAGGATCTGATGGACATCCAGGCCAACAACCAGCTGCTGGATGCAGAGATCTTCACACCTTTCATCCTGCAGGCTTTCGAGAACGCGAGCCTGCCGGGTGCCTCGGAGAACCTGATGACTCTGGCCGCAGACGCCGCCGTTGCCGAGGCGGTGGGCCGTTTGGAGGAATGGGATTTCAGCACCCCCACGGGAATCCCTCAGGGCTACGACCCGGGCGACGATCCCAGCGACCTTCCACAGCCTTCACAGGAGGAGATCTCCAACAGCGTGGCGGCGACCATCTATGCTCTCTGGCGCGCTCGCTTCACGGTCAACGTGATCGACGCCACCCTGGAGCGGCTGGGGCTGGACGCATTCGCCCCGCCCACGGAGTTGGCGCTAACGGCGCTGCGGAACCTGCTGGATGGATTCGAGGCCAACCAGGGCGTGGGGTCTTCGGGCGTCGACTTCTTCCAGGTGGACGACACAGTGGGACCCGCTGATGCGAGGGACACTCTGATCTTGAGGAGTATCCGGGAGGCGTTGGATCGGCTGGCTTCCGACGACTTGGCACCTGCGTTCGGCAATTCCACTGATCAATCGGACTTTCGCTGGGGGTATCTGCACCGCATCGTCCTGGATCATCCCTTGCAGGGACCGTTCAATCTGCCCGACGGTGTGAACTTCGGGGACCTGGCGCCCGAGTTGCCGGGCCTGGCGCGGGCCGGCGGCCTGGGAGCCGTGGACGCCTCGTCTCACAGCGCCCGTTCCCAGAATCTGAATTCGTTCATGTTCGGCGGCGGGCCGTCGCGGCGGTTCGTGGGAGAGTTGCGCCCTGACGGCATTCGGGCCTATCAAATCTTGCCGGGGGGTCAGAGTGGGGTCCTCGGCAGTCCCCGGCGGGACGATCAATTGGGACGCTGGCTGACCAATCGCTACCATCCCCTGCGCCTGAGCGCCGCAGACGTGATGGCCGATGCCGCCTCGACACTGCAGTTCGCACCCCAGCAGTACCTGCTGTATTTCCCCTTCTTCGAGGGAGGGCCGGGGAGCTTCACCGGCTTCGCCGTGTCCAGCCTGTTGAATTCCACCCTGCAGCTGGAATTCTCGTTTTGGGACAGCCAGGGGCAGCTGCTGGGGTTCCCGAACAACCCCGCCGGACTCGAGCTGGGCGCGGCCGAGCAGCTGGCGCAGCTGGGCAGCGATCTGGCAGGCGTGCCGACGGACACTCCCCAGTCGGGCTGGGCGGGGCTGGCCGTCACCCCCACGGCGGATCAGCTGCTGGGGCCGGCGGTGGCCAGTTTCACCCAATTCGGGGGGTTCCAGCTGGATCGGCTGGACGGTGGCGTGGCGCTGACGGAGCCCTCTCGCCAACTCTATTTCACCCGTGTGGCTGAGGGACCGCGGGGACTCCGGGGGCGTCCGGCTTCTACGGTACTCAGTTTGGCCAACCCCACCTCCGGGGAGGTCGAGGTGGCCTTGACGCTGGCGGGGGACAGTCCCCTGCCGCCTGCCCCCGGCGGCCGGACGCCCGGCCCGCCGGCCGTGCTCCTGGAGCGGACCCTGCGGGTACCGGCCAAGGGGCTGTTGCGGGGCACTCTGTCGCAGATCTTCGAACAGTCGGTAGAGGTCTCGAGGGGATTCGTCCAGGCGCGGGTGACCGAGGGGGGGGGAATCGTCGGGTTCGAGTCGATCCAGCTTGCTGAAGTGCCGACGCTGCTCGGCCTGAACGCCTCGGCGGGAACCGGGCGAAGGGAGTCGTTCTCCGCTCAACTCGCCTCTGGTCCCGGCATCTTCACCAGTCTCAATCTGCTGAACACGTCGTTGCTGCCGCGCCAGGTCACATTGCGAGCCGTGGGAGACAATGGCTCGCCTTTGGCGGCCGACGTCGAACTTCAGTTGGGCCCAGGGGCGGTGTTCCAGAGCGACGCAGCTCAGGTCTTCGAGTTCACCGGTTCCGCGGGAGCGCCTGCCGGCGCCGGCGTCGTGGAGGGCTCCATCGCGATCCGCGCCGACGGCGACGGGGTGATTGGCGACGTGATTTTTGGCGATGATGGCAGCTTGCAGTACGCGGCCGCTCTGGCACTGCAGGATCGCCCGATTCGGAGGGCTGTCTTCAGCCAGGTGGCCAACACGCCCGTCTTCTTCACGGGGCTGGCTCTGTTCAGTCTGGGAGAGGCGGCGGCCAATGTGAGCATCCAGGTGTTCGACGGAATGGGGCAGCTGGCGGGAGAGGCCCAGCTGGCTCTGCAACCGGGGGAACGCACCTCTCAACTCTTGACCGAGCTGGTGCCGGCCAGCGCCGGGCAGCAGGGAGGCTACATCGTCATCGAATCGGATCAGCCCCTGGTTGCCCAGCAGCTGTTCGGGACCTTCCGCCTGAGTCTGCTCTCAGCAGTCCCCCCCACTCTGATCGAGTGACGAGTGGCGGCGGCTTCCAGCCGGTGGTTCTCGACGGGGAAGGCCTGAGGCTCGAGCCGCGCTCGACACTGGTGTGAACCCGGTGGATCGAAACAGCCGGAACCTCATGTGCCTTCACGCCTCTGGGCCTCCTTCGAGTTTGACAGGCCGGCGAGTGGTGGCCCAGAATCACGGCTTCGGGGAGGTGACCTGGGATGCGCTCAGTTTTCGAAGGCACGGGAATCTACGTGCCGCCGACCGTGGTCGACAATCACACCCTGGCCCGGTTGATGGACACCAGTGACGAGTGGATCCGCAAGCGGACGGGGATCATCCGGCGGCACTATGCCGGCCGGGGGCAGGCCACCAGCGACCTGGCGGTGGAAGCGGCGCGGGAGGCTTTGAAGTCGGCCGGCCTGGAGCCGTGCCAGGTCGAGTACGTGATCTTCGCAACCATGACCCCCGACCATTACTTTCCCGGTTCCGGACCGATCTTCCAGCACAAGTTGGGTCTGCCGCCCGTCCCCTGCCTGGACATCCGCCAGCAATGCTCGGGGTTCCTGTACGGGATTCAGGTCGCAGACGCCCTGGTGCGTTCCGGGCAGTATCGCCGGGTGCTGCTGGTGGGAGCGGAGGTGCACGGGTGTTTCATGCCGTGGAAATCCTGGGACGTCGCGCTCGGGGAGTCGCAGCGCGACGTGGACCGGGAAGAGTATGAATGGAATACACGCTTTCGCGACCGGACTGTACTGTTCGGTGATGCCGCAGGCGCCTTCGTGATCTCGCCCGGCAAGGACGGCGAGCGCGGGCTGGAAAGCGTCATGGTGCACAGCGACGGGAGCCTGGCCGACAAGATGTGGGTGAAGGGGGGCGGCAGCGCCTACCGGCCGTACTTCGACGAAGCGATGTGCCGGGCGGGCGACTCGGTCCCCATCGTGGAAGGACGGGAAGTGTTCAAGACGGCGGTGACACTGATGCCCCAGGCGGTCGAAGAGATTCTGGCACGAAGCGGCTACGGGCTCGAGGACATCGGATTGCTGGTCATGCACCAGGCCAACCTGAGGATCAACGAGGCGGTGCAGGCGCGGCTGGGCCTGCCCGACTCCCAGGTGTTCAACAATATCGAACGCTACGGAAACACGACCGCCGCCACGCTTCCTCTCGTGTATCACGAGGCGCTTCAGGCCGGCCGGATCGGACCGGGCTCCCTGGTCTGCTTCGTGGCCTTGGGCAGCGGTCTGACCTGGGGCGCGGCGCTTTACCGGGTGTGAGGTTTGGTTCAGACCTCTTTGGCACCGGCCAGGCCCCAGCGCGACAGCATTCCCGCAGTTGCGAGGCGCATCTGCAAGGTGAGGCTCAGCAGCGCGGGGACCAGTACCAGAGTGAATACGGTCGAGAGCACCAGACCACCCACCACGACGCTCCCCAGCCCGCGATACAACTCCGAGCCGGCTCCCGGAAAGAGCACCAGTGGCATCATCCCGAAGACGCTGGTGGAGACGCTCATGAAAATGGGGCGAATTCGGTTGGACACCGACTTGACGATCGCTTCCTGCACCTCCATGTTCTCGTCACGAATGTGATTCAGCGACTGGTGCACGATGAGGATGGCGTTGTTGACCACCGTCCCCACCAGGATGATGAATCCCAGCATGGTGAGCACGTCCAGCGGCTGATAGGAGAACTGATTGAGCACGGTGAGCCCGAGAATACCTCCCAGCGCCGCCAGCGGGACGCTGAACATGATCACGAACGGGTAGAGGAAACTCTCGAACAGAGCCGCCATCAGCAGGTAGGTGATCACCAGCGCCAGCAGCAGGTTCCACTGGATCTCCCGGGCCGTCGCCGTCAGCTTGTCGGCGCTGCCGCTGAGCCAGGGCTGGTAGAGCCCGCCCAGCCGCCCTTCCCGCTCCAGCGGCCCCAGGATCTCCTGCCGGATGGTGTTCATGGCGGTTTCCAGCGGCGTGGTCTCGGCGGGCGTGAAACGAATCGTGATTACGCGCTGGCGCTCCCGGTGGTTGACCTGCGTGGGGCCGCTGGTTTGGCTGATGGTTGCCACGGAGCCGAGCGTGACGAGCTGTCCGGTGGGCGTGGCGATCGGGAGCTGATCCAGCACGTGGGTCCGGCGATCGGCGCTCCGGTCCGCCATCACCGTCAGGTCGATCTCCTTGCCTTCGAATTGGTAGTCGCTGGCCTTGGCGCCGTCGATCAGGGCGCTGACGGCAAACCCCAGATCGCGGTTGGACAAGCCCACTTCAGCCGCCCGCTTGCGGTGCGTGACGACCCGAATCTCCGGATTGCCGAGATCCAGACTGGGAATAGGCCTGGCCTGGCCGTCGGGAAATTCTTGCCGAATCCGAAAGAAGACGTCGTTTCCCAGGGCCAGCAACTGATTCAGGTCGGGGCCGGTCAGGTCGATGTCGATGTTGCGCCCTTCGTCGATACCCCGCTGGAAGATGCTGGACTGGCTGATGATGATGATGGTCCCGGGTACCTGGTCGGAGAGGCCCTCCAGGACCGGAATCAGTTCGCGCACCCGCTGCGGGTCCCGTGAGCGGAAGCCCATGAAGGCCTGATTGGCCAGGGCCACGTAAAAGAAGTTTTCCAGACCGCCGCCTGGCTGGGCCAGCGCCTCGGGCGAGCCGGGGCGACTGCTCCAGAGTGGCCGCATGGCCTGATCGAAGAGATGCCGCATCTGGGCGACCTCGTCCACGCTGTAGCCGGGGGGTGGCTGCACCAGGCCAATGATGAAGTTCTGATTGCCCACCGGCAGGTACTCGGTGTCGGGCAGCAGCCAATAACTCAGGCCCAGCGCCAGTGAAGTCAGCAGCAGGATGACGGCCAGCCGGAGAACGATCGAGCGGTTGATCCGGCGGACCAGCGCGGTGATTCCGTCTCGAAAGGCTTCACCCAGCCGGCTGATCCCCCGGCTTCGCCTTTCTCCGGCTCCCCCCAGGATCTTGGCGGACAGGCTGGGGATGACCGTGATGGAAACGAGCAGGCTCAGGCCCACCGCGCAGCTGATGGCGATGGCGATGTCTCCGAACAACTGCCCCACTTCCGCCTCGATGAAGGGGACCGGCAAGAAGACCGCCACGGTGGTGAGGGTGCTGGCCAGCACCGCGCCCCAGACCTGGCGGGCCCCGTCGAAAGCGGCCTGGAAGCGCTGCTTTCCCATCTGGCGGTGGCGATAGATGTTCTCCAGCACCACGATCGAGTTGTCGACCACCATGCCGACTGCAAAGGCCATCCCGGCCAGGCTGACCACGTTCAGGGTGCGGCCGAAACTGAGCATCATCAGGAAGGTTCCGACGATGCTGATGGGGATGGCCACGGCGACCACCAGCGTACTGGTGAGGCTGCGCAGATAGATCAGCAGGATCATGATGGCCAGGGTTCCGCCCACGGCCAGGCTTTGCTGCACCAGCGAGATGGCGCTGCTGATGTACTCGGTTTCATCGTAGACCTGTTTCAAAACCAGGCCGCGAGGCTCGAGAAGGTCGCGGTTGATGTTAGCGGCCGCCGCCTGCACCCCCTCCATGACGTCCAGGACGTTGGCGCCGGTGCGGCGAATCGCGTTGATGGCGATGATTTCCTCGCCGAATCCATAGACCTTGGCCACGGGTTTCTTGAAGCCCAGCTCCGCCCGGCCCACGTCGCGCAGGTAGACGGGGATCCCGTTGCTCACCGTGATGACGATATTTTCAATGTCCTGGGGGGTTTCGTATTCGCCCACTGTGCGGACGACGTAGCGGCGCTTCCCCTCGTCGAAGTCGCCCCCGCTGTAGTTGCGGTTTTCCCGGTCGAGGGCTGCGGCGAGCTGACTGATGGGGATTTCCCGGGTCGCCAGTTTCACGGGGTCGATGATCGCCTGCATTTCCCGCTCGCGGCCACCAAAGATGTTCGAACCGGCCACGCCTTCCACCCGCTCCAGCTCGGGTTTGATGAAATCGTCGACGAAGTCGTAGAGGGTCGAAATCTCCCCCTGGAAATCGCCTCCTTCGGCCCTGCTGAGGATGAACCAGGCAATGGCATTCTCGTTGACGTCCACGCTGGAGATGATCGGCTTGTCGGCGTCGTCCGGATAACTGGGCACTTGTTCGAGGCGGTTGGACACCCGCAGTACGGCGTTGTCCAGGTCGGTTCCCGGAGGGAAGGTGATGGAAATGATGCCGACGCTGTCGGCGCTGGAGCTCTCCAGCTTGAGCATGCCCTCCAGGGACTTCAGCTGTTCCTCCTGCTCGTCCACGATTTCCCGCTCGATCTCCTGCGGGCTGGCGCCGGGCCAGAAGGTGCTCACGGTGACCACCGGCTCTTCGACGTTGGGAGTGAGTTGGACGGGGATGCGCGTGAGGGCGAGCGCACCGAACAGAACCAGGAGAATCACTCCGACAGCCGTGCTGACGGGCAAGCGGATGGACGACTCGATCAACTTCATGGGTATACGTAGTCCAGGCGTTCGGGGACGACGTTCTGACCGGGCCGCAGCCGTTCGTTGCCGCGTGTCACCACCAGATCCTGGTCGGACACTTCTCCACGAACTTCCACCCAGGCGCCCAAGCCCACGCCGCTTTCGATCGCGACCCGGCGAACCGTGTGGTCGGGGTCGAGCAGAAAGACGAACTCTTCGCGGCCTTGCCGCACGATGGCGTCTTTGGGAACCAGAACGGCTGTGTGTGTGCCTCCCAGGGACAGGCTCACCTGAGCCACCATGCCCGCGCCGAGGCGGCGATCGGGCCGGGAAACCGGGAAGCGGACGGGGAATGTCCGTGCCATCGTGTCGGCTCGGGGGATGACCGACCTGATGCGCGCTTCGAAGTTCAGTCCCGGTATGGCTTCGAATCGGATCTGAGCGGGACGGCTGCGGTCCAGTTGGGTGAAATAGCTTTCGGGGACCGGAACCTCGATTTCCAGTTCGCCGGAGGCGAGCAGTTCGATGACGCCGCCGCCTTCGGCCAGCCATTCACCCACCTGGGTGAGTTCGCGGATGATGGCGCCGTCGAAGGGTGCCCGAATCACGGAGCGGTCGATGTCGTCTTGGAGGCGCGCAATCACCGCTTCCAGCCGGTCCAGGCGCTTGCCCAGGGCCTCGAACTCGAAGTTGGCGTCATCCAATTGTTGGCGGCTGAACACGTTGCGCTGGAAGAGTTCCCGGGCCCGCTGGAGATTCCGCTCGGCCTGGGCCAGGCGGATCTGGTCTTCGGCCAACTGGGCGCGGGCGGCCCGCAGGTCCAGTCTCAATCGGGAGTCCCGCAGACGGGCCACGATCTGGCCTTCCTCGACCCTGTCTCCTGCTCGAACGGGATAATCGATCACCAGGCCCGCGATTTCACCGGCCACTGTGCTCGTGCGCCGGGAGACCACGGTTCCCGTCAGGTCCACGTGTCGATTGACGACACGAGTTCGGACCTCGGAATAGCGAATGGCGGCGGGCCGATCGCCCTGCGCACGGGCCGATCCGGAAAAAAGGAGCACCAGCAAGCCGCAAAACCAGCCCAATCTCATCCCTGCCACCGATTCAGAAAATCCGCCTCGTTTCAGAGCCAGTTCATCTCCTCCGGTTGAGTATAGACGATACCGGGAAGAACTCGAGACGTTTGCGGCGTGAGGCCCGATCGGTTTCCGGACCCCCACCCCCTGCACCCCAACCCGGATTGTGCACCAGGTTTCGTCGCCGCAGCAGAAAGCTGGTGAA
>JBFKLX010000115.1:0-17869 GCA_041630155.1 Acidobacteriota bacterium
ATGGGGGTGCGACTTGGGTTACTATCCTGAGGGTTCGGCTTTTTCCCGAACTCAGGGGAGAACATCCTCATGGCTCGACCGATTTGCGAGTGTAAGCTTGGGTCCTCTCTCACGCACTCAGGCGAGGGCTTGACCGCTGGGCCGTGGCGAATCCGGAGCTTCGGTTCAGCGGCCCCGGCCCTACTCTCCCTGCTGTTGCTCGCGGCCTGCGCCGGAGTCCAGTCGGGTGACCGGGAGCTGCTCTGGGCCGACGAGTTCGACGCAGAGCGCCTCGACCTCGGGAGCTGGACACCTGAGGTCATGCCCGATCCCTTCAACCAGGAACTGCAGTACTACACTGACCGCATCGACGATGCCCCGGGCGCCAACATCAGAATCGAGAACGGTGTGTTGGTGATCGAAGCCCGGGCCGAAGAATACGGGCACCGCCACTACACTTCCGGGCGCCTCATCAGCCAGCACAAGCGAGAATTCCTGTATGGGCGTTTCGAAGCCAGGATGAAGCTGCCGGCCGAGGTCGGGATGTGGCCTGCCTTCTGGTTGTTGGGGAGCACGATTGACACGGTCGGATGGCCCCGCTGCGGCGAGATCGACATCATGGAAGGGAAGGGCCGCCTGCCCAGCTGGACCTCCGGCGCGCTCCATCGCGGGCCCGGGCCCTCCAGCAACCGGTTCACAGCCGCCGAGTATGTGACCAGCGGCAACTTTCATGAGCAGTGGCACGTCTTCGCCGTGGAATGGGAGCCTGAGCAGATTCGCTGGTACGTGGACGAGGTCCTCTTCCAGACGGTCGACAAGCCGGATAACGCGCAGCCGGCGTACTGGCCCTTCGACGAAGGGCATCCCTTTTTCATTCTCTTCAATCTGGCCGTGGGCGGATGGTTCGACGAGCCGTACCTGCCGCCCAAAGACCTACCGCCCCAGCGGCTCTATGTCGACTACGTGCGCGTTTATCGCTGATCTCACAGTTTCCTGCCACGGGCCAACCCACCCTGACCGGGAAGGCCTTCTTCGCCAGGCCGGGCCTGGCGTCCAGACCGGCTGAGGTATATGCTCCCCAGCATGCAGACAGGGCTCTCAGGGGCGCCTTCCGGCTCGCCAAAGTTCTTTCGGAATCTACGCCTGATTTGCAGCCCGGCCGCCCGCCGCCCGCGGCCATCCGAGAGGGCCCGGCCGAGACTCGGCGCCGAGCGCTCCCTGTCGGCGCTGCTTGCCCTGCTCCTGGCTGTGGGTCCCGCCCTGGCGGAGCGAGCCGAAGACGTCCCCAATCCCAGGGTTCTGGACGGCACCTGGGTCACGGACCTTCCCGCTGCCCTCCGCCCCGACACCACCCGGCGCCTCAACCTTCTCGCCGAGACACTGGAGCGGGAGACTACCGCGGAGATGGCGGTCGTTGTCATTCATGATCTCGAGGGCCGCTCGATCGAAGACTTCGCCAACGATTTGTTCAATCGCTGGGGAATCGGAAAGAGGGGAGCCAACAACGGAGTGCTGTTTCTTTGGGCGGTGGGCGACCGGCGCGTGAGAATCGAAGTGGGAACCGGGCTGGAAGGAGTCATTTCCGACAGCCGCGCAGGATCCGTGCTGGACCGATTGGTGATTCCTCGTTTCAAGGAGAAGAGGTTCGACGACGGTGTCCTGGACGGCTTCGGGGAACTGGCGGCTCTGGTGCGCGGCGGCACCCGCGAGTTGCCGGCCGAAGCTGCTCGCGTCTACTCCCCCGTGGAAGATGCTCCTCGCTCGTCCAGCGGCAGCCCGAAGCTCTGGGTCTGGCTGGTGGGCCTGGCCGGCCTTTTGGCGAGCGTCATCGGGGGAACTCTGGGCTTGAAGAGATGGCGCCGCTACCGGCGCCGTTTCTGCCCATCCTGCCAGACCGAGATGGTCCGGCTGGCGGAGGACGCCGATGATGCTCATCTGGAGGCTGCGGGGCGCCTCGAGGAGAGGCTGGGAAGTGTCGATTACGACGTCTGGGAGTGCCGCGGCTGCCGGCACCGGTTTACCTTGCGCTATCCCCGATGGTTCACTTCCTACGGCAGGTGTCCCCAGTGCTCCCATCGAACCTGTTCGAAGACGGAGGCGACGATCGAGGCCGCAACCACCACCAGCAGCGGTCGAGCCAGGGTCACCGAGGATTGTGAATTCTGCACCTACCACCGGCAGTACATCAGGACGATTCCAAGAATTTCCAGCAGTTCTTCGTCCAGCGGGGGCGGCAGCAGCTTCGGAGGTGGGAGTTCCAGCGGCGGTGGCGCCAGCCGCGGCTACTGACGCAACCAGGCCGTTGGTGACTCTGTCGCCGAGGCTCGACAGTGCCCGGTGGCTGAAATATACGTGTGGAAAGCCGAAAGTCTCTAGAGGAGGGCAAATGAACGACCGGATTTCTTTCATTCGACTACCGATTCTCCTACTGGTCTTGTTTTTCCTGGGCAAGCTGATCGTGGGCGCTGCCGGCGGCGACTATTCGCTCGGCACCAGGCTGTTCGCGATGGTCCCGCTGACCGTTCATCTGTGCTTGATTTGGGGTGCGCTGTCGCGGAGCCTTCGAGCGACCGGAGCCGGTTCTGCGGCCCTGACCGGGGTCTTGATCGCACTGGTGGCTCAGATTCTGATCGTCGTGGGCACACTGGGATCGTACATCCTCGGCGTGGACACTCATTTCAGCTCCCCGGTCGCCATCGTAGGAGTAGATCGCGCCGTCGGTTTCGGCGAGGCAGCCTTCGCCCGCGTCTTCGGCCTTCTCGTCAACTGCGTCATCGGGGCGGTTGCCGCCAGTCTCGGCTGGGCTCTGGGAGGCTTGGTGCCCGGAGGCGGAGCGGCAGGGCGCGGAGTCGGACCGTGAGCCAGGTCGATTCTGCCCACTCCTCAGAATGACGTGCTGTTTCGGGAAGGCATTTCGAGGCTCTCCGCAATTCAGAACTTCTCGCTTCCTGAGAGTTCGGCCCCCGCAGGCCGAGCCGGTAGAGGGGGAGTTCGAAGGACTTGACGTGCGCGCCGGAGGGCGGTAAAACCTTGTCACTATCCGACGGGGAATCCCATTCTAGGAGGAGGAATCCAATGACGAGGAGATTCGGGATCGCAGTGGTACTGACTGGGCTCATCCTGGCGTGTGCCGCACCGGGGCCGACAGTGGACCTGGAGGCGGAACGCGCTTCATTGATGGAGGCGGATCGCGCCTGGTCCGAGACGGTCGGGGACGCACAGGCTTTCGCAGCAGTGTTCGAACCGCAGGGTAAGCTGATGCCGCCCGAAGACCCCCTTCTCATCGGACCGGAGGCCATTCGGAACATGGCCACCCAGATGTTCGCGGTGGAAGGGTTTTCGCTCACCTGGCAGGCTGACTCCGCCGAGGTCTCGGCTGACGCGAGCCTGGGCTACACGACGGGGAGCTTTCAGATCGAGGTGCCTGCTGGCCCGGATAGCGGCGCCGTGAAGCGAACGGGCGATTACACGACCGTCTGGCGGAAACAGCAGGACGGCTCCTGGAAGGTGGCAGTGGACTGCGTCAGCTACGACACAACGGCTCCGGCCGGCGAATAGCCGGGAGGACCCGGTCGAGACTGTTTTCTCCGCTACCCCATGGTGATATTCTCGAGTCATGCAGACCAGCAGACGTGACTTTCTCCGAGCGGTCGGCACCGTACTGGCGGCGCATCAGGTGTCGGAGGTGTTTGCGCGTCAGGCGCCCTTGCCGGTCGGCGCCGAGCCCTCCGTCCAAGCCGTGATCGACGCCATTCTGGCGGAAGTCCCCGGCCAGGCCGTGGCGGACACCGTGGATACCGTCAAGATTGGAGATCCGCAGCAGAAGCTGAACGGAATCGCCACCACCTTCCTGCCGACCTGCGAGGTGATCGACAAGACGCGCGCCGCAGGAGCGAACCTGCTCGTGACCCACGAACCGATTTTCTACAACCATCGAGACGAAGTGGACTGGCTCGCGGACGATTCGATCTACACCTACAAGCGCAAGCTCCTGGAGGAAGCCCGGATCGTGGTCTGGAGATTCCACGACTACTGGCATCGGGTCAGGCCCGATCCTGTCACAGCGGCTCTGCTCGAGGACATCGGGTTGGGGGAGGCGGAGACCGGGGACGAGAATTACCTGTGCACGATCGCTCCCACGCCGCTGGCGAGGCTGGCCAAGTCGTTCAAAGAGCGACTGGGGCTTCCCATGGTCCGCGTCATTGGAGACCTGGAAAGGCCCTGCCGGCGGATCGGGGTCCTTCCCGGTGCTTGGGGTGGGCGCATGCAGATCGGGGTGCTGGCCAGGGAGCGGCCGGATCTCCTGGTGTGCGGTGAGATCAACGAATGGGAGACCAGCATCTACGTCCAGGACGCCATATGGGCGGGGCAGACGACTGCCCTGATCATCCTCGGTCACGTCAACACCGAGGAGCCGGGCATGCGCGCCCTGGCCGACTGGCTCCGCATTCGACTGCCGGGCGTCCCGGTCCGCCACGTTCCCATGGGAGAGCAGTTTCGGTATTTGTGAAGCCGGGACGAACCGCCAGAAGAGCGCTTGGCGTGCGTCCGCGGCGAGCCATGCTCCAATCCTGCCCGAAACCCCTGGTCCGAGAGCATCCCGCCCCGGGACCGGGGAATCCGGCCTCACCGGACGTCACACGAAAAGGGTATGCTTGGCTCATGCACGCTTGGCTCTGCCCGGTCTGTGGACGCCCCATGATCGAGCGCCGCTGCAAGCTGATCTGTCCGGGCTGCCGCTACCAGGAGACCTGAAGCGACCTGATCCTGCCGTCGGCGGGAGAGGCGCAGGAAGCGGAGCCACGCCAGGCAGTGGCTTCTCCATCGGATGCTCCCGGGCAGCCCCGCTGAAGCAGCGGCTGGAGGGCGCGGTCGGGTTGCAGGGCATCGCCGTCACGACGCGGCGATTCTCGGCGCGGTGTCGGATGTGCAGCGAGGTTTGGTGATCGGCGACCTTTTCTTCGGCCCCATGAGGTGCTACAAAGAAAGGTTATTTAGAGACGTGTCGAGAAGTCTTGGGGTGAAATCGTGAATCGACGGGAATTCCTCGAAGGTTCGGCGGCTGCGCTTGCCGCGGGGACCGTGGGGTCGACGGCGGAAGTCCACGGAGGGAGCCGGCCGGCAGTGATCTCGAGCGCCAACGGCCTGAAGGCGGTCGAGCGCGCCATGCAGTTGATCCGGGAGAATGCGGATACCCTGGACGCCGTCGTCTCGGGTGTCAATATCGTAGAGGCCGATCCCGAAGACACTTCGGTTGGGTATGGAGGCCTCCCCAACGAACAGGGGGTCGTTCAACTCGATTCTTCGGTCATGCACGGGCCCACGCGGGGTGCCGGAGCCGTGGCCGCGCTCGAGAACATCGTCTATCCTTCCAAGGTCGCCAAGCTCGTCATGGAACGCACGGATCACGTGCTGTTGGTGGGCCAGGGAGCGCTTCGTTTCGCTCTGGCCATGGGGTTGGAAAAGCAAGACTTGTTGACCCCTCGGGCTCGGGAACTCTGGCTCAAATGGAAGAGCGACCTCAGTGACCGCGACGACTGGATTTTTCCCGAGGAGCGGCTGCCTGCCGGCATGCCCGACGGCGAGCGCAAACAGACGGCCCGTATGTTGCGCCATCACGGCACGATCAACTGCAACGCGGTCAATGAGAAGGGAGAGATCTCGGGCGTGACCACCACCAGCGGCCTGGCCTACAAGATTCCCGGCCGGGTGGGGGATTCGCCCATCATCGGAGCCGGACTCTACGTCGACAACGACGTGGGGGCCTGCGGCAGTACGGGTCGCGGCGAGGCCAACCTCAAGACTTGTGCCAGTTTCATGGTGGTCGAATTCATGCGACAAGGAGATTCACCCGAGGAAGCGGGCCTGAAGGCTCTCCGGCGGATCGTCGACAACACGGTAGAGCCGTATTTGTTGGACGAAAAGCGGCGCCCCCGCTTCAATGTCAATTTTTACGCCGTCAACAAGAAGGGTGAATTCGCCGGGACGGCGATTTGGAGCGGCGGGAAATTCGCTGCGCACGACGGCAGCGACGCGCGGCTCTACGAGTCGGCGTACCTCTTCGAGAGGGATCGGTCCGAGGAAGACTGATCTCGGAGAGTTGCGCGGCTCTTCCACAACGACGGGAGCACTAGAGTCCAGATGGTATTTGGATTGAAACGCGGGAGCGGGCGGTTCGGTTGCTTCGTCAGCATCCTGCTCATTGCGGTTTTCGCCTTCCTGGGGATGAAGATTTTTCCTGTCTACCTGGACAAGGTGGACTTCGAAGACGGGCTGGCTCGTTTGGCTGCCAAGGCGGGCGTCGAGAACTGGGACGCCGAAACGGTTCGAGTACGGGCAATCGGCCTGGCGCGCACGAAAGACTTCGAGACGACCCGCGAGGACGTGACCGTGCAGCGGCCGCTGCGCTTCGAGCCGGTGCCCGAGATCAAGATCGATATCCGCTACCGCCGAACAGTCGATTTTCCGGGGTACAGCCACGTCTTCGAGTTTGAGAGTCGCGTCTCCAGCTTCGTAGGACGCCTCTGATCCTCAGGCCGGCTGATGTGGCCCGTTTGCTCGCGGCTCATGATTCTCCGGCTGGTTTGGGGGTGCCGGGCAGTGAACCCATCACGGCAAGGCCCGCCTGACAACCTCCCGGGCCCGAAGCCTGGCGGTCGACGCCCCGCCCCTCCGACTTGAGAAGAACGCCCTGGCAATGGCATCATGGTAAGGTGCGTGGAGGTGATCTGAAGAGTGTTCCAGAACATTAAGAAGCGGGCGGGCTGGCTCCTGGTTTCGGCCGCCCTACCAGTGGTGGCGCTGGGAAGCCGGGGGCCCTTGCCCGAGCCGGAGCCGTCCCGCCGCGATCTGCCCAATGTCCTGTTCATCACGTTCGACACGACACGGGTCGATCGCTTGCCGGCTTATGGGTTTGAGGGGGCCAAGACGCCCAACATCGACCGGCTCGCTACGGAGGGCACGCTCTTCGAACAAGTCTACGCCCAGGCGCCGCAGACCATGCCCAACCACACCTCTCTCTTCACGGGTCTGTACACCATCACGCACAACGTTCTCACCAACGGGCAGCGCCTGAGCAGCAAAGCTGTGACCCTGGCCGAAATCCTTCACAGCAACGGATATCGCACCGCTGCGATCGTAGCGGCAGCGCCTCTGATGAAGGAGTACAATCTGCATCAGGGTTTCCGGCATTACAACGACGATTTTCAAGAAGCGGCCCTTTTGTCCGGGTTCAAATCGTTCCTGCGGTTCTTCTCGGCCAACAAATGGAACCTCCCGACTTCCCGTTCGGCCGATCGGGTCACGGAATTGGCGCTGCAGTGGTTGCAGCGCAATGCTTCCAGAAAGAAGCCTTTCTTCTTGTGGATTCATTATTTCGACCCGCACCACCCGTATGAATTCCATCCCGACTTCGAAAACCCCGCCCTGATCACCGATCAGGGAGAGGAGAACCAGTACGGCTACAAGGAAGCCAATTACATCAACGAGATCGAATTCGCCGACCACTGGATGGGAAAGGTCCTGGACTACCTCGACCAGCAGGGTTTGACCCGCAACACTCTCACCGTGTTCACCGCCGATCATGGCGAGAGCCTGGGAGAGCACGGGTACCGCGGCCATCGCCAGGACGTCTACCAGAACATCATCCGGGTCCCCCTGATTCTTCGCTGGCCGGGCGAACTGCATGGGGGCGCCCGGCTGCCCACGCCTGCCATGTCGATCGACGTGATGCCGACCGTGCTGGCTTTGCTGGAGATTCCGTTTCTCCCCAATTCGTTCCAAGGCAAGAATCTTTTTGCGCTCCCTCCGGCGGACCCCCGCAAGCTCTACTCCGTGGCGGTCAAGCTGTTCACAAGGAGTCCAATCCGCAGAGCCATGGTGTTCGGCGACTGGAAGTTCATCGAGTTTGACGACGCGACGAAGAACACACTCTTCGAAATTCGCCGGGATCCCGAGGAAACGCGAAACCTCCTGGGCACCACGGCCGACCAGAGCCATCTGGACTGGCTGAGCGAGATCGGAGAATGGTACGAGCGCCACGAAAGCGCGGACTTCAGCGATTTCAAGCTCTCGCCCGAGCAGCGCAGGCGTCTGGAGAGCCTGGGTTACATTCAGGACTGAATCCGAACCGATCAGCCTGTTCGCCTGCGTGCCTTCCGCATCTCAGCCAGCAAGAAGCGCCGATAAGGGAAGAAGTCGACCTGCAGGGTGTGGCGCGTGGAGGGGACGTAGCGCTTCTGCAGCGCGCGCCGGTCCTTTTCGATCCACCGCTCCATCTCCGTGATGGAGGGAAGCGCCATTTCCCCCCTCAGGAGGCCGGCTACCCAGACCGCCTGGAGTTCGGCCAGCGGCATGATGGCGCCCAGCGGCTGGATCAGCCCAATGAAGTAGAGCCCCGGGTGCCGGGGATCGACCACGCGGCCATAGAGGTCGAGCCGGTTGTCCCGGACGCACAAGAAGCCCTGCTCGAAGAAGGGAAAGGAAACACGGTAACCGGTGGCGTAGATGATCACGTCCACCGGTTCCTGGGTGCCGTCCTCAAAGCGAACCTGCCGACCCGCCAGTTCGGCCACGTCCGGCTTGACGATGACCTCGCCCAAGGCGACGCGCAGCGGCAGTTCCGACGAGAGTGTGGGGTGGCTCTGCAGGAGCTTGAAGTCGGGCTCCGGGACGCCGTAGCGCCGCTGGTCCCCCAGGCTGAGTTTCAGCAAGGTCCGGAAAAAGAGGCGCTGTATCCCCAGGGGCAAACGGGAGGTCAGGGGAGAAACCCACTGGTCGGTGGGCCTGCCCCAGATGAAACGGGGGATGATGTGGGCGCTCCGGCGCGAAGAGAGAAACGTCCGGCGCGTCACTCGGGACACGTCGCAGGCGATGTCCACCGCAGAATTTCCGATTCCCACCACCAGGACGTTTTGGCCCTCCAGGCCGTGGGGGTTGCGGTAGACGCGCGAGTGCAGCGTCTGACCTTCGAAATGCCCTGGAAAGTCGGGAAGCTTGCAGTCCCAGTGGTGCCCGTTGCAGACCAGGACGGCCCGATAACGGCGCTCTTCGGGCAGCCCTTGGTCCAGAGGCTGAACGCTCACCCGATAACCCCCGGCAGCGTCCGCTGCGACGCGATCCACCCGCGTTCGGAAGCTGATCTGGGAACGCAGGTCGAATTGTTCCGCGTAGCTCTCGAAATAGCGCAGCACCTGGCTGTGGTGCGGGTAGTCCGGGTAGTCGTCGGGCATCGGGAAGTCCGAATAGGCCATGCGCTCCTTGGAGGTGTCGATGTGCAGCGAGTCGTAGGCGGCCGACCGGCCGTTGTCGTTCTGGTACCGCCAGTTGCCGCCGATGTCCGAGCCCATCTCGAAACAGTCCAGGGAAAGGCCAGCCTGGAGGAGGGTCTTCACCGTGACGATTCCCGACGAACCCGCTCCAATGACGCAAACACGATCGGACATCTGACCTGAAGTTCTCCTATGGCGGCAACAACGCCGAAGTGAAATCATCCCTGATGCACCCGCGGGGAGCAAGTTCGAGGTGCCTGATCGGCGAACGGGTGAAACAAAAGCGAGGCCGGCCTAGGGCTCATCGGGTCGGATTGCCACTCGCTTTTTTGTCGGGACGGGAGTATTCTCCCCCCCATCGGGAGGTTTTTTCCATGATCATGCGTGCCCTGCTGACCGGGCTGTTCTCGGTCCTTTCACTCGGCTGTGCCGCGACTCCCAGCCGGGATCTCCCGGCTGACTTTGCCGCGCAGCTGGACGACCTGGCGCCCAGGCTGCTGGAGGAAACACTGGTTCCAGGAGCCGGCGTAGCTCTGATTCGGGGTGGAGCGGTCAGCTTCGTCAAGGGGTACGGGTTCGCCGATGCAGAGCGGCTGGTTCCAGTGGGTCGCGAGACCGGGTTCAACGTCGGTTCGATCTCCAAGACCGTTGCGGCGTGGGGAGTTTTGGCGCTGGTCGAGGAAGGGAAACTGGATCTGGACACACCGGTCGACCGGTATCTGACGCGCTGGCGCCTGCCCGAGGGCGAATTCGGTCGAGACGGTGTGACGTTGCGCCGACTCCTGAGCCACACGGCCGGTTTGTCGCTGCACGGCTACCCCGGCTGGGGTCCCACCGACCCCTTGCCGAGCCTGGAGGCATCCCTCTCCGGCGCGACCAACGGGCCGGGAGACGTCCGGCTGATCCTGCAGCCGGGGACCGGCTGGAGGTATTCGGGCGGTGGGTACACCCTGGCCCAGCTGGTGATCGAAGAGGTGACGGGGCGGCCTTTCGCCAGTTATCTCAGGGAGAGGATTCTGCGGCCCCTGGGCATGGCTCGCACCGACTACGAATTGACGCCCGAGATCCTGGCAGGCTCCTCCCGCTGCTTCGACTCGCTGGGTCGAGAGACGCCCAACCCCCGTTTCACGGACCAGGCCGCGGCCGGCTTGCACACCACCGTTGAAGATCTGGCGACCTTCGCGGCCGCTGCCTTGGAAAGCTCCCTGGGGGAACCGCCGGGGCGGGGCGTTTTGAAACCGGAGAGCCTCAGCTTGATGCTGACTCCAGCAGACGCCTCGGAAGGAGGCTACGGGCTGGGATACGCCATCGAGAGACTGCCCGGCGGCCGCACGAGCGCCGGACACGGCGGCGCCAACCGGGGCTGGCAGGCCTACTTTCAGATCCTGCCGGAAAGCGGTGACGGCCTGGTCGTCACCTCCAACGGCTCCAACGGCTGGGTGGTCCATAGTCAGATCTACTGCGCTTGGTTGGAGTGGCTCACGGGAGAGCCCCCCAAAGATGGCTGCAAGCGTCCCGCCGGCCTCAGGGTGGCGAAAACGCTGCTCCAGGGAGGCCCCGAGGCGGCTCGTCGGGAGTTCCGCCAGCTGAAGGAATCCGGGGGCGACGACCATTTCTGGTCGGAGGGCCAGCTCAACGGGCTGGGCTACGATCTGCTCCGCAGCAATCGGGTCGACGATGCGATTGTGCTGTTCGAGCTCAACGTGGAAGCTTATCCCGAAGCCTGGAACCCTTTCGACAGCCTGGGCGAAGGTTACATGAATCGCCGCGAGTGGCAGCTGGCCATCGAGAACTACGAGAAGTCTCTCGAGCTCAATCCCGAGAATCAGAACGCCGTCCGAATGCTCGAGCGAATTCGAGCCGAGATGAAGAGCCAGTGATCGAGCGGGCACACTCGGGCCGGCGTCGACTGGCTTCACAACCCCCATCCTCGAGGCTGCAATCGGGCCTCTGGAGTTGGCTCTTGGTCTCGCCTGGCATATCCTGCTGTCGATGAGCCTGGAAATAGCGGCGGTGATGTTGCTGCTGGCCGCGGCGACTGTTCTGTTCCTGCTGGAGTGGGCCAGCGTCGACGTGATCACGCTCTTGCTGCTGATCGCGACGGTTCTCAGCGGCATCCTCACTCCCGAGGAAGCCTTCTCAGGGTTCGCCAACGAAGTCATCATCGTGCTGGCCTCCATCTTCGTTCTCTCCGGGGCTCTCGGGGAAACGGGCGTGATGGACCGGGTAGCCTCCTGGATCTCCGAAGCCGCCGGCTCCAGCGAGTTGCGGGCTCTACTGATTTTGGTCGCCGTGTCTGCGCTGGTCTCCGCTTTCATCAACAACACCACGACCACGGCGGTGATGATTCCCACCGTCATGTCCCTGTGCCGCAAGACCGGCTTGCGCCCCGGGCGCTTGTTGATGCCCATTGCCTTCGCCTCGATGCTGGGGGGAACCTGCACCTTGATCGGCACGTCCACGAATCTGGCGGCCAGCGGCCTGATCCGGAAGCTGGGCTTGGCCCCCTTCACGATCTTCGAGTTCACCCCGCTGGGGATGGTCGTCGCGGTGGCGGGACTCGGCTATCTGGTCTGGCTGGGGCACAAACTGCTCCCCGGGACCCGGGCCACTGCCGAGATTTCCGATTACGGGCTCCTGGAATACTTGTCCGAGGTCGAGATCGTGGAGGATTCGCCGCTGGCGGAGCGCACCCTGGGAGAAGCCAAACTCTCCTCGCAGGGAATCAACGTAGCCGCGATCCTGCGAGGCGGCCACAGGCTGGAGGCGTTTTCGGAGTCGATCATCCGGACGGGAGACCTCTTGCTGGTGACGTCCGAGCCCCGCGACCTTCTCCGCCTCCGGGAGCTCGCCGGTGTACGGGTATTGGAGGACAGGGACGCCCCGCCTGAAGAGGTCCGGACCGCCGAATCGCGAGTGCTGGAGGCGGTGATTCCCCCCGACTCCCATTTCTGTAACCGCAACCTGCGACAGTTGAATTTGCGGCGGCGCTATCGGATTTCGGCCCTCGCCGTCTACCGGAGAGGCGGCAGGCTGGCCGCTCAGCTGCGGGACTTGCGGCTGCGAGCGGGGGACGTCCTGCTCCTGCAAGGCCGACTCGACGATCTGGAACCGCTGCTGCACGAACGGGAGCTACTCTTACTGGGGCAGATGAACCCGGTCGTCTTGCAGCGCCACCGAGGATTTTATGCCGTCGGGGCACTCGCCCTGGCAGTCGGGCTTTCCGGCTTGGGGCTCATGCCCGTCTCGATTGCGTTTCTCCTGTCCGGTCTGCTGGTCGTCCTGTTGGGCTGTGTGAATTTTGACGACGTCTATGCGCTGATCGAATGGAGGATGTTGATTCTGATCGGAGGCATGACGTCCTTCGGCCTGGCCATGCAGAAGACCGGAGCAGGAGTCTTTCTGGCCGCCTCGATCGCCGAGGTGATGGGCCCGTTCGGCCTGTACCCGTTATTGGCCGCCTTCGGGGCGCTCACGATGCTCCTGACTCAGCCAATGTCCAACGCGGCTGCCGCGCTGGTGGTGCTTCCCGTGGCCCTGCCGACCGCCGTTCAGCTGGGGATCGAGCCGCGCATTCTCGCCGTGCTGGTCACTCTCTCGGCGTCACTGTCGTTCGTGGCCCCCCTGGAGCCCTCCGCCCTGCTGGTGTATGGCCCCGGTAAGTACCGGTTCCGAGACTTTCTGAAAGCCGGCCTGCCACTGTCGCTGCTGACGCTGGCGGTGCTGGTATGGCTGGTGCCCGTGTGGTGGGGGTAGGCTCGGGGCCCGTGGGGAGGTGACACCGGCATCCTTTGCCGGTCAAGAGCACGACTCGTATCGACCTGGTTGTAGAATGAGCACTCCGCAGGTGGCATTGGAGGCCGCGGTGCGGAGGCGAAACGATTCGCCAGCGAGCCGGCAGGGAGTCTTGAATGCCAAACAGCGAACAGCCCGAAAAGCCGGACAGTGGTGCCGGGTGGCACACTTTGAAAGTCGACGAGGTGGTGTCCCGCCTCGATACCGATCCCGAGCAGGGACTCAGCGCAGAGGAGGCGGCTGGACGCCTGAAAGAGTTTGGCCCCAACCGGTTGGAGAGCCGGGGCGGGCGCAGCCCTTTGGCCATGCTGGCGAGCCAGTTCAAGGAGACCATGGTGCTCTTGCTGCTGGGCGCCGGCGCCGTCTCCTACCTGGTGGGCGACATTACGGACACCGTGGTCATTCTGGCCATCGTGGTTCTCAACTCGGCCTTGAGTTTCTTTCAGGAATATCGAGCCGAGCAGGCCCTGGAAGCGCTCAAGACTTTGGCGGTTCCGGAAGTCAAGGTCGTGCGCGACGGCGAAGTGCGCAAGCTGGAGGCGACCGAGGTGGTCCCCGGAGATGTCATCCAGCTGGAAGCCGGCGGAAGCGTCCCTGCCGATGCGCGACTACTGGAAGCCATCAACCTCAAGATCGAGGAGTCTCCCCTGACCGGAGAGTCAGTGCCGGTCGAAAAGCAAGTGGAAGCCCTCCCCGACGCTGGGGCTCCCTTGGGAGACCGCAGCAACATGGTCTACCGGGGAACCACCGCCTCTTACGGCCGGGGGAAGGCTGTCGTGGTGACGACCGGGATGTCCACGGAACTGGGCCGGATTGCGCAGTTGATCCAGGAGGTCGAGCAGGAAGACACCATTCTGGAGCGCCGCATGGACCAGCTCGGAAAGCGTCTGGTGCTGGCAGCGCTGTTGCTGGTCGCGCTGGTGTTCGCGCTGGGCCTGTTGCGGGGATTCGGGCTGACGGAGATGCTGCTGACAGCCATCACCCTGGCGGTGGCCGCCGTTCCCGAGGGTTTGCCTGCCGTCGTCACCATCTCGCTGGCCTTGGGCGCCTGGCGCATGGCTCGGCGCAACGCGCTGATCCGGCGTCTTCCCGCCGTCGAGACCCTCGGGTCTGTGACCACGATCTGCTCGGACAAAACGGGAACACTGACTCAGAACCGCATGGCCGTGACCATTCTGGACGTGGCGGGAGACCGGTTCGATCTGACCGAGGCCGATCGATTGCCCGATACCCACGGAGGCCTGTACCGATTGCTGCTCATGGGAGGAGCGCTCTGCAACGACGCCCAGGTGTCCAAGCGCGCCTCCGAGATCCTGGGCGACCCGACCGAAGCCGCTCTGGTCGCCGTGGCCGGACGATTCGACCTCGAGAAAGCGGAGCTGGAGGAGCACATGCCCCGAGTACGGGAAATCCCTTTCTCCTCCGAAAGAAAGCGCATGCTGACCGTTCACGAGATTCCCCAGGAGGAGCGCGACAACTTGCCGCTGATGGCCGACCGTCCCTTTGCCGTGTTCTGCAAAGGAGCCGTGGACAGCCTGCTCCAGGTCTCCGCGTCAGTGCTGCACGCCAACTCCAGGGAGCCCCTGAACCAGGACTGGGTCGAACGGATCGAGAAGGCCAACGCCGAATTGGCCTCCGGCGGGTCCCGAGTGTTGGCCCTGGCAGTCAAGGGCCTGGACTCGAAAACCGAGCAAAGCGACGATCAGCTGGAGCGTGAGCTCTGCTTCGTGGGAATGGTGGCCATGAGCGACCCGCTTCGTCCGGAAGCCATTGGGGCGGTGGAGGTGGCCCGCCGAGCCGGCATTCGCACCCTCATGATTACCGGGGACCATCCTCTGACCGCCAAAGCAATTGCCGGGCAGCTGGGACTCTACCGCGCGGGGGATCCCGTCCTGACGGGAAGGGAACTGCAAGGCTTCAGCTTCGGGGAACTCGAGTCGCAGGTCCGGGATGTGTCCGTCTTCGCCCGCGTCAGCCCCGAGCACAAACTCAGGATCGTGGAGGCCCTTCAGTCAGGCGGTGAAATCGCCGCCGTCACTGGTGACGGTGTCAACGACGCCCCGGCGCTCAAGCGGGCCGATATCGGAGTGGCCATGGGGATCTCGGGTACGGATGTGGCCAAGGAGGCCGCCGATGCTGTCCTGCTGGACGACAATTTTGCCACCATCGTCGCCGCCGTTGAAGAAGGTCGAACCATCTATGACAACATTCGGAAATTCATCAAATATCTGATCACGACCAACCTGGGCGAACTCTGGACCATGCTGCTGGGGCTGCTGGCGGGACTGCCCGTTCCCCTGCTCCCGCTGCAGATCCTCTGGATCAACCTGGTCACCGATGGCCTGCCAGCATTGGCCCTGGGAGTGGAGCCGGCTGAGCCGGACCTGATGCAGCGCCCTCCTCGGGAGCCTGGTGAAAACATCTTCGCCCGGGGCCTGGGACGGCACGTCATGTGGGTTGGCCTGCTGATGGGCCTCTTGACCTTCTCGGCCCAGTACTACTGTGTCAGCAGCGGAGTCGAGCACTGGCAGACCCTCGTCTTCACCACCCTGGCCCTGGCCCAGATGGCACACGTGATGGCGATCCGCTCCGAGTCCCAGTCGCTCTTCACGCAGGGAGTCTTCTCCAACGTCTGGATGGCCCTTGCCGTCGGCGCCACGCTGCTGCTGCAGATGGCGGTCGTCTACTGGCCTCCGCTGCAGAGAATCTTCAAGACTCAGCCGCTGACGGCGATGGAACTGGTGGCCTCAATGGGGCTCGCTTTGGTCATCTTCGTGGCCGTCGAGTTGGAGAAATGGTGGAAGCGAAGGCGGGCGCCGGAAGAGACCCCACCGGCAGCCTGAGGCACCGGTTCGCCGAGCCGGTGGTCATCGCGGTGTCCGGACGGATCACTCTCGAGTTTTGACGACCAGGACGGAGCAGTCGGCGTGGTGGGCGACTTTGCTGGAGACGCTTCCCATCACGAACCGCTCGATGGCGCTGCGGCCCTTGTGGCCCAGCACGATCAGGTCGGCTCCCCACTCCTCAGCAACGCCCATGATCTCAGACGATTCGTCTTCGACTTCGCTGAGTCGGGTGGAGACTTCACCGGCCGTCTCGCTTAGTCGGCGGCGGGTCTTCTCCAACTCGGCTCGCGCCTCCCGCTTCTCTTCGAGCCAGGCCTTGCTGACCCGTTGCACCACGTCCATGTGAAACGAGGTGACGACCGCCAGGCACCGCAGGACCAGCAGGCGGCTCCCGAGCACCAGACCGCTTCGGGTGAGCCAGGCCTCGGCTGCTCTGGCGGAGGCAGAGCCGTCCAGGCCCAGCACGATCCGCAGAGACGGCTCTTGCTTCCGGGCCGGCTCGGCCGCCTCGCGCTCGGGACGAGCCAGCAGTACCGGGCTGCCCGCATGTTGCAGGACATTGTCGGAGACACTTCCCAGCAGATAGCGGGCCAAACCTCCCAAGCCGCGCGACCCCACGACCACCAGGTCGGCATCCGCCTTCTCGGCGGCTTCCACGATCTGTTCGCCGGCGTGCCCGTGGCGCACCAAGAGGTGGACTTTCCAGAGACGGTGTTCGAGGAGCTGTGCCTCGGAAGCGAGCCGGCGTTCCGCCTCTTCACGGAGAGTTGCCTGGAGGGCGGCGAAGGCCTCTTCGTCCAAGTCGATGTTCTGCGGCCAGCGTGAGGTATCCACGATCGAAAGCAGGAAGACCTCGGGAGGCGTTCCAAACGGGAAACGATTCAACAGGCGGATTGCGGCCAGTGAGTGCTCGGATCCGTCACTGGCCAACAGCACCTTCATTCCTGCTTCCGCCCCCTGCTCTTCCCGGCTTCGCATCCGCGGTTCCCCGCAACCACCCGCCGCAGCGTCCCCATCGAATTGTCACACAAGGAACGCACGGGTGCCAGTTCAGGGGCGTGCGGCGTGGGGGCATGGGGCATGAAGCATGAGGACATCGGTGACGGTTCAGGCGTCCAGGTATCGGCCTCAAAGGATCACCGATGTCTTGACCGCCCCCTCGAGCCTTAAGCCCCTCAGGCCCTGAGCCCCTCTCCCTTGACCGCAGCGGGCGCGCCGGACCAGAATCCAGCGATGCGCTTTCTAGTCACGGGGGGAGCAGGATTCATCGGGAGCCACCTGTGTGGCGCTCTGCTCGAGCAGGGGCACGAAGTGCTCGGGTTGGACAATCTCTTCTCGGGCGACAAGGCCAATCTCGCCCCCCACCTGGACGATCACCGCTTCGAATTCATTCGCCATGACATCGTCCAGCCGATCCTGCTGGAGGTGGACCGGATCTTCAACCTGGCCTGCCCCGCTTCGCCTGTGCACTACCAGTTCAATCCGGTCAAGACCGTCAAGACCAACGTCCTCGGGACACTGCACTGTCTGGGTATGGCCAAGCGCATCGGGGCGCGGATTCTTCAGGCCAGCACCTCCGAAGTGTACGGCGACCCGGAAGAACATCCCCAGAAGGAGTCTTACTGGGGCCATGTCAATCCCATCGGTCTGCGGAGCTGCTACGACGAGGGCAAACGGCTGGCTGAAACGCTGATGATGGACTATCACCGGCAGAGCCGCGTGGACATCCGCATCGCTCGTATTTTCAACACCTACGGGCCACGAATGTCATTCGAGGACGGCCGGGTCGTGAGCAACTTCGTGGTGCAGGCCCTGCGCAACGAGGATCTGACCATTTACGGAGACGGCTCCCAGACCCGATCCTTCTGCTTCGTCTCGGACATGGTCGACGGCCTGATCCGGCTGATGGAGCACCCCACTCTGACGGGGCCGGTCAATCTGGGGAATCCGCAGGAAATCGCCGTCCGGCACCTGGCAGAG
>JBFKLX010000116.1:0-17588 GCA_041630155.1 Acidobacteriota bacterium
GTGAAGTCGTAACAAGGTAGCTGTAGGAGAACCTGTGGCTGGATCACCTCCTTTCTAACGAGAAAACTCACAAGCCGAGCCGATGCTCGAGGGCTTACGGGCCCGCGGCGCCGGCTCACCAAGACTCGACGATTTTGAATCCCTGTTTCCAACAAACTCTGCCTGGTTGTCCAAGCTCACCGCTGCGGCGCCGGTTCCCCGGCCCCTCGGGCGCCCTTTCCTGAAATCCCACTCGAAACAGTCTTTCCCGTCCCTCGATTGCTTGTGACAGTGGAGACTCGGGTATTTTTTTGATTCGTCCGTGGCCCCTTTTCGCGACGGTTTTCGCTTCGATTATTGAAGAAGGCGAAATGCTGGAGGAGCCGACCGGATCATTGGACCCCTCTTGTGATTCGACGCTCCCCCAGCACCACGAGTTGGAGCAGGGAATTGGACCGATTCGATCGACATACACCGCGTGGCAGCGGCAATCCTTTCGAGTCGGCCCTCCTGCCGCCTCTTTCCCACCTCCCACAAAAGACGGGGAGTTCAGCGAACCGCTCGTCTCGCCGGCGGCTCACACTCCCGGAGCGGGAATCCCAATGGAAGCCAACCCCTGGCTCGAATCCCCCGAGACCTGTTCAGGCTCGATTTCCGGAAGGCGTGGTCGAAAGCCTCGGGCCCTTGCCGGCTCGGAGCGCTTGCGGCTCTCCCTCTCTGGATCCCGCAGCCGGAATGAGTTTCGGAACCTCGAGCCTGCCCGGCTGGTGGATGCGTGGCCGGTCCGACCTCTGTTCCCGCAGTCTCCGTCGGAACGGCATCACCCCCATCGGTCGGTCCGTTTCCCCAAAACTCGCTCCTCCAAGCCCGCTCCGGCCCACTCCCGCTGGCTCCCCGTCGACCCATCCAATGCAACGGCGCGACAGGCCTTGAGCTCGCTTTGGTCTTTCCGATGCCGGCCCGAATTCCCCCGGACAAAGAGCAAGCGTCTCCAAGCTCCCGGCCTTTTCTCTCTGCGAGAGATGAGGCGGAATGCGTCGCGTGGCGAAGAGATGCTCCGCCAGGACGGCCGCGAACCCGACGGCCTGCGCCCGGAGGAGTTGAATCCTACACTTTTCGGAGGACGTCCACTGCGCGGCCAGCGTGATCCTGTCAGACTCGGAACGCCAGGCTTCCGGCCTGACTGTGACTACTCACCATCGGCCAAAGAGAGGCGCAAGCGTCCCGCCCGTGATTGCGGAGCGTGACAGAGCGCCGGTGGGCCGGTTCCAGTTTCTACTGAGCCCTGTGCCGCGTCTCCGTCTGCCAAAGTCTGACTTCCACGGCTTTCCCCAGATCGTCGTCATCCAGTGGAATCTGGAAATGCTTGCGGTTTTTCACTTTCTGGTCGACACCATCGATGCGGACACTGTGAATCTCGACGCTGTCCGGGCCCAGGAAATCGGGCAGCACGTTGAGCGAGCGCAGGCCAGACTCCCTGTCCGGCAGGAAGTGCAGGCAGTAGATCGTGTCGTCTCGCTCTTTACGGGGAAGATAGGACCGATGATAGAGGTGCGCCAGAAAGTTCAGCTCGAAGACGTGATACCCCGACACTGAGTGTCCGCCTTTGTCGCCGTACTCCCCTCTGACGATGGGAGTGCCATTGGCCTCGGTCCTGAAGAACACCCCGCTGCGCTCCCGATCCAGGAAGAACATGTTCCAGAAGGTGGACAGCTCACGTGCGAGCTGCAGGAACTTCATCTTTTGTTTGCTGCCTTTGACCTCGTAGCCGTACATGATCAAGTAGGCCAGGATCCCTTGTTCCTGCTGCCAGAAGTCTTTGGTATTGCTCCAGGCGAACTGCACCGGGATGTTGGGGTCGGCTGGCTGCCGCTCGACCGCGTCGTAGAGTCCGCTGCGGATCTGGTCCACGCCCAGCACCCCCATCTCTTCACCGATCCGGCTGGCCAGTGCGAACAGCTTTTCGGCCTGCTTCTGGTTGCCCTTGTCCCGGTAGTAGTTGGCCACCCGGGTCAAGTTCCAGGCGATCTTGAGGTTGTGGCCAACGATGGCCCGGTTCCTCTGCCAACTGTACTCATGGTCAGGCGTCCAGTCGCGGTGAAAGCGTTCGTTGACGTAGGGGTTTCCCTTCTCGGGAAGGCGCGTCAAAATCAGCGACGAGGTGACATTGAGAATGTCCACGCAGGTGTCGAGGAGCTGAGCCAGTTCTTTCTGGAAGCCCTCGAAGCGCGAGTCTCTGGACACCTGCGGCGTTGGGTCCAGCGCCAGAATCAGATTGATCAAGTAGGCGGGAAGATGGTCGCCGATCGAGTTCCAATTCTTCCTGGCCCGATTTTTCCCGAGCTCGACAGAGTTCCAGCTGAAGGCCACGGGGTCCAGGTGGGAGAAGAAGCCCCCCTCCTTGGATTGATCGCGGTAGTAGCGGTTGAACGAAGAGACGGTGCGGCGAATGTCGTAGAGGACCTCCCAATCGCCGGTGATTCGATAGTACTGTGCCAAGCCGGCCAGCGCGTAGATCTGCTCGTAGAGCGGGATGGTGCCCAGATCGTCTTCGTGGCCCTCTGAGGGGACCACGCTATAGACACCGTACTTACCAGTCTTCTTTCCGTAATGCCAGAAGCAGTAGCGCCCGTCAGCGCTGATACTGCGGAAGGCCTCCCGCTGGTAGTCGACCCCGGCTCTGGCGGCCAGATAGTAGCGCTGGTCACCAGTCACCAAGAAAGAGGAAGAGAGGCCGTAAATCAGCCGTGACAGAGTCGCCATCTCCTGGGTCTGGTCGTTGGTGGGGAGGCCCAGAATGTTCAGGTTGGTACGATAAAGGGCGGCGAAGTCATCGAGGGCGTAACTGCGGCGGTTGCCGAACAGGTCGTCCAGCCAGCGGTCGGCCAGGCTGGCGATCTGGCTGACCCACCAGTGGGTGTGTTCGAACAAAGGGTAGCCGTGATTGGAATGGACTCGATGAATCCCGAGGCAGTCGAACCGCTCGTGGTTTTCGTGCCGGTGCCAGACTCCTTCGACGCAAATCAGCTCCCCCTGGAACAAGCGGGTGTCGAACGGATCGTCGGCTCCCGCCAGCTGAGGCGGGACGCGGTCTCGGTTGAGCAGGTCCAGGTTCTGCAGGGCATCGAACCACGAGGTGGCATTGACGAAGCATTCGAAATGGTTTCCACTGCGCGTCTCGACTACGAACGATCGGCCTTTCTTGTTGATGCTCTTGACCGTCCCAGTGAGCGTCAAATGTTGGTTGAAGTGTTTGAGTGCTTCCATGAGGGTTGCTCCTTCCACGTTTAGCGGCCCTGGGCCGCCAGTCGTTCCGATACGAGGCAGAGGATCTCGACCCGGCTCGAGCCGATGCCGGCCCGGGGTCCGAGCCTCAACCGACTCTCTGAAGAACCACCACCCCATTGGCCGGCACGACGCAGGCTGTGGAACCGCCACCAGAAGTGATTTCACCTCCCGCATTGCCAACGTTGTCCCCGCCGTATACAGCGGCGTCACTGTTGAATATTTCCCGCCAGCGCCCGGCGGGCAGGGCGCCACTTTCGATCCGGTAGTTTGGCTGATTGAAGGGGCGATTGTTGAGGCTGCCCACTACCAGGAACTCCTGCCCGTCCCCCCACCGCCGAAGAGCCAGTACGCGATTGTCGTCGTGGCTGTGCAGGACTTCGATCTGGCGGCTGCGGAACCCCGGATTGTCCCGGCGCAACCGGATCAAGTCGCGGTAGAAGGCGAAGAGGCGGGCGCCCGAGTCATGGCGCATCCCCTGCAGGTCCTCCCGGTTCTTCAGCACACTCCCGTACAGGAAGTCCTTTTCGGCGCCGACTTCTTCTCCGAAGAGGAACATCGGCGTTCCCGCCGAGAGTAAGGTGATAGCGGCGGCGAAACGGCAGCGTGCTTCGGCGTAGCGACGCGTATCGCCCAGCAGGGGTGCCTGGTTGGCGGCCACCGCGATCGTGCGATGGGTGAATTGCCCGTTGCCGGCCTCGTCATGGCTCTCGTTGTAGACCACTTTGTGACTGCCGCTATCGTCGAGAGCTCCGGCGAAGTACCCCATCGCCAGAGAGCGGTCGTCGCCCAGCCCCGCAGTCTTGATCAGTTTGGCGTAGTCTGAGCCCTTGTCGGTGTCGCCGATCAGATGGTGGTAAAAGTCGGCGTACCAGACCTTGTCGAACCCCAATCCGCCCTGGTCGGGCGGTTGCGTCACGGCGTCCCAGTTGGAATGGTCTTCGGCCATCAGCATCACGTCGGGCTTGACGAAGCGCAGCGTGCGAGTCAGCTCGCGCAGCAGCTTCAGCCCGAAGGAGTTGGCGCTCGGGACCGGGCTGCCATCGGCATGAAGGGCATTGTAGGCGTGAATCGAAGTAGTCTGATCCATCCGGAATCCGTCGACATGAAATTCCGTGGTCAGCATGACGGCGCTGCTGATGAACATCTGCCGCAGCGTCTCTTCGTGGTAGCGGGGCGCGAAGCCGGTCGAGATGTTGTCGACGTAACCGCCCATCCCGCGCCGCGACTCCTCCACCGCGGCGTTGAACCGGGGATAGTCGTCGGGCTTGCCCTGGTACCAGTAATAGACGTTCTTTTCGTGTGAATTGGTGTCGAACATCCACTGGGCCCGCCCGGCATCGTGGTTGTAGTGGTTGTAGACGACGTCCATGATCACGGCGATGCCGCGGCGGTGGCACTCTTTGATGAACCATTTGAAGTTGTCCCGGCCTCCTCCGCCGTACTCGATGGCCAGGTAGTGTGAAGTGGAGTATCCCCAGCCCCCGCCGCCACCCCCGAACTCCGAGATGGGGAGCAGTTCGATGGCGTTGACACCCAGGTCTTCCAGGTAGGGGAGCAGGTCGATGGCGTCCTGGAGCGTGCCGGGCTGGTCGTCGGTCTTTCCAAAGCCGAGCGCTCCCACGTGAAGCTCGTAGATCACCAGGTCCTGAAGCTCATTGGGTACAGGCTTGCCCTCGGTGAACTCATCGGCCCAGAAGTCGGCCTCGTCCAGCCAGTTCTGCTCGGGCCAGTCGTCTTCGCTGAAATGCTTGGTGACCAGGTCGGGGTCGATGATCACCGAACAGCTGACACTGCCGTCCAGCTCCAGGGTGCCGCCTTCCCAATGTCCCGCCGGCTTTTCCTTGCCCCAACCGATCTGGCAGCGGGAGTAAATGTCGGTTTTGTAGGTCTGGCTGCCGTCATCCTTGGTGACCCGGTACATGTACGGCCGGTGGTCGAAGCGGCTGAAGTCGGCAAGTTGTCCGTCTTCCGAGGAGGTGGCCCAGGTTCCGTCCTGGTCGCGGGTCATCGCAAATGGCCCCCAGTCAGGGTGAGAACCGGTGCCGTCGTCTGCGACATACCCCCCGCAGATCTGCCCCTTGGGCAAAGGTCTGTCCTGAGGTGTCTTGGCGGGGTCGTTAGCCAGCCAGGTCGTGCCCATCACGACTTCAACGTCGGTCGCGTTGGGGGCCCAGGTCCGGAATTGAATCGCTGGCCGCTCGCGAGGGCCGTAGAACTTCTGTGCCCCCAGGTAGCGGGCCTCGGACAGGCGGTAGGTTTCCACGCGCGCCGGTTCGGGCCGGTCGGGTGAGGTGCCGCCTCGAGCGGGGACGATTTCCATCTGGGGCAGAAAGAAGGTGCGGTAGCGCTCGCGCGAAGCACTCTCGTTCACCTCCGTCATGATGCCCCACAAATTGGTGCCGGCAGGGCCGTCCAACCGGACGCCCCAGTGGAAAGTCTGGCCGGCTTCTCCATTGTCCAGTGCCACCGTCGCCACGAAGGCGGGGCAGCCGTCTTCGGTGGTGGTTTCCTGCATCTCCTGCGAAGACCACCGATCCGAGTATCTCCCCCGGGAATCCCAGCTGCCCACCAGGCGAGCGTTGCTGAAGAGCTTGTCCTTGACACCAGTCAGGTAACGAAACTGAACAGGGAATTCGGGCATAGCCACCCCTCTCTCGAGTTGGGATTGACTCCTTCCTCGTGGGGCGCCGGAGGGAGGCCCCGGCGCACGGAAACAGCCGCGAGCGGCTGGCACTCAACGGCTCAGCAGCTCGACGATCTTGTGGGCAAACAAACCGGCGTGGTCTCCTGAGCGAGCGGTAACCAGATCCCCGTCCACGACCACGTCCTCATCGCGATACCGGGCGCCCATGTGGAGCACGTCCCAGTAGAGGTTGTTGTGGCACACGACGGGTCGATCCTTGATCACTTCGGCAATGGGCGAGACCAGCCACATCCCGTGGCAGATGATGCCCTTGAGGATGCCCTCTTCCTGGAAAGCTCTTCGAAGGAATTGGGCCGCCGGCGGGATGTCCGGAATACTCTCCGAGTAACGCAGACGATCGGAAACGATTGCGGAGGGGACGATGATGGCCGCGTAACTGCGCAGAGTGTCGTCGTCCATTCCCTCGAAAGTGCGGTTGCAGGTGAACGGCACCTTGTACTCGTGACCGGAGAAGGTCAGCTGCTGCTGGCCCCAGAGTCGCGTCAGGAAGTGGAGTTCCGCCCCCTCCTCTTCGAAGCGGTACTTGTAATACCAGATCTCGTGCTCGTAGTAGTCCGACTCGATCAGGATTCCGATCTTCTTGCCTGCCAATTTCTGGGTAGATGTCTCTTCTGCCATAGGTATCTCCTTGGCTCTCGGCGTACGGACGACTTCGCTGGTCCGTGTCAAACACGATCCGGACCGGTCTTCCAGCACCGCCAGCGGTGCAGCGGCCGAGCCTGTGCAACCGTGGAACCGGCTCTACTCGGAAGCGTATGGTTCCAATTCCTTGGCGAACCCGAGGTAATCACGCAGCGCCCAGACGTGCTCGAATTCGAGATACTCGCGCATGGGCAGGTTGAACATCGAGTTGTTGTCCAGGTCCTCGGCCGACTCCACGTCCACGATCGCGATCACCCGGTGCTGGCTGGCCACCTTGTAGATCCCTTTGACCATCCCCGACTCGAGTCCCGCGATCGCGTGTTGTGTTTCAGTGGCCTCGAGTCTCCAGAGTTCCTCCTGGGGAATCCGGCCCTGGTAATTCCATTTCATCTGCACGTAAAAAAGCATGGCTCTCGACTCCTCGAAAATAGCTGCAAGCCTTGCCTGCCTTGCCTTAAGCCCGAGCCCGGATGGCCTGGACCACGGGATGGCTTTCCCCAAAGACCTGGAGTGCCAGATCCAGCGGCTGCTTGCCGTCGTGGCCGAAGAGATCGAGGCGGGCACCGGCCTCGATCAGGATCGTCGAGCACTCTTCGAACCCATGCCAGAGAGAGTCCAGCAGGGGGGTGTAACCATTGGTGTAACCTTGAAAATCGAGGTCGGCCCCCGGCCAGCCGACCAGCACGCGAGTGATATCGGCATGGCCGTTGTAAACCGCTTTGTGCAAGGGCACAGCGCCGAATGTGGGCTCCACTGCGTTGACCTCGGCGCCGGCCTTCAGCAGTTCGCTGACGATTTCCACCGGACCGTCCCGGCTGGCCACCAGCAGCGGGGTGTGCTCATCGTTGAAGCCGTTGAGAACGGGGGCGCGCTGGTCGACTGCTGCGCCATCTTCCAGAAGCTGGCGGACCCGTGAGAGATCTTTGGCAACGACGGCCGCCATCAGCCTTTGGGCCTCGACCGCACCCTGGTCCGAGTCACGCCGCCGGGCCACCAAGTCGGCCGCGCGCTGCAGCTTGTCCTGGCCGATCTGATTGACGTTGAGGGCGTACTGAAGATGCTGCTGCAGGGTGAAGCCGTAGTGGGTGTTGATGTTCAAGCCGGCGCCGCGACCCAACAGGTAGTCGACGATCTCGGGCCACTTGAACCAGATGGCTTCGATCAAAGGGGTGTGGCCGGTGGTGACGGCAACGGCATCCACGAACGCTCCCGCCTCCACCAACAGCCGCGCCGACTCCAAGCTCCCGCCCTGGCAGGCCTTGTGAAGGGCGGTCGAACCGGCCAGGCTGTCGACCGCGCAGGGATCGGCCCCAGCCCGCAAGAGCCGGTCCACGATCTCAGGACGATCCTGCCCCGCCGCAATCATCAAGACTGTCAGCCCGTTGGCTGGATCCCTGGTATTGGGATCGGCGCCTCGCTCGAGCAGAGGCTGCACCTGGCCATCCTGGTGTGCCAGCACGGCTTGCAGCAGCTCCGCCCTGCGAGCTTCGGGGGCGCTCTCCGCGCTCATGGCGCCGCCTTTCCCCACGGAGCTGCCAGGATCGAGGTGCAGTCGGTGTCGGATTTCCAGTCAACGATCGTGCCGTCGTGGACGGTCAGCCAATCGATGAACTCGATTTCGAATTGCATACTGTCTCCATGTCCCGCCAATCTCCTTTGCCGCCAGATCGAAACGCCTGCGAACACCCATCACAGGTCTCGATAAGCTCGAATCAGCGGCGAGGGGTCCCAGTAGACTTTCCAATGGACGATCTTGCCATCGGCAATCCTGAGGTAAGTCGCCACGTACAAGTCGTACTCGTTTTGGTTGGCCAGGCACTGGGCGTGCTCATGAACGATGCCCAAGGCGCGGTCCCCTTCGACGATCACTTCCAGCGGTTTGAAGGAGAGCATCTGGGAGTAACGGCTCCAGACATCGAAACTGTCTTTGACGTCGGGCAGGCCCCGGTAGGAACCCAGCCAGGGGGCCAGGTCGCTCACCCCTGGGGTGGGCGGAATGTTCTCCCAGAGAACGTCCTCGTGCACCAGGCTGAGAGCTTCTTCGAACTTCCCTTGTTCCAGGTTGGTGAACCATTGATGGGCTACTTCCCGGGTGGTCGTCACACTGCTCGATTCCATGATGTCCTCCACTTGCTGACTGGACCGGTGCCCGCTACGGATCAACGGGCGTCCGGGCCTATGATCCAATGTTCCCGAACCGCCATGGCCAAGCGGTAACGGTCTTCGGCGATGAGTTTCGAGTCGGGTTCGAAGGCCTCGCGGTACTGCGAAGACTTCCGCATCCGGGTCAATGCTTCCACATCGTCGAACCACAGTTGTTCCACCGCGTCGAAGCGGGCCTCCCCGACGGCATAGAAGCCGTCCCGGACGTGGCATTGGAGGTAACGGCGCAAGCCGGGCAACTGCAGCCCCAGAGGACCGTGGACTTCCAGCAGATAGCGCCGGAAGGCCTGCAGGGGAATTCCTTCCCTCCGCTTCAACAACAGGTAGAGCTTGATCCCGCTGGGTTGCCGCTGGAGAGGAGGGCCTTCCAGCAGGACGTGGCCGGTGGTGTCCAGCCCCAGCGTCGCCCAGAACGCCGCCCAGCGCGGCTCGTCGACTCGCGCCCCCTCCAGGAACTCCTTGGACTGCAGTGAGGCCAGCTGCTCTTCTTCGTTGCTCAGCCAGATCTCCGCGACGCCGCTGAAGAGCGGATCCGGCTCAGGGACGCCCGCGTCGATCCGGGTCCCGATCAGGTAGCGCCTGATTTGGGGAATCTTGGAGGCGTAACGCACCGCGTGCACCTTCAGCCAGTAATCCTGAAAGTCCGGCTCGCTCATGCCCGGCTTGGGCCGGGCAAAAATCAATTGGTGAATCATCGGCTCAATCTCCCCTCGAAACAGCCGCTACTGCCCGCAGACGACACCGATCATCTCGGGGTGCACGTCGGCCTCCAGCCGCACGTCCACCAGGAAAGGCCCCGAGTGCGAGAGCATCTGATCGATGGCCGAACGCACGTCAGCGGGCTGCTCGACTCGCCGGCCGCTGACACCCAGAGATTCGGCCAACCCCACGAAATCGATGTCCGGCTGAGACAGATCGAAGCTCAAAGGGAAGTCGCGTGGTTCGATTCCCTGCTCCTTCCAGTAGGCCAGAATGTTCAGTTGCAACAGGCGGTAAGAACGGTTGTTGCAGAGCACGAACTTGGAGTCGATCCGGTGCCGCGCGGCCGTCCAGAGTGTCTGAATGGTGTACATCGATCCGCCCTCCCCCGAGAAGCCGATCACGGTCTTGTCGGGATGCGCCAGCTTGGCCCCTATCGCGCCCGGGAAGCCGACTCCCAGAGAGCCGCCCCGGGTCATGAAGTAATGACGGGCTCGGTGGGGCAGCAGGTGACGAGTCAGGGGGGGAGAGTTGGTCAGTGCTTCGTCGAACAGGACCGCATCTTCGGGCAGTACACGGGCCAGCTCCTCGGCGAAGCGGCTGAATCCCATAGGCACCTGCTCGCGCAGGGCGCGATCCTGCTCCAGCGCCTGCTCCCGTTTCTGGCGCGCCACTTCGGCGATTGCTTTTGCGCGCTGCGAGGCCGCCTCTTTTTGAGGCGGGCTCTGCCCCGACTGCAAGGCGTCGGCAAGGAGTCCGAGTGAGAGTTTGGGGTCGGCCACCACGCCCAGGTCGACCGGATGGTTCTTGGCGATTTCGTAGGCGTCCAGATCTATGTGAATGACCCTGGCTCCCGGCGCGAAAACCGAGTCCAATTCGGGAAACACTTCCGGAGTCACGTACGTGCCGCAGACCAGGTTGACGTCCCCTTTCTGAAAGATCGGAAAACTCGAGGAGCCGAACATGTGGCCAGCCATGCCTTGATAGAGCGGGTTGCGATAGCTCATCAGCAGGTCGCCCACGTCCAAGCCCCACACTTCGGCACCCAACAGCTCGGCAACCCGAGCCAGCTCCGGTTGGGCCTCCGAGAAGCCGATCCCGTCACCGACGAAGACCATGGGCGTGGCAGCGCCCGCCAGAAGGGTGGCGGCCTGAGAGATGAAATCGGCCTCCGGCGCGACTCGGGTAGAAGGGATCGAAGCGGGTCGGACCTCGCCCTCCAAAGGGGCGTCCAGTACGTCCATGGGCAGGCAGAGATACACTGGCCCCGTCGGCGGCGTGGCAGCGATCTTGACGGCACGCCGTACCATCCGCAGCAGAGACGCCGGATGCTGGACCATGGCCGACCACTTGGTCACCGGTCTGGCGAAGGCCACCAGGTCGCCAGCCATCTGAGCGTCCATCGATTGGTACTTGATGCCGGCGTCCCCTCCGATCACGACGAGCGGGGAGTGGCCTCGCCAGGCCTGGTAGATGGCTCCAATGGCATTGCCCAACCCCGGAGTGCTGTGGATCTGGACCAAGGCCGGGCGTCCGCTGGCACGGGCATAGCCGTCGGCCACCAGGACCGCTACCGATTCCTGCAGAGTCAGGATGTACCTCAGGTCCGGGTATTGTGAAAGGGCATCCAGGAAGCCTTCTTCAGAGGTTCCCGGGTTTCCGAACATGAAACGAAAGCCGTCGGCGAGCAGTTGCTCCAGGATACCGAAGCGGCCGGCCTTTTTCGCCGTCATCTGCGAGCCTCCCTTCAGGCTGCCCTCAGCCGAGATTCGACCCAGAGGCGGTTGTTCGCCAGTCTCCACCGCCGATTAGTGGCGGGCGCCGCTCTGGCGCCAGCTGCGCGCGGACTCCCATGCCCGTTGCCGTCGAGCCGCAATCTCACCAGCCGTAGCGCCGCAGGCCCTGGTCCAGAACCTGAATCAGCACCTGGCCGCACTCCACCGACGAAGCGGTGGAACGGCTGGTAATGAAGGGATAGTCGACGATGACCGAGGTGCGCCGGCCCACGTTGCCGTGGAACAGCCCGCCGGGTTCCACAGCGTCACGCAGAATGTACTCCAGCGGATAAAAAGGAGGGCCGAAGTTGATGAAACCGTCTCCAAAGCCCTGCTTGCTTCCGTCCAACGCATGGGGCCCTTCGAAGCCCGTGCCGTCCGCATAATCGTAGTCAATCGGATGGCCGGTCACGTGCTTGCCACTGATGATGCTGCGCTTTTCGCGGAAATCGCGGGCGAAGGCCAGAACGCTGACCCCGTAGCACTCGGCAGCGATGGGGCGATCGAGCTGGACGAACCCCAGAGTCAGATCGTGCAGCCTCTGGTTGTTGGCCAGATCCACCAGCGCGCCGCTGCCGCCGACGATCACCAAAGCATCGAATTGAGTCAGCTCCTGGTTGACGTTGGCTTCGATCTTGTCGAAATAAGCCTCCATCTCCCGCAGGTATTTGGGATTGCTGGGGTAGGGACGCCGAGGAAACCAGGACGACAAGTCACGGGGATGGGAGAGGCGGTCCGAGTCGGCCACGGCCCGGGTCTTCTGAGCCATCTCCTGGGTGGTCACTGCTCGGCCCAGCGGGGGATCGAGGTAGCTCGGATCCATGCTCACCGCCAGAGGAGTTGGCTCTTTGCCGGTCGGCGTCACGAAGGTAATGTCGTATCCGGCTTGATCGCAAGCCTCGAGCGGGCCGATCAGTTCTTCGCCCCAGTAACCCCACTCTGAAATCAGAAAGAGAACCTTTTTCATACACTACTCCTCTGATAAAGCAGATGACGGGTGCCGGAAGTCTCACCCAGATAGTCGAATGAGGAACAACCTTTGGTCTTCCTCACGAGACCGCGACAAGGCGCAAATCTAACTTTCGCTGGGGGTGGTATCGATGCGCACACTCCTGATGGAGAGAACCGACTCCCGGTTCCCCGAATCTCCTCGATGTGCTGTGAAGCCAGCCTAGCTATCTTCTAGAGTAAAGTCAAGAATTTCAGAACGAATCTCTCCCAGCATGCTACATCAGCAGAGATCGCTCATAAGGTGTGCTACCGGGGAGCCGGGAGCGCCGGGTTGACCAGACCTCGCGGTCGCGCGCCCGCGAGGCCGCAGCCGCCCCTCTGGGAGGGGGCCGTTCCAGGGCAACATCAGCAGCACCGATGATTGCCCGTCTTGACGACAGAGGCTGCTCAGCGTGCGACCTGTCCCGGGCGAAGCGGCTCCTGAAGGGTGCGGGGCTCGTCGGGATAGAGCCCGGCTACGTATTGCTCGTAGCCGTTGAACAAGGGAGTCGGAAACCAGTCTTCGTTCCCCAGCCAGTAGGATCGGGCCTGGCTCCAACGGGGATGCGGTATGTTGGGGTTGACGTTGGAAAGGAACCCATACTCGTGCTCCTGAACCTGCCAGAAGGTTCGGGGCTGCTTGCTGACGAACTCGATCTTGACGATCGACTTGGGATTCTTGTACCCGTACTTCCAGGGCACGATGATCCGCACCGGGGCTCCGTGCTGCTTGAGCAGGGGCTCACCGTAAACACCGGTCACGACCATGGCCAGCTCGTTCATGGCTTCGCCCATGCCCAGGCCCTCATGGTACGGCCAGGGATACCATGCCGACTGGCGGATGCCCGGCATCTGGCGGGGCCGGTCGGCGGTCTCGAAGCGCACGAATCGCGCCGAGCTCTTGGGCTCGGCCTTCTGGATCAGCGTCCGCAACGGGAAGCCGCTCCAGGGGACGTTCATGGCCCAGCGCTCGACGCAGCGGAAGTGATAGAGCCGCTCCTCGTGCTGGAATGCGAAGAGGTCGTCCAGGTCCAGGGTCAGGGGGTTGTTGCATTCCCCCGTCACCTCCACCTTCCAGGGCGTGACCTCGAAGTCGTCGGTATAGCGCCAGACCGGACCCCCGCGTCCCGGGAGGAACTCGTAGAAATTGTTGTGCGTGGCCGCCGTCTCCCGAGGCGTCAGCTCGGGGGCGATGCCCTGGGGGAGCTGATAGCTGGAATTCTGAGCTGCTGGAAAGACCTCGGGGCGACTCAGAGGCGGCGTCACCGGTCCGGATTTGGACTGGCTCCGCGTGGAGTTGCAGAAGACCGTGGGCGCGGCGATCAATCCCGCGGCCGCGGTCAGGAACTTGCGGCGCCCAAAAAAGATCTCGGGCGGCGTTGCTTTCAGCGAGGGCACCTTGGCTGGGAATCTCTTGCTCATCCTTGTCTCTCCTTGGGTTCTCTCTCCAAACAGCTGCCCGACCATCACAGCGCTGAAAGTACCAGGATACCACTTGTCGAGGCCGGTCTCATGCGCGGACCCCACCCCTGACCCAGCCGCTCTCCCGGCGATACCGGGGCGGTGCGTCAGAAAGGCCAGAGCATCGGGATCAGGAAGGAGGCCAGGATCCAGAAGAGAAGGTTGAGGGGGCCTCCCACCTTGAGAAAGTCCGAGAACTTGTAGCCGCCCGCGCCGAACACGAAGGTGTTGGTCTGGTAGCCCATGGGCGTCATGAAGCTGGCCGAAGCCGCAAACATGATCGCGTAGACGAACGGGCGGGCATCCACCCCCAGCTCCTGAGAAATGGAGAAGGCAATGGGCACCATCAGCACACCCGTAGCGTTGTTGGTCATCACGGAAGTCAGCAGCGCGGTGACCAGATACAGGCCCGACAGCACTGCCTGGGGCCCCAGCTCGGACAGGTTTCCGATCAGCTGGTGGGCGATCAGGGCGGCCATGCCGGTCTTCTGCATGGCGGTGCCGAGCGGAATCAGGCAGCCCAGCATGACGATGGTCTGCCAGTGCAGGTTGTTGTAGATCTCCCGAAAGCGGAGGCAGCCCGTCAACAACATCAATGCCGTCCCGATGATGGCGGCCTCGAGGATGTTCAGCACGTTGAGGGTCGCCAGCAGGACGATGCCCACGAAGATGCCCATCGTCCAGTACACCTTGTCCTTGCGCAGCATGGGCTGGCTCAGTTCTTCGAACACCAGGAAATCCTGGGTCTGCCGCAAGTTGGCCAGGTGGTGGCGGTTGGTCAGGATGAGCAACGAGTCCCCGTATTCCAGGCGTACTCTTCCGATCTTTTCCCGGATCGTGCGGCCGTGGCTGCGGATGGCAAGCGCGTTGGCGTTATAGCGGCGCCGGAAGTTGAGCTCTTTGAGCGTACTGTCCACCAGCCTGGAACTGGGTGAGACAAACGCCTCCACCAGCACGATGGTCTCGTCTTCCAGAAAACGGTCGTCGACGGTGAGGGCTTTGAGCTGCACACCCGCCTGCTCCTTGATCTGCATGAAGGTGTGCGGCTCCCCCTGGACCAGCAGGATGTCCCCGGGCCGGAGCCGGGCCTCGGGATCGTTCGGCAAGAATTTGACGTCCCCTCGCAAGATCTCGATCACTTCCACATTGAACAGGTCGCTCAACTTGATTTCGGGAACGAGCCTGCCCACCAGGGGTGAATCGGGCTCCAGAATCAATTCGGTGATGAAGTGACGCAGCCGGTAGTCCTCGGTCAGACTCTCAGCCGTCCGGCGGGACGGCAGCAGGAAGCGGCCCACGAAGACCAGATACAGTGTTCCCACGACGAACAGAATCAATCCCAACTTCGTGAACTCGAACATATGGATCTGCCACCCACCCTCCGACCGGTCCCGAACCAGCGAGGCCACCAGCAGGTTGGTGGAGGTGCCGATCAGGGTGCAGGTGCCGGCGAAGATGGCGGCAAACGACATGGGCATCAGGAGCTTACTGGCGTCCATGCTGCGCCGGCGGGCGATCGAGAGAGTGAGGGGCAGAAAAATGGCCACTGCAGCGGTGTTGTTGATGAAGGCCGACAGCACTCCCACGGAGACAATGATGGCGAGGAGCAGCCGCAGCTCGGTGGCTCCGGCCAATTCGATCATGCGATTGGCCGCGAAATTGAGGGCCCCCGTTCGCTCGATTCCATAGCTCAACGCCAGCATGCAGGCCACCGTGATGGTGGCGCTGTTGCCAAATCCCCTGACGGCTTCTTCACCCGTGATCAGGCCCGTCACCACGAGCGCGGCGAGAATCAGCAGGCTCACTTTGTCGACCGGGAAGACATCCAGGGCGAACAGCAGAATCGCGCCCACCAGAATGGCAGTCAGGAGCAGCATCTCAAAGGTCATTGCCAGGCTTGTTTCCTCTCCCTCTTCAAATCCAGAATCGGGCAGCCACGAGGTGACGGGTGCCCGCGTCTCGCGACCGACCCCTTCTCGAGGAATCCGGGTCTGCAACTTTCCCGAGGCCCGAGCGGAACAGATTTGGGTTCGGTCGGCATGTTGGCCAATTCCCGGGCGGCAGTCAACCTTCCAACAGCTCCAGTACCGCCCGGTTCCAGCCCGCCGGACCGGGTTCTGGCGCTCTCCGGGCCCAGGGAATCCGCTCTCCCAATGATGCCGTCGAGCCTGGGTTGGGAACGACGATGGGACAATCCACCGCTTGCAGCATCGGGAGATCGTTCAGGCTGTCTCCCAGCCCGATCAGCCGGGGGCGGGCGCCCCAAAAGCTCTGGTAGATTTGCGCCGTTTCCGCGGCCGCCCGGCCTTTGTCGACCTGCCCTGTCAGATGCCAGAAACGCCCGCCGCGAGTAACGCGGAAGCCTCGCTCACGAGCCGCCGCTTCCAGCTCTCCCGTCTGGTCGGCGCGCGGGGGGACGAATGGGACGTCGAATTCACGGTGGCGTGCTCGCTCCGCTTCCTCCTCGCTCAACCCAGTCTCGGCTGCGAGCTCGCTTGAAGAATAGTCCAGAAAGCTGCGAATGGCCAGGTGCCTCTGGCGGCTGAACTCGCGAAGGAATCGAGCCAGTTCCTCAGCCGGACGGCCCAAAGGCAGCACTAGAAACTCTTCCCGCGGCTGAAAGCGAGCGCCTCCGGCGGCTGGATGATCAGCCGGAAAGTAAATCCCGCCCCCGTTTTCAACGATGAACGGATCGGCGATCTCCAGGCGATCCCGAAGCGGAATCATCTCAGCGGCCGTTTTGCTGCTGCACAGGACGACTGGAATCTGCAGTTCCCGCAGCTTTCGGAGCGCGGGCTGGGCGGGGGCAAACTCGTAACTCTCGTGGTCCAGAAGCGTCCCGTCCAAATCGGTGAAGAGCAATCGCCGCTTCAATACGTTCGAGCCTGTTCCAGGATCCGGTAAGGGATGGGATCGAGGTGGCCGGCTTCCGCAAAGCCGCGGAGCCGGAAGAGGCAACTGTCACATCGGCCACAGGCCAACTCTGCGTCGCGGTAACAGGACCAGGTGAGTTGCAATGGCGCGCCCAGCTCCAGACCGCGCCTGACGATGTCCGCCTTGCGGAGTCCGATCAGAGGGGTGCGAAGCTCCAGCCGGGTTCGTTCTCTCGTCCCTGCATCGATTGCCCTTTGAAACGCTTCGAAGAAGAGACGCCGGCAGTCCGGATAATCGGAGCCGTCTTCGCTGACTGCGCCGATGTAGAGGCAGTGGGCGCCCAGCACTTCGGCCCAGCCGGTGGCTGCCGCCAACAGGACAGCGTTGCGGAAGGGGACGTAAGAGGCGGGAACCCCCTCGCGGTCCAGTGCTCCTTCTGGCAGCATGATTCGAGGATCGGTGAGGGCAGAGCCGCCAATCTGGGAAAGCAAGTGGAGGTCCGCCACCAGTCGTCGCTGGACCGAATAGAAGTCCGCGATCGCATGGAAGGCGCTCAGCTCCCGGGACTGCGTCCGCTGTCCGTAACTGGCGTGGAAGAAGGCCAACTCGAGGCCGGCCTGACGGGCTTCGCCGGCGCACACGCAGCTGTCCAATCCGCCGCTGACCAAGCAAACAGCCGTTGCCATGTCGAAGATTCTAGCAGACCCCGGCGAGTCGTCCCATCTGGATGATTCGGGTCGAGTCAGGCTTCCCGCCGAGCAATCAAAGTGACTGGATCGCGTTACAATCGGAAACGTCATGGCATTCATCGAATACGTGCCCGTGCCCGAGTGGAAGCTCGATCCGGACAACATTCTGAGGATTCACGGCATCAACCCCCCGGTTCTGAAGGCTCATCTCGCCCTCTATCGGGCCGTCATGCACGGCGAGTCGCCGCTGACGCGTGCCCAGCGGGAAATGATTGGCGTGGTGGTCTCCAATTTGAACGGGTGTCACTACTGACTGCACCATCA
>JBFKLX010000117.1:0-17474 GCA_041630155.1 Acidobacteriota bacterium
CGCTGCGCAAGACGCTAGGCGCCCTGGGAGGGCTGGCGGCGGTGCTGGCTCTGGGAGCATGGCTGCTTTCCGAGTGGCTGGTGGCGGCCTTTTACGGACCGGCATTCGGAGAGGCAGTCCCGGCCTTTCGGATTCTCCTGCTGTCGCTCCCGCTCCTGTTCGTAAACTTCGTCCTGACCCACCAGCTGATCGCCGACGGCCTGGAAAGGGCTTATGCCTGGGTGTGCGCCGGCGGGTTGGCGGCTTCGCTGCTGTTGACACTCCTGCTGATTCCCGGCGGTTTTCTGCCGGGGGCTGCTTGGGCGTGCTTCTGGCGGGAAGGGTTGATTTTGGCGGGCTGCTTGGGGATTCTTTGGAACAGAAAGCCGATCTTCGAAGGAAGATCCTGACTCGATCAGAAGGGAGCTGGACACCGATGGCCGGCCGGGTGATGCACCACGCCGAGCAGAGCGCGCGCGAACGAGCACGACAGGCCGCCGACTTGTCGCCGGAAGAAATGGCCGTCCTCCAGGCGGTCGTCTACTCCTCCGTCTTCTGCTTTCCGCTGACTCCGGATGAGGTGGCCCACGCAGCCCCCGATACCGCGCTCACGAGTGGGCGAGCCCTCCGCGTCTATGATCAGAGTCCTTCGCTGAAGCGAGTCTTGGAGTATCGCGAGGGCCACTTCTGTCTTTCCGGAAAGCGTGCCTGGCTCCGGCTTCGCCGCTGGCGTCGGCGTCACACCTTGCGATGCTTCCAGCGCAACCGCCTGCTGCTGCAGTTGATCGCCTGCATTCCCGGCACCAGACTGGTAGCGATCTCGGGGAGTGCGGCCCACCTCAACTGCGGCCGGGAGGCCGACATCGATTTGTTCCTGGTAACGCGGGGACGGCGTGTCTGGAGCTCAGCCGTGACCGCGCTGTTGCTGTCCAGGCTGTTCGCCAGGCGCCGGGTGATCTGCTTCAACTATCTGATCTCCGACCAACGTTTGCGACTCACTCCCGAGGACGCCTTCACCGCCAATCAGCTGATTCACCTCAAGCCGATCACCGGCCGGGAGACGTTCCAGCAGTTGCTGGAGCAGAATCCTTTCGTGCAGCGTTTGCACCCGGGCGTGGCCGCCGCATCACGCGCCCCCCAGGCCTGGCTGGAGAAGCTGCGGCCGCCAGCTTGGATGCGACGCGCACAGGGCTGGCTGGAGCTGTTGTGGCTGCGGGCCCCCGGAGCCCTGCTGGAGTGGGGCTGCCGGCGGCTCTACCGATGGCACCTTCACCGCCAGGCTCCCCAGTGGAAGACGCCGGAAGAAGTGAGGCTGGAGACCGAAGTCCTGAAGTTGCACACTTCGAGCCACCGCCAAGAGATCCGCCGCCGCTTCGAACGGGCTCTAGACAGAGCGCTGGAAGAAATCACGGCAGGATAGACGCGTAGCGAGCCCCACGCCCCGTGACCCGCCCCATGCCCTTTTCAGAAGATTGCCCGCAGCAGCATGCTGCAGAGCGAGATCAGCAGCGAGGCCAGCAGTGTGGTCACGATGCCTTGAACCTTGAAATCAGCGACCAGTTGGCTGGTCAGCCAGAGTAGAAAGGCATTGATCACGAAGACGAACAATCCGAACGTGAGAATGATGAACGGCAGGGCCAGAATGGTCAGGATCCAGAACAAGAAGAAGTGCACCAGGCTGTAGACAATGGCCACCACCAGGGCAGTTGCGAAGCTCTTGACTCGAATCCCGGGTAGAACCTGGGCCACCACGAAGATCGCCACCGCCAGCAGCAGGACGTTCCAAAGAGCATTGAGCATGGAATTCCCCCTTTTTCCAGCGAGGATAGCAGTTCGGAGATGAAGTTCGAAACCTTGTTGCAAGAAAACCGAAGAAGGAAAAGTCTGTCAGCTCAAGTCCGCTCGACCCAATCGAGCTTCTTCAGGTCCACCGAGAGCACACCCTCCGAATCATACCCGAACATGCTCTTGAAGCGAGTGTCCCACAGGACTTCCTCGGCCTTGTATGAAGATCGTGTGTGGACGGTTTGCGAAAAGGTATCGTCGATGGCGGTGATCAAGATCAGAAACTCGCTTTCACTCTCGACCAGGGCCTGTTGCGTGAGGCCCGACAGCGGGCTGTCGTCCTGGATGGGGTGCACGATCGTCCAATGCAGGGGAAAGAAAGCGACGTGGTCTCTCTCGAGGGCCAGCGGGTAAAAGCGGCGGACCCTGCGGTCACCGGACCATTCCATACGGCTGAACACCACCTTCGCCTGCACTTCGATCAGCACGTTCCGCCGCTCGTTGATGACTCGAAACTCGAAGGCCTGGGCGCCCTGGTAGGGTGCCACCAACGCGTTCCGGCTGAAGCAGATGCGGGCGGTGGGCCGGGAAAAGCGGGCAAACAGGAGTCCCGTCGCCAGAGCGAAGCCCATCAGTCCCATGAAGGCGTCCAGAGTAGCGACCAGATTGGCGGCCAGACTCTGGGGCGTGATGTGCCCGTAACCCACCGTAGTGAAGGTCTGAACGCTGAAGAAGAAGGCTTCCAGGAAGCGGCCGGCCAGCGATCTCGCCTCCAGGCCCTGGAGGGCGTTCGGGCCGCAGGCCAGGAAGCCCAGAGCGAAGGCGGCGTTGACCGACAAATACGACAAGAGGATGGCAGCGTGGAATCGCCACCAGGACATGGTCAGCAGGGCCTGGTAAAAACCGATGGCGCGAAAACGCGAAATCCCCCGCCGATTGACGTTGAAGGTGCCGTCCCGGTTGAGCAGCCGCAGCCGTGCTTCCTCGCTGACCCGGCTCCCAAAACCCAAGTCTCTCAGGTCCTCTTCCCTCGGCTGATGTACGGTTTCGCTTTGCTCGGCCATTTGAACTCCTCCATTGCCGCTCGAGCTTGTCCCGCTCGAGCGTTTTCCGCATTTCCCTGCGATGGGAACCAGGCTTTCGACCGGACATCGTACACCACTGAACCCTCGGGGGACTCGGCCGGTCTGATAGAGTAGAAATGGACGCCACGAGAGACCCAGGAGGCCTTGCCATGAAACGCACCAGGTTGGTTCTGGCCACATCGCTGCTGGCGCTCTCCCACTCCTTCCTGGGAGCACAGGAGACGCCGCCGGCCACCGCAGATCAGGACCGCGCCGCAGTCGCCGAAGAAGCCCAAGCGGCCGCCACCCTGGAGGTGGGACACCCCTCCCGAATCCGTTGGGGAGGAATCTGGCTGGGTGTCGGCTATCACCGATTCGGCCGTTTCTTTCCCTACTATCCCTACGGTTTCTACTGGCCATACGGAATCTATTCGGGATCACTGCTTTACGATCCCTTCTATTTCCCGGCGACCTACTCTCAGCTGGCGCGCCACGCGCCCAGCGGCCAGTTGCGGCTGCGGGTCGACCCGCCCTCGGCTGAGGTTTTCGTCGATGGGGCTCTGGCCGGCTCGGCCAGGGACTTGGAGAAATTTTCCTTGCCGCCCGGCGCTTATACGCTGCGGGTCTCCGCCCCTGGCTTCGTGTCCCAGGAACAGAGAGTCTATTTGCTGACCGGAAAGAAGCTGAAGCTGAACTTTCGGCTCGAGCAAACAGGAGAGACAAAGCCATGATGACCAAACGACTTTCCTTTGGCCCTTGGGCGGCGGCCGGGCTGCTTGCCGTGACCGTTTGTGCCTCCCTGCCGGGCGGCCCGGACCGGGTGATGAAAGCCGAGACACCCGAATTGGAGTTGCGAGTCGAAGTGCTCAGCAAGAAGCAGGTGAGGAGGACTTTTGTCTCTGGAATTCACCAGGATTATCTACTGGCGCGCGTGACCGTGGTCCCGAAGGGGGGCGGCAGTGTGGAGGTGAGCCGGCAGGATTTCTCCTTGGCGGTAGAGGGAAGCACGACTCGACTCGGCGCTGAGGATCCGGCCCGCGTGGCGGCGGCGATTCACGGGCAGCAGCAGGACCGCCATCAAGTCACTGTGACCCCGACCGGCGAAGTGGGTTATTACAGTGGTCCCGATCCCACCCGTCCCGGTGACCCCACGAGCCGCAAGAGCGGCGTTTACACCAGAGTAGGCGCGGGAGTCGGCGTGAGCCGCGGACCTGGTCTCACGTCCGAAGACCGGGGAGTGATGGAACTGGAGTTGAGTGAAAAGTCCCTGCCGGAGGGCGAGACTTCCGCCCCCGTCGCCGGGCACCTCTACTTTTTGTCCCCCGGCAAAAACGCCAAGCGCCTGCAGCTGATCTATCAACCCGCATCCGGCCCGGAGCTGATCCTCTCTTTTCAGCGACCCTGAAGAGCCGGGTACCGGCATCCCTCCCGGTGATTCACTGGCAAGCATGAGGCTCGAGGCTCAAAAATGGGGACCGCCTTGCTTCGCCATCCTTGCCCGACGTCCCCACACTGAACCAGAATAGGGGAGCAACCGGTATTGCATTGCGTACAGCTCGAGCTCGAGCTTCCTGCAGGGGGCATTTCGGGCGCGAGCGAAGCCGGTGGACGAACCGGTTCCGCTGTTCGCCTCGCTTCTGGCTGGTGAGCCTCTGATGAACGCGCCGAGTTGCTTCGAGATGTTCGATTCGGAGATTTGAAGCCAACACCCCATGCGGATTGCCTTCGACGCAACCACCTTGCACCCCCCTCAGACGGGCGTCGGCTACTACACGGAGAATCTGCTCAACGGGCTTCTGGAGGCGGCGCCGGAGCACGAGTGGGTGCTGCTTTCCCACCGGCCGCTGGAGAGCCGATGGGCAACCCTTTCCCAACCTGTGCCCGTAGACGGGTACCTGTCCGTTCGCAATCTCTGGCTGCAGTGGAAGGCGCCCCGTTTGCTGGCCCGGCTCGGGCCCGACCTGGCTCATTTCACCAACTCTTTGATCCCCTGGCGGACCGCGACGCCGTGCGTCGTGACGGTCCACGACATGACACTGGCGCTGTTCGCACACTGGCACCCCTGGCGACGACGCCTCACCCTTCCACTCGTGATCGACAGCATGAAGAAGGCGCACAGAGTAATCACGGTTTCGCAAACGTCGCGGCGGGACATCGTCCGGGAGGCACGCATATCGGCCGACAAAGTCGTGGTGATTCCGGCGGCCCCGGGACCCGAGTTCCGCCGAATCGAGCACGCTCGAGAATTGGAGCGGGTGCAGAGACGTTACCAGTTGCCGGAACGCTTCGTTCTCTTCGTTGGAACCATCGAACCGCGCAAGAACCTGGCCCGGTTGGTGGATGTTTTCCTCAGCCTGCCGGCCGAATTGCAGAACGACTTCCCGCTTCTGATCGCGGGCGCTCCGGGGTGGGGAGAGGCCAGGCTGCGACGCGCTCTCGCCCGGGGGACCTGGAGTCCCGAGGTCCGCTGGCTGGGATACGTCCCTCGTGAGGACCTGCCTCTGCTGCTCAATCGGGCCGAACTCTTCGTCTTCCCTTCTCTGTACGAGGGCTTTGGGCTGCCCGTGGTGGAAGCCATGGCCTGCGGCGCTCCCGTCATCACCTCCGACACCTCTTCGCTGAAGGAGTTGTTCTCGGAGGCCGCACTGCTGGTCGATCCCCACGACTCGCAAGAGCTTCGCCGGGCGCTGACAAAGGCGCTGGAGAGCGGCGACCTGCGCCAGGAACTTCGCGCCAAGAGTCAAATTCGAGCCGCTGATTTTTCCTGGGCGGAGGCTGCTCGGCGCACCCTGGAAGTCTACGCCCAGGTGATCCATTGATCGGCTCGGCAGCAACGATCCCGGCAGTTCGGTAGACCTCTCGACTCGGCACTCACGGTGCCACCTTCATTGCCAGTTTCCCCAGCTTGGCATTGAGCAGGGCCTTGCTGCGCTGCCAGACTCCCCGGGTCCGGCTGCCGGGGAGATGGGAAGCCACCTCGCCCGACATCCAGCGCTGCACGAATCGGTAGTATTGGGCGGAACGGCGCCCGGACACGCTCAGCTCCCGGTCCGAGCTTTCTTCCCACGGCTCCGCCTCCTGGACCCGGTTGGCGACCAGGTCGTAATACGGTGTGTCCTTAATGGGGTAGGCGACCGTTGACAGGTAGGTGTCCGGGGAGGCCCGCTTCAGGAATTCCACGGTCTCTTCGAGATCGCTCAGCTCTTCTCCCTCGTACCCCAGCATCACGAACAGACCCGCTTGAATGCCATGCTGTTGCAGCAGGCGCACCATTTCGATCACACGCTCGGCTCGGGTGCGGCGCTGCATCGCGTCCAGGATGCGCTGGGAGCCGCTCTCGGCACCGATCCAGAGACGCCAGCAGCCCATTTCGGCGAGTTGCCGGATCACTTCCTCGTCGAGGCGATCTTCGCGGGATATGGTTTCGAACGGCATCCGGATCTTGCGGCGTTCCAGCTCCTCCGCGTACTCGAAGAACCAGCGGCGATTCAAGGCGAAAACGTCGTCCGCGTACCAGAGCAAGTCGGGCCTGTAGCGCTGCCGAATGAAATCGACTTCCTCGGCAACATTGGAGGGTGACCGGCTTCGGTAGGTGTAGCCGTACACTGCATGGCTGCACCAGGTGCAGGTGTAGGGACAGCCCCGCGACGTGATCAGCGAGACGGCCGACTTGCCGTGGTGGCGCCGCCAGATGGCCAGGTAGCGTTCCAGGTCGATCGCTTCCCGCTTGGGCCAGGGCAGACTGTCCAGATCGGTGATGAACTCACGCGCAGGCGTACGCACCATTTCCCCACCTTCGTCCAGAAAGACGAGACCGGCGATTCTCTCGAGGCCCTGCTTCCCCTGCTCGCGCAGATGGGGCAGCAACTCCAGGAGCGTCGTCTCGCCCTCTCCGACCACCACCATATCCGCTCCTCGCTCCAGGTATGCTCCGGCGTAACTCGCCGGTTCCGGCCCCCCGAGCACTACCGGGATTCCACGACGACCGCACTCCCGAATCATCTGCAGGACCCTCCCGCGAGTGATCAGATTGCCATAGAGGCCGACCAGGGGAGGGCGGCCCTGGTCGAGACGCCGGCAAAACTCCTGCAGATTGCCGAAGGTGCTGTCGTAGACGTCCGCCTCGAACCCCGCCCGTTCCAGAGAGGCCGCCAGATAGAGCAGACCGAGGGGTGGATAGGGTTTCATGACCTTGCGTTCGGCCGCGTCCGCTTCGAGGAAATAGCCGTGAGAAAGCAGGATGTCCATTGAGCGCCGCTTCCATCATAGCAAGGCGAGGCGCCGAAGAGCCGGCTGGCAGTGTATCGAATCGGGGGGAGGGAGAGACATGCCAAGCTCTCGGGATTGAATCTCGAAAGAGCCCGCACCTCACGAGAGATCGTCTGCGCGCGGATCGCTGCGCCGCCGAGAACTCAACTGAACAGGCCTCGGGCCAATGCGGCGCCCTGGCGAACATGGCTGACCCACTCGGCGCGCCCCCCCTCCTGCATCAGCGCCTCGAGCCTCCTCAGCAGGAAGCCGGGACGCCCGTAGAAATGGCGGACCGCCTTTCGCTTCAACCGCCCGATCTGCTCCCGGCTCAGATGCAGGCTTGGCATGCTCACCGGACTACCGGACTGGTCCATGACCTCCAGTCCTTCCTCGATCAGACCCAGCCGCAAGGCCCGCTGGCGAAGTGGCGTCGTCATGCGGGGAACGGCAACGTTGAAGGACGCGAAGTCGGGCCGGAGGCGGTCCAGGAGTTCCAGGGTCCGTTGAAAAGTCTCCTCGGTCTCCTCCGGAAGCCCCAACACGACGGTGGCGACCGTTCGAATCCCGGCCTGGCGACAGCTCTGGAAACCCCTCTCGATTTCGGCGAGTCCGTAGTCCTTCTCCGCGGCCTCCAGGATCCGCTCACTGCCGCTCTCCAGGCCCAGAATCATGGTGTGGCACCCCGCCGCCGACATCTCTCGCAGCAGCCGCGGCTCCAACAGGTCGGGGCGGCCGAAGCAGACCCATCCGAAACCGAGGCGCCGCAAGACGGCCAGCAATTGCCGCGTCCTGGGGCGGCTCAGTCCGAAGGTCTGGTCCAGGAAGAATATCTCTCGGATACCCAGAGCCCTCAGCTCCTGGAGTTCCTGGGTGACGCTCTCCAGCTGCCGCAGCTTCCAACCCAGCCCGGGCATGACGCAGAAATTGCAGCGATAGGGGCAGCCGAAATCCGTCAGGACGGTCGCGAACCGCCGCGATTTGACGAATGGGTGTCGATAGGAAAGCTTCGTGAACAAAGCATGCATCGGGACGCCGATCTGGAAGTCTGCTCCCCGAAGTGCCGCCGGTGGCCCCTGGGCGATCGCATTTCCCGCTCGAAAAGTCAGCCCGGGGAGATCTTCGGGACGCCTGCAGCCCTGCAGGTAGCGGCGCAGCGCCGGAGAGCTGAAGTCGTGCAGCAGGGCCGAGGCAAACGGGAGCTGCCGCAACCGCTGCTCAGGGTCCTGCCGGAGGATGTCGCCGCTCAGCACGATCCGCCCTCCGGTACGCTCTCTCAGTCTTCGGTAGAAGTTGAGATCTTCCGGGTAGGAAACCGAAGCGATGAGACCCAACACCAGCTCCGGCTGAAAGGCCGCAACCCGGTCGATGCAATCCTCCGATTCCAGCGATTCCGCTACCGCGTCGATCAGTTCCACCTGGGCGCAGTCGCGAAGCTGCCCGCTGGCGAACAGCAAATCAATGGGCGCATTGAGGTAATCCGCCTGGGAGACCTTGCTGCAGTAATAATCTCGAAGATAGAGCTTCTTCCCCGGCGGATTCAGCAATAGCACGCGGGACTCAGGCACGGGAAGCTCCCCATCGGGCCGGCGCCTCGGGAATAGGGGCCTCCAGGAGGCGGCGCAGAAAGCGCGCCACCTGCTCGATCACGGTTTCCGCCGTGATCTCCTTCATGCAGCGCTGGCCGTTGCAGCAGCGAACCGTCTTGGCATTTTCGACGCTCATACAGGGACTGCACCAGAGGCCCTGGTAGAAAACCAGCTGGCGGGAGCTGAGGGGTCCATACCGCCCTGGAGACTCCGGGCCGTAAAAGGCCACCACCGGCACGTCGAACGCCGAAGCCAAATGCACCGGCCCGCTGTCATTGGAGATCAGCAGGGTCGCGCCGTCGATCAGATTTGCCAGTTGTGCCAGATTCAAGCAGCCGGAAAGGTCCCAGACCCGCTGCCGCGGCGCCAGTCTTTCGGCCACCCACCCCACATAGTCTCTTTCTCGGTTCGTGCCAATCAACACCAGGTGCAGGCCGAACTCCCGCAACAGCCGCCGGCTCAACTGCACGAAGCGGTCGCGCGGCCAGCGGCGCTCCAGCGCCAGAGGGCTGGCGTTGACGTTCAGGACCAGGTACGGCCTGGGTACGATGACTCGCTGCGCAGGGGGCAGCCGCAGCACGGGCCGCCGCCCCGATCGGCCCGGGGAGCTCCCGGGAGCGGGCCCACTCAGTCCTCTCGAGAGACCCTCGGGAGCCCGTCCCATTTGAGCCAGATTCAGGAACTGGTCGACAGCGTGCCCGTCCGCCCGATAACCAATCGAAACATCCTGCCAGCAGCACTTGCCCCCGCGCGGAGGCCGGAAACCCACAACCTGGCCGGCTCCAACCAAGCGGCACAACCAGCCGGAAAAAGCCACCAGAAACTCGGCATCGAACACCAGATCGTAGCGCCGGCGCCGCAGACGCTTTGCCGTCCCGAACCCCTGCCAGAGCAGTCCCGGCAAATGGGCGGCTGGGACGGTGTGAACCTCCGATACCTTCGGAAAGAGCCGGAGCAGCCCCGCGTTGGCCCGGGAGGTCAGATAGTCGATCTCGGCATTGGCATAGCGTTGGGACAGGAACCGCAAGGCGGGTTCCGTGAGGACGATGCTGCCGATTCCCCACAGTTTGACGAAGAGGATGCGTCTCACGCTGGCGGGGTCGGGCAGTTCACCGGCGCCGGCCTGAGGAGCGCTCAGCCTGGACAGGGCGACCGTGATCAGCGCGTCCAGACGCTTGGCCCAGCGAATCTGATTCACCCCCCAGTCCATGATGGATTCCCTTCGAGTTGCCGCCAGGCCCGCCCGCCCGAGCGGGTGAACCCTGATACCACACTCCATTATCGGAACGCCAGCCAGAGATGCAATCGGATTCGGGAGTGAATCTGAACAGGATGACAGGATCGTCAGGATTCCAGTCCAGCGAGGCCTGCCCCGGAGTCGAGCACATCTTGCCCTGGATTCACGGTTCCGGCAGGCCGATCGTGTACAGCAGACTGAACTGCAGGCCACGGCCGCGATCCGAGGTGAAGATGAGGCGCCGTTTTCCCTGCCAGACGGGATCGTCGTCTACGGCTGGGTGCCGGGTCAGGCGCCGAGGCCGAGGGTCGGGCGGCCGGACCACCCAGAGGTCCCAGTTGCCGTCCTGCAGCCAGGAGAATGCCACCGCTTCGCCGCTGTCCGAAACGGCGGGGGAGCGAATTCGGTCCGGGGAAGTGGTCAGTGTGACTTCGCGCCCCGACCCGAGATCCACCAACCGGAGGCGGTAGAGCTCGAGCGCCTTTTCGACCAGGGCCAGGTAGCGGCCGCCCGCCGAGGCATCCAGGTCTTCGATGGCGCCGCCAGGCTCGGCTACGCCGGCAGCGCTCAACGATTCGGTCCGGCCGCTCTCCAAATCATGCTCGAACAACCCGCCGGATCTCAGGAAGGCGAAGCGGCCCCCAGCGCCCAGCCAAACGGGCTTTTCTCCCTCGACTACGGGCTCTGGCCGCGCTTGGCCAAGGCTCAACCAGATTTCCGCCTTTCCTCGTCCCCAGTGCTCCATCAGCAGGAGGTGGCCCTGGGGATGGAGGTCGGGTGCGTAAAAGCTTCCCGGCGCCGGCGGAAGCCAGCGTCTCCCCTTGCCGTTGAACGGGCCGTAGCGCCCTTTCCGTCCTTCGACGTAGGTGAACAGCAGTTGGGAAGACGCCCAATCGGGCTCCTTGAGAACCAGGCCATAGCGCGAATCAGTGTCGGGTCCGTCGACGGGGAGCCATTGGGCGGGGTCGGCCTGCGGCCGCGACCACAATCGAAGGCCCATGGAGGCCGCCAGCGCCAGAACCGCAGCCGCCACCCAGGGTCGAATCGCTCTCCCCGAAAAGGCCCCTGAAAAGCTCCGATAGCCGGCCCAAGTGAAACCCAGCACGCACCAGAGCCGGGGATAGGCAAGCAGGTTGGCCCAGCCCTCCGCCCAGGACTCGAGGTACAAATAGTGGGGAAGATTCACCGAGACCAACATCACCACGACGACCGTGGCGTCCCTCGGGCGGCCGGCCCGAATGAGACGGGCGACGAAAACGGTACCCGGCAGAGCCAGCAGCAGGAAATGGTAGCTGGCGCCGGCCGGCGAAGCCAGCAGGAGCACACTGAGAATCCAGGCGCAATCCCGTGCCGAGTCGCGGCGAGTCGTTGCGCCTCGGCGACTCAAGCCGGCCAAAAGCCAGAGGAAGAGGAGCCAGAAGGTCGCTTGCCCCAGGAAAGTCGCGAGCAGCGGAAGCTGGGCCGCCGGTTGGGGGTTCGAGAGGGGATCCGCGACGAAGAGCCTCCGGTAGAGGCTGTTCCAGCTCTGGAAGCGTGACGCGAAGGGGTCCTGGATTTCTCCACTCAGGTGCCGCGGGAGGACTTCCTGAAGGAAGACCGTGAACGGTTCGGGCCCCGCCAGCCCCAGAGTCAGAACCACCAGCGCCAGGCCGGCGGCAGTCGCGGCCAGGACGAGCCTCCACTGCCGACGCCAAGCCCAGTAGAGCAGCCAGGGAGCGCCCAGATACTTCACGGGGATGAGCAGTCCCAAGAGGACTCCCGACAGCACCGGCCGGCCGCGCTGGTGGAAGTACAGGCAACCCACCAGCGAAGCCAGCAGGGGGACGTAAAGCTGGCCGAAGGCCAGGTCGTGCCACAAGGCGGGCCCGGTCAGAACCACCAGCAGCGCAACCCACTGGAGGCTCAGTCCGTCCTGCGACTGGCGGCCCGGCGCCGCAGGGGCAGCCTCTCCAGACACCCGGGCCGGCTGCGTGAGGCCTCGCAGCATCCAGATCACGCCGGCCAACAGAGCCAGATTCAGCAGCGTCCAGAGCTGTTTGGCGGCCAGGGGCGGCAAGGGCGTCAGCGGCGTGAGAACGACAGCCGCCGGAGGGGGATGGGGGATGAATCCCCCCAATTGGTCCTCGATCCCCAGCCGGTCGATGCGTTGCTGGAACCAGAGCAGATCCTGATATGCACGAGCCAGCGGTTCGCCTCTCACGAGCAGCTGGGCGGCCGTGTAGTAGTTGGCGAAGTCTCCCAGAGGGGCGCGCAGACCGGGCAGCACCCCCCGCGAGACGAGCAGGAAGCAACCTGCCAGCAGCAATACCACGACGCCGTATCTGGAACCCCTCATTTGCGGCGATTGTAGCTGCTCACCGCCTGACCCGGGCGCGGGCCGCATTCGCGTCGCGCAGCCTTTCCTCAAAACCGCTGGGTCGTCTCGAAACCGGACTTCAGCTTTTGCAGACCGCGATAGGCGTAGACTTCCCAGGGAATTTCGAACCTCTTGTGGCGGATGCGCAGCCTCGAGGAGGGCTGAAACAGGTTCAGCACCATTTGGTGCCGCCGGGAGTGCGCCTTCTCGCCCACGTTGACCTGGTGGTATCCGAACCGCAGGTACTGGCGAATCGCCTGCAACCGGCGGTGTTGTGCCGCCGAGTGCCAGGGCAGCCGGGTGATCCGAGGGTAAAAATCCGCCCACTCCTCGAAACAGGACGGGGGCACGAAGCCTTTCTGAACGCTGACCGGCCAGAGCGGAGATCCCGGGTAAGGCGTGAAGATGTTGGTGTAACAGTCGGCTCTGGGGTTGCTGCGGTAGATCTGGTCGATCAAGTCGAGCGTGAGCCGGAGATCCTCTTCCTGTTCGGCGGGCAGGCCGAAGATGAAGCCGAAACTGGCCCGAATGTCGGCTTCCCAACAGCGCCTCGATGCTTCCAGAGTGCGCCCGACATCGGCCCGCTTCTCGATCGACTGCAACACTCCGTCCGAACCCGACTCGGCGCCGTAGTGCACCCGAACCAGCCCCGCCCGGCGGTAGAGTCGGGCTTGGGCTGGAGTGAGCCGGGCCCAACAGTCCACTCGATCTTGAATGTACCACTCGAAGTTCAGCCCGGCCCGCAGAAAACCCTCGGCGATCCGGAGGCAGCGTTCCCGAAAAGCGAAGAAGATGTCGTCGATGATCCCGAGTAACCCGATGCGGAATTTTCGTACCAGATAGGCGACTTCGTCGACCACCTGCTCGACGGGTAGCAGATCGAGGTTCCGCCCGTACACGGAGGCATTGGAGCAGTAGCCGCAATCGTAAGGACAGCCGTGACTGGACGAGTACATGACCCAGCGAAGTCCGGTCTGGCGATGATAGCGGTCGTAGTCGATCAATTCATAGCCGGGAATCCGGCTCGACAGCTCGGCCACGCGCGGGTAGACGCGCGGTGGATTCCGGTGCATCCGTCCGGCCGAGTCCTTCCAGAGAATGCCCGAGACTGAATCGAGTGACTCACCCTCCCGAAGCGCCCGAGCCAACTCCAGGAGCGTGACTTCTCCCTGCTTGAGCGCAACCACGTCTACGAAGGACGCCTCCAGGGTTTGCTCGGGGAGAATGGACGGGTGCCAACCCCCCACGACGATTGGGACCGTTGGGAAGCGTTCTTTGACAGCCTCCCCGACCTGCACGGCCCCCCGGATCATCGGTCCGGTGATCAGCGAGATCCCCAAACAGAGAGCGCCCGGCATCCGCTGCAAGACCGCCGACACGTAGTCGTCCTCGAGCGCCGTGTCCACGATGTCGACCTGGTAGCCCGCCTCCAGCAGCGGAGCCGCAACGGCAATCAGAGCCAGAGGGGGCGACGCCTCGCGGCTGGCATAGGAAGGAAAGAAAAGGACGATCCTGTTGCGCTTCGCCATCTCGATGATCCCATCCTACGCCAAGAACCCCCAACCTGCATCCTCGCGGCCTGGGGACACCGGGCATCGTGCCGCTGCCTCGCAGTCCTCAGAACCCCGCCGTCTCAGGGCGCTGGTAGTGAAAGAGCCGCTGCATCAGCTTCAGTTCCCAGGGCAAAGCGTAGAGTTGCAGATGGTAACGCCAGGTCGCGCAAGCACGCAGCAGCAAGCGCTTCAAGCCTGTCAGCCGGGGGTCCGTGCTGGTGGGGTAGTAGGCGTTCAGGACATGTTCGAAATCGTGCAGTCTGCGGCGAGTGGACGGCCTCACCCAGGGGAGCTGGGAGCTCCGCCGCTGCGCGAATGCCAGCCAACCTTCGGAGACCCACTCGTCCAGCGTCTCCGGAAAGTCGAACCCCTCGGTCCGGGCCGCGTCGGAGAGCGTGCCGGTGAGTGGAACCGGCGTGTAGAGGTACAGGATGATTTCGCTTCGGGGATTGACTTTTTTGACCTTCCGAATGAACTCCAGAGTGGCGTCGGCATCGGCTTCCGGGTCGGGTGGATTTCCGACCATGAAGGAAAACTCGGGCACGATGTCGAAACGCGCCGCCTGCTCGGCAATCTGCAGGGTTTTCTGGGCGGACGCGGTGCCCCCTTTGTCCATTCGAGCCAGGACTTCGTCGGAAGCGGACTCGGCCCCCAGGAACACCATCCGCAGCCCGGCTTTGCGCATCAGCTCCCAGGAAGCGTCCGAGTACTTGAGCAAGGTGTCGATCCGGGCCTCGCCCCACCAGCCGATACCCAGACCGCGGATGCGCTCCGCGAAATCCACCACGCGGGCTTCGCTGACGAAGAAATTGTTGTCCTGGAATTCGATGGCATCGGCTCCGTAGTCGCGACTCAGCCGCTGAACCGTCCCGGCCACTCGAGGGGCGCTCTGAGCCAGCCAGCGCCCCTGCGCGAGGTTGACCACGGCGCAGAAATTACAGACGAAGGGACACCCGTAGCTGCTGTGGTGCGACAAGGTGCGGCGTCCCAGGAAGGTGTGCCGCGGGTAGCGGTCCATCTCGAGCTGGTGATACGGAAACTCGGGAAGCTGAGCGGGGTCCGCCATCTCGGCCAGGCCTCCGTTCACGATTTCCCCGCCCGGCGATCGATGACTGACTCCCCTCGCGTCGACTTGCGCATCCCCTTGCTCGAGGTTCTCCACGAGTTGGCGGAAGACCAGCTCTCCATGCCCTCGCACCACGTAGTCCACGAACTGGGAGCGCAAGCAGGCTTCCGGATGCTGGGTGGGGAAATAGCCGCCCCAGACGATGAGCAGCTCTGGGAACTCCCGTTTGAGCTGCCGGCAAGCGGGCACGGCATCGCTCAACTGCGGTCCGGGCATGACGGTGACGGCCAGGACTCGAGCGTTCCCTTCGCGGATCGAGGCTCGCAGAGCATCCAGCGGCCGTGCTTCCAGGTTTCCATCCACGATCCGATAAGGATGTTTTCCCTCCAGCACCGCCGCCAGGGAGAGGAGAGAGAGGGGCAGAATCGGCTTCTTCTGCGGGGAACTGGGCGGGTTGTAGAGAATCAACACAGGAAATCGCCTCTCTTCACGGGACCCCGTTCGGTCAAGAACCGGCGATATTCCTTCCGCCCGTCACGGGGACGTCCCCGACCCGATAGACTCGCAAAATCTCCGAGATGAGGTCCCGTTCGGCCACCATCGAATAGTACCAGCGCTCGTCTTCCAGAGCCCTGAGGTAGTCCTCACTCTGGCCTTCCGTCGAGAGTACCATGAGCGCCGATCCGCTTGGCTCCAGACGAGTTCGCAATTGGCCCGCGAATCGCTCCGGCATGTCCGGGTCACGAAGAGCGCGTTCCGCCAGGCTGCGGGGCTGCCCGGTCAGATAAGGCGGATTGAAGAGGATCAGATCGAAGCGCCCCTCGGGGAGGCCGGTGAACAGGTCTGCCTGCCAGACCTCGATCCAATCTTGGAGCCCATGCAGCAGCGCGTTGATTCTGGCACACCGGACGGCGTCCGGATTGATGTCCACGGCGACCACGCGGCACCCCTGTGCAGCGGCCATGAGCGCCAGGACGCCGGTCCCTGTCCCGAGGTCCAGGACGGTTGTGCTTGCCGGCAACGCGTTGGCCTGCAGGAGGTCGGCGAGAACCGCGCTGCTCCGGAAGACGACCGGGTCGAACACCCCGGGCAGCACTAACAGATTCCGGCCTTTCAAGCGTGTCACGCGCGGCCTGCTGAGCCGCCATCGCTGCACGCTCTGGTAGCGCAGCCAAATCAGGAATTTCCAAAAACGGCGCAGAAGCTTCAAGGGTCTGAGTCCTTTTGGGCTACGATCAGCAGGAAGCGAGCCGGCTCCCGGTGGCCGGCCAACCATGCCTTCCAGGGCCGGAGCGCCCACCGCCACCCATATTTGGGCCAGTGCAGCTCCCAGCGGACGCCCAGAATCCTTCCCAAACGCTCCAAGCGCCGGAAGCTGAGAAAGTTCTCCATGGGGAGGGCGTCAGATGGAAATCCGAAGCGCCGCGTGAACTCTTCCTGCCGCTGCCGGACCATGAGGGCGCCGCTCCCGGGATCATGGTACACCGGCGTGTCCATCACCACCAGACGACCTCCGGGTTTCAAGACGCGGAGGGCCTCGCTCAGGGTTTCTTCGTAGCAGCAGGAATAGTGCAGCGAAGCATTGAAGATGGCCAAATCGAACTGCGACTCTCCCCAGGGCAAGCTGTCGAACTCGGCGCGCACTGCTAAGATCCGAGTTTCATAGTAGCGGAGGCATCCGAGACCGTCCCCGTGGCCCGAGGAGAGATCGACGGCCACCAAAGAGTGTCCCCGGGCAGACAAACGATGGGACAGCCAGCCGTTGCCGGCGCCCAGATCGACGATCCGGAGTCGCATGCCACGCTCCAAGGGCCGAATGATCCGCCGCATGAGACAGTGAAAGCTGGAGGCGCGAATCGACCAGGGGCCCCGGTGATTCTGCGACCGGTTCAAAAACGGCAGAGCGCGATAGAACTGGGCGTCCCCGAAGCGCCCCTCGGCTTCGCGAATGGTCTCGTACTCCCGAAGGAACTGCGAGAAGTATTCTCGTCTCGGCGCGGGGAGGAAATCCCAGATCCCCTGCTGGCAACCGTAAGCGTTCCCGCACCCGGAACAACGAACCGGCCTTGCGTCCTCGCGAACCTCCAGATCCGATCTACAATGGGGGCAGGTCCAATCCAGCGACTCAGTCGTCAGAGCAGGCGGGGCCGGATTGATTGGAGCGCTTGCTGAGGCTTCGAGCCGCATCACAGCCTCATGCTAGCGTTTCCCGCCCGGCAACGCCAAATGGGGCGCTTCTGGCACCAGGCCAGAAGAGAGGTCATCCTTTCGTGGCGGCCGTCGGCCAGACGCCGCCGCCATCAGGCCAATGTTCGATGTACTTGACCGTTTCCGCAACGAGGACACCCGTGGCGGCAGCCGCGATGAAGCCCCGCAGAGTTGTCCCAGGCCCGGCGGCACAGCGCCGGCTTGAGGTTCACCACGAGCGAGGCTCAGTCCTGGGATGAAGATTTACAGTAGAGTTTCGTTGCCGGCGCCCAAGGGCGTCCGGAAAAATCTCTTCGTGATTCGCCGTCCTCGACGCGCGAACCGCCTTTCCTTCAATCAAAGCCTTGCGGCCCGCCTGTGCCGCGGCTCCGCAACGGGGCGAAGCCGAA
>JBFKLX010000118.1:0-17117 GCA_041630155.1 Acidobacteriota bacterium
GACAGGGATCGCTTTCGTTTGTGGTTGCACAAACTGCTGATCAAGGTTGCGGAGCGGCCTCTGGTGCTGCTCCGCAACGACACAGGTCGACCGCTCTGGTCCTCGGAAGGGATCGAGGGAGACGACGGTTCCGAGGCGCTGGCGAGCCTGCTGCAGCACATTGCCGGGCGGGCTCGAGGACAGGCCGAGCTGATCCTGGCCATCTGGAGGGAGACCCTGTCCCGCCAGCCGGACCAGTCTCAGATTCCGGCGGAGATCGCTGACTGGGAGGGCCACCAGGTGCTATGGGTGACTCCTTGGAACCGGATCAGTCTGCCCGTGGTGCCGAACTCCAGTGACGAGCGGGAACTGTATCTGCTGCACGCGCTGCTGACCCACGCTGGGTTGAGGGCGTCGACCCTGGCCGAACTACAATCGCTGCCTCATTCGCAGGTGAATCGCTCGTTGCTGAGTTTGAAGCGCGCCGGCCTGGTCCGGCGGCGCCGCGAAGAGTGGGAAATCGCTCCGCTGGCTTATCCCTCGGTCAGAGACCGACTGAGCATTGACGGCCTGCTGCGGGACGCGATCTGAAGAGCCGTTTTCAAAATTCTGGAACCTGGATTTAGAATGCGAGATTATGCTCCAAGAGACGACTGAATCCGCCCGTGTCCTGAAGCCTCTCGAGGAGATCCCGTTCGGCGAGATGGTCCTGGTCATTTTGGCTGTTCTGGTGTTGGTGAAGCTGACGGAATGGCTCTTGCCGAGGCTCGCCGAGCGCCTCCCCGGGCGCCTCCGCCACATGCTGCTCCCCCTGGTTCCGGTTTTGCGAGTCGCCTTTCTGCTGCTGGCGGTCGCCCTGATCGTTCCCATGGTCGTGGAGCGAACTTCCGAGAACCTGCTGGCCCTGGCCGGCGCCGGAGGGCTTGCGCTCGGCTTTGCCTTCAAGGACTACGGCTCGAGCATCGTGGCCGGATTCGTCAACCTTTACGAACGTCCTTGCCGCCCCGGTGATTGGATCCGCGTCGACGATGCGTATGGCGAAGTGAAATCGCTCGGCTTGCGCGCGATCAAGATCGTCACGCCGGACGACACCGCGGTCAGCATCCCCAACCTGAAAATCTGGACGGAGAACATTCACAACGACAACGACGGGCAGGTCACGCATCTGTGCGTGGCGGATTTCTTCCTCCACCCGGAACACGACGGCGCCTGGGTCCGGCAGAAGCTGCTGGACGTGGCCTACTCGAGCGCCTATCTGCAGTTGGAGCGCCGCGTCTCCGTGGCAGCGGCGGAAAAACCCTGGGGCACCCATTACCGCCTAAAAGCCTATCCGGTCGACGGGCGTTCTCACTTCGAGTTCACGACCGATTTGACGCTGCGGGGGAAGGAAGCACTGTTGAAACGGGGAATCCGGCTGGCGGTGGCGACCGTGGCGGCGGGGGCGTCGTGAACCCTCCCTCTCATTGAGCGGCTTCACAGGTCCCTCGAGCCGCGAGCCTTGCGTCATCCTCTGGACGCCAGCTTCACCGCTGCCTACACTTAGCGCCAAGATGAGCCGCTCCCTGTTCGACTTGAGTGGGAAGGTCGTAGCCGTAGTCGGGGCGGCTTCTGGAATCGGGGAGGCGGTCGCCCTGGGTTGCGGGCTCTCCGGCGCGCGGGTGGTATGCCTGGACCTCAACGCGGAGGGTGCTGAGCAGGTTGCGCGGCAGATCCGAGCGGCCGGGGGAATCGCCGAAGCAGGCCATCTGGACATTCTTCGGGCCGGCGCCGTCACCTCGGCTCTGGAAGCCATCACCGAGCAGCACGGTCGCCTGGACGGGGTCGTCTGCACGCCCGGTGTCAATGTTCGCAAGCCAATCCTGCAGTACACCCCTGCCGAGTTCGACCGGGTGGTGGGGTTGAACCTCAAGGGGACCTTCCACGTCCTGCAGGCTGCCGGAGGGATCATGCGCCGGCAGCAGCACGGGAGTATCGTTGCGTTTTCCTCGATCCGCTCCGTCACGGTGGAACCCGGGCAGGGGGTGTACTCGGCCACCAAGGCCGGCTTGGTGCAGCTGGTGCGAACGCTTGCCGCGGAGCTGGGAGGCGAGGGCGTGCGCGTCAATGCAATCGCCCCGGGAGTGGTGGACACGCCCCTGACCCGGCCCATCAAGGACCGCGCTGACTGGTACTCGGCGTACGCCGCCAAGAGCGCCCTGGGCCGCTGGGCCGGCGCTGAAGAAATGGCCGGGCCTGCGGTTTTCCTGATTTCGGATGCCGCGAGTTATGTCACCGGTGCGGTGCTATTCGTCGACGGCGGCTGGACGGCTGTGGACGGCCGCTTCCAACCCCCCATGTGACCTGCCAAACGAAGGAATGAATCATGAAGAAGTATTCGTCAACGATCGTGCTGGCTGCAGTGTTGCTGCTTTGCGGCAGCGCCCTGCCGGCTCAGGGGACCTACTTGCTGGAGCAGATTCTCGGCGCGCCGTTTCCTTCGGGGCTGTCCGCCGCGCCCCGGGGCGGGCACCTGGCCTGGGTGCTCAACGAGCGAGGCGCCCACAACGTCTGGCTGGCCGGCCCGCCCGACTATCGCGGCCGGCGGCTCACCTCCTGGAGCGAGGACGACGGGCAGGTGATCTACGACATCGCCTGGACTCCCGACGCGTCTCATGTGGTGTTCGTGCGAGGCCAGGGGGCCAACCGCGGTGGTGAGTTTCCCAATCCGCGGCACCTCCTGGAGGGGACCGGCCAGAGTCTCTGGGTGGTGGGCACACGACCGGAAAGCGAGCCGCGCCGGTTGCACGAGGGCGAGAACCCACTGATCACTCCCGCGGGGGACGCGGTTCTGTATATGAAGCGGGGAGACCTCTGGCGTGTCGAGTTGAAAGAGGGCGCCGAGCCCAAACAGCTGACCAAGCTGAGAGGCTCGGTCAGTTCCCTGCGCTGGTCGCCCGACGGCTCGAAGCTCGCCTTCGTGAGCGGCCGGGGAGATCATAGTTTCATTGGCGTTCTCGAACCCGATGGGAGCCAGGCCCGTTTCCTGGACCCGAGCGTCGACCGAGACGCCGAGCCGGTCTGGTCTCCGGGCGGCACGCGGATCGCGTTCCTGCGTTTTCCGGCCCGGCGCGGGTTTCCGATTTTCGAGCCCAATCGGGAAGCCCAGCCCTGGGAGATCCGGGTGGCCGACCTGGAGACGGGTCGGTCGCGAGCCGTGTTTCGGGCCGACCCGGGCCGGGGCAGCGCCTACCGGTCGATACTGGCGGAGAACGAACTCTTCTGGAGCCGTGACGGCCAGCTGGTCTTCGCCTGGGAAAAAAATGGATGGAACCAGCTCTACTCAGTGCCGGCGGAGGGCGGCGCGGTCCGGCACCTGACGCCGGGGGAATTCGAGGTCGAGTACGCGGCGCTCAGCAGCGACGGCACGGAGATCGTCTACAACTCCAATCAGGAGGACATCGACCGGCGCCATCTCTGGAGAGTGGCGGCGCGGGGAGGGCCGGCTCAGGCGCTCACCGGAGGGACGGGGATTGAATGGGCTCCCACGCCCACCAGCGACCCGGACGTGATCGGTTTCTTCCGCTCCTCGGCTCGCCAACCGGCGCAGGCCGCGGCCCTGGTCCACGGTCGAGAAGTTCTGCTGGCCCCGGATGCCTTGCCGGGGGATTTCCCCGGCCGGCAGCTGGTCGATCCCCAGCCCGTCGCTTTTTCCGGGGCGGACGGTCTGAGGATCTACGGCCAACTCTTTTTGCCGCCCAAGCGCCTGCCCGGCCAGCGGCATCCAGCCATCCTCTACTTTCATGGCGGATCGCGGCGACAGATGCTACTGGGGTTTCATTACAGCAACTACTACCACAACGCCTACGCCATGAATCAGTTCCTGGCCAGCCGGGGCTTCGTCGTGCTCTCGGTCAACTATCGAAGTGGAATCGGCTACGGGATGGAGTTCCGAGAGGCGTTGAACTACGGGGCCTCGGGCGCGAGCGAGTTCAATGACGTTCTGGGGGCGGGCCTGTATCTGCAGGGGCGCGAGGACGTCGATGGGTCGCGAATCGGGCTGTGGGGCGGGTCCTATGGCGGCTATCTGACCGCTCTGGGCCTGGCCCGGGCGTCGCATCTGTTCGCTGCCGGTGTCGACGTGCACGGCGTCCACGACTGGAACCCCGTCATCCAGAACTTCATCCCTTCCTACAATCCCTTGGAAGATCCGGAACGCACCCGTTTGGCCTTTGAATCCTCGCCCCTTGCATCGGTCGCCACCTGGCGTTCTCCGGTGCTGCTGATCCACGGAGACGACGACCGCAACGTCCCGTTCAGCGAGAGCGTTCATCTGGTGGAGGAACTGAGGAAGCGGGGCGTCGAGTTCGAGCAGCTGATCTTCCCCGACGAGGTACACGGCTTTCTGCTGCACGAGTCCTGGTTGCGGGCCTTCCAAGCCGCCCAGGACTTCCTGCGGCGGCGACTCGCCGAGTGAGTGGAGGATTGGCCACCAGAGCCGGATCGCAGCTCCCTTGGTGATGATTCGGAAAATCCAACGAGGCAGAGGAGCAAGAGGCCGCCTGAAGTGCTATCCTGCGCCAATCGGAGGTGAAAAGTGAAGAGGTCCGCTCCCATCATCGTTCTACTCGTGGGTCTAGTCACCCTTGGCTGGGGCCCACTCCTGGCCAACGAATTCGACACGTCCAAACTGAAAGCCTTGAAGCCCCGCAGCATCGGGCCGGCCGCCATGAGCGGTCGCGTCACGGCAATTGCCGTGGCTCCTCACAGCCGCGACGTGATCTATGTCGGAAGCGCTTCTGGCGGCCTGTGGCGCTCCACGGACGGAGGAACCACCTGGAAGCCGATTCTTGACGACCAGGGGGCCTCCTCGATCGGAGCGGTCGCCATCGATCCCTTGAATCCGGACGTGATCTGGGTCGGAACGGGTGAAGGCAATCCCCGCAACAGCCAGAATATCGGTGACGGCATCTACAAGAGCATCGACGGCGGCCGAAGTTGGAAGCACCTGGGACTGCGCCAGTCCGAGCACATCCATCGGATCCTGATCCATCCCCATCGGACCGAGGTGGTTTACGTGGCCTCACTGGGCCCCACCTGGGGCGACGGGGAGGAGCGAGGCGTGTTCAAGACCACCGACGGGGGCCAGACCTGGGAAAAGGTGCTCTACGTCGACCAGCGTACCGGAGCGGCGGACCTGGTGATGGATCCGCTCAACCCGGACAAGCTGATCGCCGCCCTTTGGGAACACCGGCGCACTCCCGCCTACTTCACCTCCGGCGGGCCCGGCTCCGGGATCTACCTGACCTACGACGGCGGCAAGGAATGGAAGAAGCGGACGGCCGAAGATGGTCTCCCCAAAGGCAATCTGGGACGCATCGGGCTGGCAATCGCCCACAACAGACCCGAGATCGTCTACGCACTGGTGGAAGCCAAGAAGAACGCCCTCTACCGCTCCGAGGACGGCGGGCAAAAGTGGGCCAAGGTCAACGACAAGGACGAGGTCGGGAACCGGCCCTTTTACTACAGCGACCTTCGGGTCGATCCCCAGAACGAGAATCGAGTCATCAGCATCCACTCATTGGTCTCGATCAGCGAGGACGGGGGCAAGAGCTTCAAAGTGCTGATCCCGTTCTCGAAGATCCACCCGGATCATCACGCCTTCTGGATCGACCCCCAGAACCCCCGGTTCATGATCGACGGCAATGACGGAGGCCTGGCGATTTCTCGGGACGGCGGAAAGAACTGGCGCTTCGTCGAAAACCTGCCCCTGGGCCAGTTCTACCACATCAGCGTGGATGACGCGGTCCCCTTCAACATCTACGGCGGACTGCAGGACAACGGCTCGTTCATGGGGCCCAGCCAGGTTTGGGAGAGCGGGGTGGGAGGCAACGGCGGCATTCTCAATTCCCACTGGCAGATGGTCAGTTTCGGCGACGGCTTCGACGTTGTCCCCGATCCGAGCGACGATCGCTACGGCTACTCGATGTCCCAGGGAGGGTATCTCTATCGGTTCGACAAGCTGACACGGACGAGCCGTCTGGTCCGCCCACCCGAGCCGGAAGACGGCATCCGGCTGCGCTTCAACTGGAACGCCGGGATCGCCGCCGACCCCTTCGAGAAGGGAACCATCTATTATGGAAGCCAATTCGTGCACCGGAGCGCCGACCAGGGCCGGAGCTGGCAGATCATCAGCCCCGATCTGACCAGCAACGATCCCGAGCGCCAGAAGCAGCTGGACAGCGGCGGGCTCACCTACGATGTCACGGGCGCGGAAAACAACACGACCATCGTCGCCATCGCCCCCAGCCCGGTTCAGCAAGGGGTGATCTGGGTGGGGACCGACGACGGCAACGTGCAGGTGACCCGGGACGGCGGCCGGAACTGGACCAATGTGGCGGGAAACATCCGAGGAGTTCCTGCCGGAACCTGGGTCCCCCACATCGAAGCCTCCAAGTTCGAGGCCGGTGAAGCTTTCGCGGTGTTCGACGACCACCGTCGAGGGAACTTCACCCCGTACGCTTACCGAACCTCGGATTTCGGGAAGACCTGGACCAGCCTGGTCAGCGACCAGATCCGCGGGCACGCTTACGTGATCGAGCAGGATCCGGTGGCCGCGAACCTGCTCTTTTTGGGTACCGAGTTCCATCTCTACATGAGCCTGGACGGCGGCCGGTCGTGGACGAAATGGGACCAGGGCTACCCCACGGTTCCCACCATGGACCTGGTCATTCATCCCCGCGATCCCGATCTGGTGATCGGCACCTTCGGGCGAGCCATCTGGATCATCGACGACATCACACCGCTGAGGGTCATGGCTCAGCAGGGAACGGAGGTCCTTCAGGCTCCCTTGCGGCTCTTCCAGCCGGTCCCGGCCTACCAGGCCGTCTACGGGAGTTCCTCCGGCGAGCTGATTCCCGGTGACGCCGCATTCCGGGGTGAGAACCGGCCTCAGGGGGTTCTGCTGACCTATGTGGTCACGCCGCCCGAGGGGGAGGAGAAAGCCGAGGAGCCGGAAGAGGCGGAGGAAGTGGCCGCGGCAGAAGCGGAAGGAGAGAGCGGCGAAGAGCCGGAGGAGCCGGCCGACACGACCCCGCAACCCAAGAAACCGGAGGTCAAGATTGAAATCTTGCAGGGTGATCAGGTGATTCGGACGCTCAAGGGCCCAGCCGAAACCGGGCTCAACCGGGTCAACTGGGAGCTGGACCGAAAGCGGCCCCGCTTTCCCTCCCGGTCCAAGCCTCAGCCGGACGCTCCCGAGCCAGGCGGTGTCCCCGTTCTGCCCGGAGAGTACACGGCGCGCGTGACCTTCGGCGAGCATCAGGAGACCCGGCAAGTGACGGTGCTCTGGGATCCCCGGCTGGAAACCCCGAGGACCGACCTGGAGGCGCGAAATCAGTTCTTCGACGAGTTCATCGCCGAAGTCGAAAAAGCCACCGAGCTGGCCGACCGCCTCCGGGAAGCCAAGGAAAAGATGGATCGAGTGGACAGTCTCATGAAGGACCGGCCCAAGGGCGAGAAGGCGGAGGCTGCCGGCGGCGAGGAGACCTCAGAAGAGTCGACCCAAGCGCTGCAGGACGCAGCCAAAGCGGCCCGCGAGTCCCTGAAGCAGCTGGACGAAAAGATGTTCTCCAAAGAGGTGCAGGGTATTCGCCGGGACCCCGAGACGCTGAGGTCCTACCTGTTCAACGCCTCCGGTTACGCCCAGTCCAGCTGGGACGCGCCCAGCCCGTCCGAACGCAAGGCAGTGCGGGACTTCGAGGCCAAACTGCGGGACCTCCAACAAGCGGTGGACGCCTTCTTCGAGAAGGAATGGGAAGCCTACCGGCAGGCCGTGCAGGCCGCCGAGCTGAAAGTGTTTTAGGGGCTTGGGGGCTTGCGGCGTCGGGCGTGGGATCAGTGACAACGGCATCCTTTGCCGGTGATTGCTTGGCACGAGGGTCCGGAGCGCCTGGTTCTTTCGAGAGGGAGCGGCACCGGTATTCGAAGGAACGACACCGCTTCGTTGCCGATTTCGACTTTGAGAGCCTGGATCTTGGTGCTGATAACAGCTTCGATTTCTAGAGCCTCCGGACCGACTGCAAAACAAGGGAGGGGCAAGGACAAAGGCCAAGGGCCCCGGCAGGGCCCCCCACGCCCTGCGCCCCGCGCCCCCTAAGCCCCTTGCTGCCTTGACTACTCATGTGCCGGCTTCCTACAATCGCCTGTTTGGAGAAGAGGACGGAAGATGATCGCTCAGTTGAGCAAGCTCGATGAGATTCAGGCGGAGGCGGCTGCCGCGGTCGAGCAGATTACGGACGCCGAGCAGGGGCTGGAAGCCTGGAGAGTGAAGTATCTGGGCCGCAGTTCGGATTTGACCCAGGTCTTGCGGGGTTTGGCCGACTTGCCCGAAGAGGAGAGGCCGGCCTTGGGAAGAAGGGGCAACGAGGTGCGCCAGTTCCTGGAAGGGCTGCTCCGGGAAAAGAGCGAGCAGCTCCGGCAGGCAGAACTGGATCGCTCTCTGAGCCGGGAACGGCTGGACGTCACCCTGCCGGGCCGCCCGGTCCGCACCGGAAAGATCCATCCCACGACCCTGACCCTGCAAAGGATCTGTGACTTCTGGAGGGATCTGGGTTTTCAGGTTTTCGAGAGCCGGGACGTCGAGACCGACGAATACAACTTCGAACTGCTCAACATCCCCAAACATCATCCCTCACGGGAGATGTGGGACACTTTCTATACCAGCGACGAGAACGTCATCCTGCGAACCCACACGTCTCCCGGCCAGATTCACGCCATGCGGGAGTTCGCACCGGAACCCTGCCGTGTGATTCTGCCCGGCATGTGCTACCGTTACGAGCAGATCAGCGCCCGTTCCGAGATCCAATTCAACCAGGTGGAGGGCCTGGCGATCGGTGAGTCGATCACCTTCAGCAACTTGAAGGGCGACTTGGGCCTGTTTGCCCGCCATCTCTTCGGGGAGGACACCCGGACGCGGTTCCGGGCCAGCCATTTCCCCTTCACCGAGCCGAGTGCCGAGATGGACATCGAATGTTTTGTCTGTGGAGGCGAGGGCTGCGCCGTGTGCAAAGAGACCGGCTGGCTGGAAATCCTGGGCTGCGGCATGGTGCATCCCAAGGTTTTGGAAAACGGTGGGTACGATCCTGCTGTATTCACCGGATATGCATACGGGATGGGTCCCGAGCGTGTGGCCATGCTGTTGCACGGAATCACCGACATCCGTAATTTCTGGAGAAACGATTTTCGCTTTCTGGAGCAATTCTAGCCGCTCCGACCCGCTGGACCAGATCCCCGCCCGGACAGGATTGGCAAGGTGTTATGAAGGTACCTCACGAGTGGCTCGAGCAATACGTCGACATCGAGCTGGAACCTGTCGAGCTGGCTGAACGACTGACCTATGCCGGCCTGGAGGTCGAGGCCCTTCGGTTTGTCGGCCTGCCCCCGCCCACCCAGCCTCAGGACGTCAAGATCTCCGGTCTGGAGTGGGACCGGGAAAAAGTAGTCGTGGGGGCGATTGAGGAGATTCGCACCCATCCCGACGCGGACCGCCTGGTCCTGGCGGAGGTGGATGACGGCAGCGGGACTCAGACCGTGGTGACGGGTGCGCCCAACTTGTTTCCATTCAAGGGAAGAGGCCCGCTGGATGAGCCGCTCAAGGTGGCTCTGGGACGCGAAGGCGCGCGCCTCTACAACGCCTACGAGCCGGAGCGGCCGCTGACCACCATTCGGCGCGCCCGCATCCGCGGCGTGGAGTCGTCGGCCGTGGTCTGCTCGGAGCGGGAACTGGGGATCTCGGACGATCACAGCGGAGTGATCCTGCTGGACCCCGACGCGGTCCCCGGCACGCCACTGGCCGAATACATGGGTGATGTCGTGTTCGACATTGCCATCACGCCCAACCAGGCGCGCAATGCCTGCGTTCTGGGCGCGGCGCGCGAAGTCGCGGCGGTGACCGGCAAGAGCGTGCGCGAGCCGGACTTCGAGTTCCAGGCCGAGGGGCCGCCCATACAGGGACAGGCCAGCATCGAGATTCGCGAGCCGGAAATGAATCCGCGTTTCGTACTGGCCCTGATTGGGGACGTCCAAATCGGCCCCAGCCCCTACTGGATGCAGCGCCGGCTGGTCTTGTCGGGGGTGCGGCCCATCAACAACATCGTGGACTTGACGGCCTACGTGATGCTGGAGCTGGGACAGCCCTTGCACGCCTTCGACTATGACGTCCTGGTCGAGAGGGCCGGGAAGCGTCCACCCACCATCATCACCCGCTTTGCCAAGCCGGGGGAGAGCCTCACGACCCTGGACGGAGAGACTCGCACGCTGCAGGACTTCAACGTGCTGGTTTGCGACACCGCGGGAGTGCTTTCTCTCGCCGGGATCATGGGTGGTGAGGAGTCCAAGGTCACTGAGGAGACCCGCAATGTGTTGCTGGAGGGGGCGGCCTGGAACTTCATCAATGTTCGCCGGACCATGCAGGCCCAGAAGATGGACTCGGAGGCCGGATACCGCTTCTCTCGGGGCGTGCATCCGGCGCTGCCACGCCGGGCTGTCGGTCGTGCCGTCGAACTGATGCGCCGTCATTCCGGTGGGGTGATCGCTCGCGGGCTGCTCGATGAGTACCCGCTGCCGGCGGAGCCCGTCCAGGTGGAGCTGCCCCTGGAGCGGGTGCGGCGCCTGCTCGGTATAACGCTTTCGGCCGCGGAAGTCACCGGCATCCTGGAATCGCTGCAGTTCCAGGTGAAACCTCAGGGAGACAGCTTGCGCGTGACCGTCCCCGACAGCCGGCTGGACATCGGGACGGGTGTCGTGGGCCAAGCCGATCTGGTGGAGGAGATCGCTCGGATCTACGGCTACGACCGGATCCCGGAACAAGCATCTTCGGCCTGGGTTCAGCCCCGCAGGGTCGACTCCGGCCGGGAGGGAAGGGAGCGCGTTCGCCGCTGGCTGGCGCAGGCCGGTCTTCAGGAGATCGTCACCTACCGTATGACCACGCCTCAGCGGGAAGCCATGCTGACTCAGCAGGGGACGTCCAATGGAGACACGCCCTACGTCGCCCTGGCCAACCCGATCGCCTCGGACCGAACGTGTTTGCGGCGTACGCTGCTGGCGGGGGCGTTGGAGACGGTGGCTTTGAACTTGCGCCATCGGGAGCGCGTCGGACTGTTCGAGATCGGGCCCGTCTTCTTGCCCTCCCAAGAGGGCCCACTGCCGTCCGAGCCACAGTGGCTCGCCGTGGCTCTGACTGGCCCGCGCGAAGAGCCGCACTGGGCTGGCGCGGATCAGCACCCCTTGGACTTCTTCGATTTCAAGGGAGTCCTGGAAGGCCTGGTGTCCGACTTGCACTTGGACGCGGTTGCTTTCGAACCGGCCCGGCACCCCAGCTATCATCCGGCCAGGTGTGCCCGGCTGCTGGTGAAGGGGAAAGAGGTGGGCGTGTTTGGAGAGCTCCACCCGCAAGTGCGGGAGCGTTTCGATCTGCCGGGCCAATCGATTCTCCTGGGAGAATTCGATCTGGCCGTGCTTCTCGAGGAGGCCCCCTCGAGGCACCAGGTCGAGCCCATTGCCGTTCACCCGCCAGTGCTGGAAGATCTGGCACTGGTGGTCGACGAGGGGGTCACGGTGGGACAGGTGACCGAGCAGATCCTGTCGTCCGGCCGACCGCTGGTCAAGAAGGCGCGCGTTTTCGACATTTATCGGGGTGAGCCCGTTCCGGGAGGGAAAAAGAGCCTGGCCTTCTCCGTGACCTACCAGGCGGACACCAATCTGACCGACGATCAAGTGGCCGAGGCGCGGCAGCGCATCGTCCGCCACCTCCAGAAGAACCTGGGCGCTCAGCTGAGAGGGGAAGGGTGAGAGCACCGGCTTTTAGCCGGAGGGCGTAGGGCGCAGGGCGTAGGTGTTGGCGGGGCGGACGGCCGAGTTCTCTGGCACGCCAAACTTCCCTTCTCGAAACTGAAGACTTAGAATCGTGAGATTCCGAGAGTGCAGCCTTCGAACGAATCGACTGAGAAGATGGAGGGACGGGGAAAAGCCATGATCGAGGCAACGTTCCGCGGAGCGGAAGTTCTGGTGCGGACCTTGGACGAAGCGGTCGCTCTGGGTGATCCGAAAGCGGTGACGGAGGGCGTCAAGAGGGGGCTGTCGACTCTCATCGGCGAGGGCGCTCTGGAATTGCCCGCCGAGCTGACGCGTGCCCAGGAGGAATGTTACGCTCGACGCTTGCTCTACCGGAGCGAACGGCTGGGCTACGAAGTAATCGCCATGATCTGGGGTCCAGGACAGGGGACACCCCTGCACGACCATGCCGGAATCTGGTGCGTGGACGGTGTGCTGGACGGCGAGGTGAGTGTGACGCAGTACGACCTGCTGGAGCAGCAGGGGCACCGGTTTCGTTTCCAGCCGCAGGAGACGATCGAGGCGGGATGCGGGATGGCGGGTTCGCTGATTCCTCCTTTTGAGTACCACACGATCCAGAACTCTCTCTCGGATCGCTCCTCGGTGACCATCCACGTCTACGGCGGGAGAATGGACCACTGCACCATCTTCGAACCGCGAGAAGACGGCTGGTACGAAAGGAAACAGAAAGAGCTGACCTACAGCGCCGGGGGGCTCGAGTCTCAGTAAGGCGTGGGGCTTGGAGTGGCGGAGGCTGAGTTTTCCGGAAGTGCCGGCCTGCGGACAGCCTGTTCCGGGTAGCCCTCAATTTCTTGAATTCGAAACTCCCTGCTCGCCTTCTCCCTTCCCCAACAGTGCTATACTTACCGGTTCCATGGCCAAGGTGGGATTTGTCAGTCTGGGATGCCCAAAGAACCTCGTCGACAGCGAGGTCATGCTGGGGCTGCTCGCGCGCAACGGGCACCAGATCACCCACGATCAGCGGGACGCCGAGATCATCGTCGTCAACACCTGCGGGTTCATCGAGAGCGCCAAGCAGGAGAGCGTTGACACCATCCTGGAAATGGCCCAGCAGAAGACCGACGGGCGTTGCCGGCGCCTGATCGTGGCCGGTTGTCTGGTGGAGCGCTACCGCCGGCAGATCCAGGAGCAGATCCCGGAGGTCGATGACGTGGTGGGCACAAACGAAATCCCCCGCATTCTGGAAGTCTGCTCCGATCTGGCCGCCCCGGCCGTTCAGCCGCCGCTCTACGACAAGCGGGAGCTCTATCTTTACAACGACGAAGATCCGCGCGTGCTGACCACGCCTCGGCACAGCGCCTACATCAAGATCGCCGAAGGCTGCGACCATCCCTGCACGTTCTGCGTGATCCCCCAGATGCGCGGCCGCTTCCGCAGCCGGCCCCTCGACTCGGTCCTGACCGAGGCCCGCAGGCTGGCCCGGCAGGGCATCAAGGAAATCAACCTGGTCGGGCAGGACACCACCATGTACGGGTGGGATCGGGGAGACCGCCAGGGACTGGCCACCCTGATCCGGCGCCTGGGCGACGTCCCCGGGTTGGAGTGGGTGCGCTTTCTCTACGCCTACCCCAACAACATCTACGACGAGCTGCTGGACGCCATGGCCGAGACGCCCTCGGCATGCAAATACATCGACGTGCCCTTGCAGCACGGCTCCCGCGCGGTGCTCAAGAACATGAAGCGGGGCGGCAACCGCGGCTCCTTGACGCGTCTGCTGGAACGCATCCGCAGCCGAGTTCCCGAAGTGGTTGTCCGAACCACCATGATCGTGGGATTCCCGGGTGAGACCGACGAGGACTTCGAGGAGCTCATGGAGTTCGTCGGCGACGCCCAGTTCGACCGGCTGGGCGCCTTCGTCTACTCGGACGAAGAGGAGGCCGCCTCGCACGCACTGCCCCAAAAGGTCTCCACGAAGGTTGCCGAGCAGCGCCGGCAACGGCTCATGAAGCTGCAGACCGGGATTTCCCGCCAGCGCAACCGCCAGTTGGTGGGACGGACCTTCCCCGTCCTGTTGGAAGGCCTGGCGCGCGAAAGCGACCTTTTCTGGGAAGGCAGGCTTTCCACCCAGGCCCCCGACATCGACGGGGTGGTCTATCTGACCGATGGCATCACCGACGAGATGCGTCCAGGCGACATCCGGCCCGTTGAAATCACCGAAGCTCACGACTACGATCTGGTGGGTCGAGTCGTGTCATGAGCCAGTCCCGCCGATATCAGTGTCCCCGCTGCCGGAAGACCACCGATCCGCGCGACCGGCACTTTCCATTCTGCAGCGAGCGCTGCCGCTTCTTAGATCTAGGCCGGTGGCTGGAAGAGGAATTCCGGGTCGCGGGCGAAAAGGTGTCCCTGAGCGATGGCGCCGACCGGGACGGCGAGTATGAACAGTAAGCTGGCCAGGCTGCTCGCTTCCGGTGCCGGTGCCGGCACTCTGCCGGTCGCTCCGGGAACCTGGGGGTCTTTGGAGGCGGTGCTGATCGCGGCTCTGCTGACGTCTCTCCTCGGCCTGCAGGCGCACTGGGTGCTGGCCGTGTCGACTGTCCTGGCTGCCGCAGTGGGCGTCCCTGCCGCCACCCGGGTGGCCAGGGACGAGGGGCGGGAAGACCCGTCCGTGGTCGTCATCGACGAGATTGCGGGGCAGTGGCTCACGCTGTTGTTCTCGGATCTCTCGGCGGTTTCGCTGGTGGCTGGGTTCTTTCTGTTCCGGCTGTTCGACATCGTCAAACCTCCTCCCGTCCGCCAGAGCGAACGATTGGCGGAGGGTTGGGGGATCGTCGCAGACGACCTGGTGGCGGGAGTCTATGCGGGCCTGGCCCTGTGGTTCTTCGGCTGGATGGGGCTCTGGTAAAGGGTCAAAGGCAAAGACGCAGCCGGACCAGGTGCAGGAGCGGCCCGCCCGAGGATCTTTCGGAGTGCCCGTTGGGCCACCGGCTGCAAGCCGGTGTCGCTTTGGAGAATCGCCGGCAGGATGCCGGTGTCACAGTGGGATGGTGACTGCAGAAATCATTGCCGTGGGCTCGGAACTCTTGACGCCTTCGCGGCTCGAGACCAACTCGCTCTTTCTCACCGAGCGCCTCAACTCTCTCGGCATCCTGGTGGAGCGCAAGGTGGTCGTCGGGGACCGGGAAGCCACCCTGTCCGAATCCCTTCGAGCCGCCCTGCAGCGCTCCCAGCTGGTGCTGTTGACCGGCGGTCTCGGGCCCACCAATGACGACCTCACCCGCGAGGCCGTCGCGGCTTGCCTGGGTCGTGAGCTCCGGCAGGATCCGGAGATTCTGAACCACCTGGAAAGGCTCTACGAGCGCTTCGGGTTCCAGATGGCGGAGAACAACCGCCGCCAGGCCCTGGTCCCTGAGGGCGCCGAAGTACTCCCCAATCCCAAGGGAACTGCGCCGGGCCTCTTCCTGCGCGAAGGCGAGGCTCTCGTTTTCCTGCTTCCCGGCCCGCCACGGGAGCTCCAGCCCATGGTGGATGACCAGGTCTTGCCGCGTTTGACTCGATACCTGCCCATCCGGCGCCGGTTCGTTCGCCACTTGCGGGTGGCCTCACTGGCGGAATCCGCCGTGGACGCCCGTGTCGAGTCCCTGTACAAGGCGCAACCCCAGGTCGAGACCACCATCCTCTCGTCCCTGGGCATCATCGACCTCTTCTTCACCTGGTGCGGTCGGGACGACGAGGCGCTCGCCAGCCGGCACCTGGATCGGCTGGTCCAGCAGGTTCGGCAGGAACTGGGGTCCTCGGTCTTCACCGATCGCCAGGAGGAGCTGGAAGTCGTGGTGGGACGCCAGTTGTTGGAAAGAGGTTTGCGCCTGGCCACCGCGGAATCGTGCACGGGCGGGCTGATCGGAAAGTTGCTGACGGATGTCGACGGCAGCTCCCGCTACTTCCTGGGCGGAGTGGTCTGTTACAGCAACGAACTCAAGCAGAACCTGCTCGGTGTGCGGCCGGAGACCTTGGAACGATACGGGGCCGTCAGCGCGGAGACGGCGTCCGAGTTGGCGCAAGGTGTCTGCCGACTGACCGGAAGTGAGATCGGGCTCTCGGTCACGGGAATTGCCGGCCCCACTGGGGGCAGTGATGAAAAACCGGTGGGAACGGTGTACTTTGGTCTCAGTTCGAAAGGGCAGGCCCAGGTCAAACACCGGCGCATTCCCGGGGACCGGGAGTCGGTGCGGATGCGCGCCGCGCGGTTCGCCCTGGATTGGCTCCGGACGGAGCTGGAAGCCTTCGTTTCGTGAGCGGCGAGTCTCCTGTTGGGCAGAATCACCGGCAAGAATGACCGGTGTTACTTTGGAGAATCACCGGATGGGAGCCGGTGTCACGACTGATGATTCGAGCCTTCGTTGCCATTGAAGTTCCCGGCGAGATCAAAGAGCAGCTGGCCGATCTCTCCCGGAAGCTCGAGCGGCTCGGGCTGGCGGGGCGTTCCGCTCGGCTCGAAGGGGTTCACCTCACGCTCCAGTTCCTGGGCAACATCGCGCCTTCCCAGGTGGAGGCGATGCAGGACCGCCTTGCCCGGGTGGCGCAGCAGAATCCGCCCTTCGAAGTTCAGGTGCGCGGCGTCGGCGTTTTTCCCCATCTCGCGAACCCCCGGGTGGTGTGGGTCGGTGCCAGGGCGAACCCGGCCCTGTCGCAGCTCCAGCGGGAGGTCGAACGGGAATTGGAAGCCCTCGGCTTTCGGGCCGAGCAACGGCCCTTTCACCCTCACCTGACCCTGATGCGCCTGAAGTCGAGCCGCAATCGCGACAGCCTGGTTCGCTTCGTCACCTCACACGCCAAATCGAGAGTGGGGGAGTTCGAAGTCCCGGCGTTCCACCTTTACCGGAGTATCCTGAAGCCTGACCGTGCAGAGTACTCCCAGCTGGCCAGCTGGAAGCTGGGGGCAGAACTCGATTAGAATACAATCGTTATGCCGATCAGTCCGGAATTGCTGGAAATACTCGCTTGCCCCGCCTGCCGGTCGGAAGTCGTGCTGGAGCCCGACGGTTCGGGCATACGTTGCCTCGAGTGCCACCGGGTCTACCCGATCCGTGACGACATCCCGGTGATGCTGATCGACGAAGCCACCATTCGCCCGCCCGATGAGGCCGAGGGTGACGCTTCAGAGGCCTGAGACTCGAGGCCAATCTTTCCCCGGCTTGCAGCCGCTGATTCCCCCCGGTCTCCCGCCTTCCGAGTTACAATGGGAACTGACCGTTCGGGGGGGCGGTTCGGGAACAATCCTTACTCGCCAAGACCATGCCTGTTGCCGA
>JBFKLX010000119.1:0-17089 GCA_041630155.1 Acidobacteriota bacterium
CACCCGGTACCCGGCCATCGACTCCTCTCCCTCGGCGGCTTTCCAGGCGGACAGGCTCTCCTCGAGCGTGGAGCTCAGCACTTCATCGGCATCGATACTCAGGATCCAATCGTGGCGGGCCTGGTCGACGGCGAACTGTTTCTGGGCGCGGTAGCCGGGCCAGGGACGCTGGAGGACCCGTCGGGTGTGGCGTCGGCACACCTCAACCGTGCCATCGGAACTGAACGAATCGACGACCACGATTTCATCGGCCAGCGAAGCGAGGCTCTCCAGGGCCCGGCCGACTTTGGCCTCCTCGTTGAACGTGATGAGAGTGGCGGAGATTCTCTTCAACCTTGATCCGTTCGGCGCTGTGGGGGTTTGGGCCCGAACTGGTCGACCTCTTTGCGTCCCCGATAGATCCGAATCGGAGCCCGGGAAAAAAACTCCCGGAAGATTCGGACGAGGTCACGATCGGACCGGCGCGACTCGATACGCTCCTGCCCACGCAGCCGGGCCGCCTCGCGTCGCTGCGCCCAAGCTCCGGCGAAGGCGCGGTAGAACCCCAGATCTCCCACTAGAATACGCGTGACGCACAGCACCAGCAACATCAGGCAGTGCTGGCCCCAGAGCACCGGAGAGTGCAGATTGATCCAGTGGAAGAGCAGGCGATTCCGAAGAGCGAGGACCTCTACCTCTCGCTTCTCGTAATGGGCATCGATGGTCGCGCTGATCCGATGGTAGCCCACGCTGCGGGGCTCGTACTCGACTCGCCAGCCGCGTTTCCAGGCCCGGTAGGACAGATCGACGTCTTCCCAGTGGAAGGGCGAGAGCAACTCGTTGAAGCCCTGCAGGATTTCCAGCTTGCTGCGATCGTACACGGCGAAGCCCCCCACCGCATAGACCGACAGTAGCTTTGCGGGTGATTCGGGGGGACCCTCTTCAGGGCAATCGTAGTTGAAATACACGCTCCAGAAGCCGCGGCGAAAACGGCCCACCTTGCCACCGGTGGCAAACCGGGGCGGGTCGAACTCGAAAACCCGCGCCGTGACTGCGAACACTTCAGGATCACTGAAATGGTCCACCGGATGGCACAGGTAGTCTTCCTCCAGGCGTACGTCATTGTTGAGCAGGGCGATCAGCGGGAAGCGGCACTGCTGGAAGCCCGAATTGCAGGCTTTCGCGAACCCCCCGTTCTCCGGACGCCGCAACAGTTTCACTTCGGGGAAGGTTCGAGGCAGGGCCTCGCGGGTGGAGTCCTCGCTGCCGTCGTCGACCACGATCACTTCGGTCTCGCCTCGCCGACGTTCTCGATAGACCTGGGCCGCCCGCAGGACGGAGGGGAGAAACTGCTGAAGCAGAGGCCATCCGTTCCAGCTGGGAATGACCACACTGATGCCGTTCTGCATCCGGAAACGGCCTTGGTCCGAAAGCTGTCCCATCAAAAGCGGCGCAGGCGAGCCAGCTGAGCCTGGCCACCCAGGGATTCTTCGATGCGGAGGAGTTGATTGTATTTGGCCACCCGGTCGCTGCGGCTGGCCGAGCCCGTCTTGATCTGCCCGGCATTGGTGGCCACGGCGAGATCCGCGATGAACGCGTCCTCGGTTTCGCCCGAGCGGTGGGAGATCACATTCGTGTACCCGCTGGCCTTGGCCAATTCAATGGCCCGCATGGTCTCGGTCAACGTGCCGATCTGATTGAGTTTGATCAGAATGGAGTTGGCGATTCCCTTGTCGATTCCCTGGCTGAGGCGATTGATATTGGTCACGAACAGGTCATCCCCCACGAGTTGCACCTTCTCTCCGAGGGCCTGTGTGAGCCGGGCCCAGCCGTCCCAGTCGTCTTCGGCCAGGCCGTCTTCGATCGAGTAAATGGGATGCCGTTCGATCCAGTCTGCGTAGAGTTCGATCATGTCGTCCGAGCTGCGGGCCTGCCCGTCGGACTTCCGGAACACGTAGTGCCCTTGCGCAGGGTCGTAGAGTTCGCTGGCCGCCACGTCCAAGGCCAGACACACATCCTCGGCCGGCCGGTAACCCGCCGCCTCGATCGCCTCCAAGACGACCTCCACGGCCTCTTCATTGGATTTCAAGTTGGGTGCGAAACCCCCCTCGTCCCCCACTGCGGTGTTGTATCCCCGGGAACTCAGCACCTTCTTCAAGTGGTGGAAGATTTCCACGCCCATGCGCAAGGTTTCGGCGAAGCTCGACGCGGACAGCGGCATGATCATGAACTCCTGGAAATCGACATTGTTGTCCGCGTGGGCGCCACCGTTGAGAATATTCATCATCGGCACGGGCAACCGGCAGGCGTGAACCCCGCCCAGATACTGGTACAACGGCAGGCCCACACAGTCGGCAGCAGCGCGGGCGCAGGCCAGGGAAACCGACAGGATAGCATTGGCTCCGATCCTCTCCTTGTGTTCGGTCCCGTCCAGCTCGATCAGGGTCTGGTCCAGGGTGACCTGGTCCAGCGCCGAGAAACCTTCCAGTTCGGGCGCAATCAGGTTCTCGATGTTTTCGACTGCTCGGCGGACCCCCTTTCCCAAGTAGCGATCCGCGTCGCCGTCCCGGAGCTCCAACGCTTCGTGCTCGCCCGTGGAAGCACCCGATGGAACGGCTGCACGCCCCCAGGATCCGTCCTCCAGAACGACCTCCGCTTCTACCGTCGGATTGCCGCGAGAGTCGAGAATCTCCCGCGCGACCACCTCTTCAATGATGGGCATGCTGCTTCTCCTCCAGAGCCTGCAGAGCGGTGACGGCGGCCACCTGTACGACGTCCTCCGCCGAGCAACCTCGGCTGAGGTCGTTGATGGGCCGGTTCAGGCCTTGAAGAATCGGCCCGATCGCCTGGGCCCCGGCCAGGCGTTCAGTCAGTTTGTAGGCGATGTTTCCGGCTTCGAGGTTGGGGAAAATCAAGGTGTTGGCGCGCCCTTTCAAGGGGCTGTCGGGGGCCTTGGACTCGGCGACCTCGGGAAGCAGAGCCGCATCCACCTGGAGCTCGCCGTCCGCCAGCAAATCCGGCGCCCGCGCGGCCAGGGTTTGGCGGGCCTCGACGACTTTGTCCACGAGCGGGTGCTCAGCGCTGCCGCGGGTGGAGAAAGACAGCAACGCGACCCGGGGCTCGGCTTCCAGGTAGAGGCGGGTATTGGCGGCGGTGGCTTGGGCGATTTCAGCCAGCTGCGAAGCGGTGGGATTGGGGACCACCGCACAGTCGGCATACAGCAGCGCGCCCCGCTCTCCCCAACGGGAGTCGGGCAACTGCATCAGAAAAAAACTGGAGAGAATGGAGAAGCCCGGGCGCAGCCCGATACATCGCAGGGCCGCCCGCACGGTGGTGGCGGTGGTGTAAACCGCACCCCCCACGCAACCGTCACAAAGGCCGGCAGCCACCATCAATGCTCCGAAAAAGAGACGGTCCAGCACTTGATCACCGGCTTCCGCGTAGGTGACGCCTTTGGCCCTCTGCTTCTCGTAATACAAATCGTGGAGAGTCTTGAAGTCCGGAGAGTCGAGGGGGGCCACCACTGGGCAGTCCAGCGAACACCCGGCTCGACGCGCGGCATCCTCGATCTTGCGAGGGTCTCCCAGAAGAATCGGCCGAGCCAGCTTGCGGCGCTGGAGCTCGGCGGCTGCTCGGAGGATTCTGGGATCGTCGCCTTCGGGAAAAACGAGGGACTGAGGGGTCTGGCGAACCCGCTCCAGAATGCGGTCCAAAACCGTCATGAGGGCGTCATGTTGACACGCCAATTCCGGGCGTGTCAAGATTCCCCCGTGGAACTCAGAATCGAGAATCAGGAGGGGGTTCATTTTCTGATTCCCGAGGGTGAGTTGGTCACCGGCGAAGCCGACAAGCTCCTCGAGAGCGAGCTGCTCCGCCTCGTTCAACAGGGCCATACCCGGCTGGTAGTCGACCTGGGAAAAGTAACCTACATAGACAGTTCTGTGCTCGGGAAGCTGGTCTACGGACACACCCTGTTACGCAATCAGGGGGGCGAACTCCGTCTGCTCAACCCGCCCAAGCGGGTCCGCGACCTGCTGGAGGTGACGCGCCTGAGCGAGATTTTCCACGTCTCCGAAGACGTTGCAGAAGCCACTCGGGGCTGGCGGGACCAGTAGCTCACCCCCCGTCCGACTTCACTGGCCCTGGCTGATTCTCTTTCGAATGCGCTCGACGCTTTCCTTGGCTCGAGGATCGCTTCCGAACTGGAATGCCTTCTGATAGGCATCCAGCGCTTGCGAGTACTGTTTCTGAATCTCGTACAGGTAGCCCAGCCGGTCCCAGCCTTGCGCGTTTTCCGGAGCGAGCCGCAGATTCCGCTTGAACGCCTCCAGAGCCGCAGCATTGTTCTTGCTGAACAGGTAAGCCAAACCCAGATTGAACCAACCCTGCGGATCCTCCGGGTTGGACTGCGTGTACTCGGACAACTCTTCAGCCGCTTTCTGGTATTGGCCTCGTTCGATGAGCTGAACTCCCCGACGGTACTTCAGAAGCTGAAGAAAACGCTTTGCTTCTCCGTCCGGCTGGGCGGCTGCCGCTTGCTGCAGGAAGGGCAGTGCTTGCTCGTAATTGCCCAGCTGGAAGTGCGCGATTCCCAACTGCAGAACAACCTCAGAGTTTCCCCGCTGCAGCGAAACTGCCTTTTCCAGGCTGGCCACGGCCTCCTTCCAGTCTCCGGTGTTGAAGGCGGCGGCGCCTCGGGTCTGGTGAAGCTGGTATTGCTCCGGCGGGGTCTTGGCATAGCGTGCCGCCCGGTCCAGGGTGGGCAGAACCTCCTTGAACCGGCGGGAATTGAAGTACGCCAACGCCAAACCCATCTGAGAAGTGAAGTTGTCGCTCTTGAGCCTCAGGGCATTCTGGAAGGCTGAAATGGCCTTGTCGTACTGCTTCGTGTTCAGGTAGGAAAGTCCCAAAATGCGGTGCCCGAACTCGTAATCGGGTTGCTCGGAAACGATGGGTTCGAACTCAGCGATGGCTTTGGCGAACTGTTTCTGCTGGTAGTAAGAAATGCCCTTCTGGTAGTCCCCCTGGCCCCGAAGCAGCGCCGGCGACAGGGCAAGCGCCAGCAGCGCGGTGATCACTACCGCGCGCCCCTGCTCAGCTGAAAATGCCAAACTTCCTCCAGCGCTCGATGTCGCTCTTGGTCGGTATCGAAACATTCTTGACCTTCAAGTACTTCAATAGATCGAAGACGTCGATCATGACGTAATAGGGCACATCGGGCTGGGTCTGGATGATCACCGGTTTCTCGGGATTCTGCTCCATTCTGCTCTCGATGTAGCCGCCCATCTCGGCGAGGGACATGGCCTGCCGGTCGACCAGGAATTGTCCCTCTCCAACGATCTTGATGTGAATCGCCTCTTCGGGTTGCACTTGCAGGTCGTTGGGGTCGTCTTTGGGCATTTCGAAGGGTAGCCCGCGCGAGGAGTGAAACACTGCCGTCAGCATGAAGAAGATGATCAACAGGAAGGCGATGTCGGCCATCGAGGAAGTGGGAATATCGGTCCCGCGCTGGCGCCGCAGCCGCCTGATCTTCATTGGGTTCCCCCTTGCTGATCGGGGACTTCTTCCTGAGTCTCCTGCTGCAAAGGAGAAGCTCGCCGAACCGTCAGCAAGCCAATCGAGCGCGCTCCCTGCATCCGCAGTTGCTCGAGTACGTCGTCGATCCGTTGGTAGGGAACCAACCGGTCGGCTTTGATGAGGAACTGTTTGTCTGGCGCAAGCCTCACCAGCTCTCCAACAATCACGCCCAGAGCCGCTGGGTTCTCGACGGGGTAGGAAACAACCTCGCCATCGGTGAACTTGATCTGACCGTCGGGAGCAATGGCGACGATGGCGGCTTCGTCGGAAACGTCCGCCTGGAATTCCGATTCTGGCAGCTCGACGCTGGTTCGTTCCGGAGAAAAAGAGGTCGTCAGCATGAAGAAGATGATCAACAGGAATGCGATGTCGGCCATCGAAGCCGTGGGAACGCTGGGAGCGATCCGCTTGACCCGATATTTCATTTTGCGACCTGGGAGGGCTGGTGCCTGCCGCTGCCGGCCGCCCGGCCCTCGACTTCGTTGAAGGTTTCCAGCAGCATGGACGACGACGTCTCCATGTCCAGAGCAAAGCTCGACACCTTGTTGTTGAAGTAGTTGTAGGCCGTCTGCACCGGAAGGGCTATGGTCAGTCCGGTGGCCGTCGTGATGAGAGCTTCGGAGATACCGCTGGCCACCGCCTGGGGATTGCCGAGGCCAACCTCGGCCAGAGCGCTGAAGGACGAGATCATACCGGTCACCGTCCCGAGAAAGCCGAACAGCGGCGCAATGTTGGCCACCGTAGCCAGGATCCAGAGACCGCGTTCGAGTCTGGACACCTCGTGAAGGGCAACGCTCTCCATCGCCTTCTCGATTTCTTCGTGAGATTTCCCGTAGCGCAGGAGTCCGGATTTCAAAGTGATGGCTACCGGATTCTCGTAGTTCTCACACACCTCGATAGAACGCCGCAAATTCCCTGCCAGCAAAGACTCTCGAATCTCGGAAAAGATTTCTGCGGTGCTGCCTTCAACACGGTGATAGATGATGGCCCGCTCGATGATGAAAATCAGACCCAGCACAGAGCAGGCCAGCAGGGGAATCATCATCAGCCCACCTTGGCTGACGTACTCGACGAGTGTCCCGATTGCGAATGGCACTTTTTTCTTCCTCCGGTATCGGCTGTTTGCTACCTCTTCAATAGAGTGTAGGAACGCGCAAAACTCTCAGCACAAAAGATTCATGATAGCGATCGGCTCGGCGCCAAGTCAAACTCGACACCCCTGCCGGCGGCTTCCCCATTGAGACGAAATTTAGCACGGAAAGTTTGCTGTTCACGCCCGTTTTGGGGGCTCGGTAGCCGAGTTTCTTCCGGGCACCCCGCGCCTCGTCACCCGGCGCGAGCCTTCAGGAGATTTTGATGTTGAGCCGCTTGAGCTTCTCGTTCAGTGTGGTGGGGTTCACCCGCAGGATTTCAGCCGCTTGCTTCTGGTTCCCGTCCGTCTTCCTCAGAGCCGCAGTGATCAGGCTCTTCTCGAACTCCTGGACCTGCTCTTTGAGCGAGGCTCCGTTCTGCCCGATCTTGAGGGCTTCCAGGCTCAGTGATGAGGACTCCAGGACCTCACGGGGAAAGAGGTCCTCGGTGATCACACCACTTTCAGGCGCGAGCACTACTGCCCGCTCGATGACGTTTTCCAGCTCTCGCACGTTGCCCGGCCAGTCGTACTCCATCAGCACCCGCAGCGCAGCCTGATCCATCGTCAACGGCTGCGAAGCGTTTTCCTCGCGGAATCGCTGAATGAAATGCTCGGCCAAGAGAGGGATGTCGTCCTTGCGTTCGCGTAGCGGAGGGATTCGAATGTTGATCACATTGAGACGATAGTACAAGTCCTCGCGAAAGCTTCCCTGCTCCACCGCCTCTTTGAGGTCCGAATTGGTGGCCGCCAGAATCCGCACGTCGATGCGGACGTTCTCGAGCCCTCCCACCCGGCGAAACTCCCGCTCCTGGATGACCCGCAGCAGCTTGGCCTGTGTGTCCAGGGGTAGGGTGCCCACCTCGTCCAGGAAGAGAGTACCGTCATCGGCGACTTCGAACAGTCCCTTCTTGCTGGAGTTGGCTCCTGTAAAAGCGCCCTTGACGTGGCCAAACAGTTCGCTCTCCAGCAAGTCGAACGGGATGGTGCCGCAGTTGACTGCGAGAAACTGGCCTTCGGCACGGGGCGAGTTGTTGTGAATGGCCTTGGCGATCAGTTCCTTGCCGGTCCCGCTTTCTCCGCTGATCATGACGGTGCTGCGGCGCGGCCCGATCTGCGCTATCAGGTCGAAGATGCGCTGCATCTGCTCGTTCTTGCCGATGATGTTCTCGAAGCGGTAGCGCTTGCGCAGTGTTTCCCGAAGCCGGCGGTTTTCCTGCTCCAGCTGGCGTTTCTGAAGTGCATTCTTGACCACCAGCAGGAGTTCGTCATTCTTGAAGGGCTTGGTGACGAAATCGAAGGCGCCCGCTTTGGTGGCGGTGACTGCATTTTCGATCGAGGCGTAGGCCGTGATCATCACCACTTGAACATCGGGTTGGGCTTCGAAAATCTTGTCCAGGGTAGCCAGCCCCCCCATCCCGGGAAGCATCAGGTCCAGCAGCACCAGATCGAACTCGCGCTCTTCGAGCAGCTGGAGTCCGATCTCGCCCGCGGTGACCGCCTCCACGTCATATTCGGCGCGCTTCAGGAGCCGCGCGATGACGTCCCGCATGATTTCTTCGTCATCGATGATGAGAACAGACGGTGCGGTCATGATGAGTAGACTCGACCAATCTACTACTGGATGCGCTTGACAGGCAATTCGAGGGTGAACACGGTTCCCTTACCCGGCTCACTCTCTACGTTGATACGCCCGGAGTGTTCCTGAATGATCCCGTAGGAGACCGCCAAGCCGAGTCCGGTGCCCTTGCCGACATCTTTGGTGGTAAAGAAGGGGTCGTAGATCTTTTTGACGTTCTCTTCGGAGATCCCCTCCCCTTCGTCTCGGATCTGAATCACCAGGTTGGATTTCCGCTTGAAGGTGCGCACTCGGACTTCGCCGCCATGGGGCATGGCATCCCGAGCATTGAGGAAGATGTTCATGAAGACCTGCTGCAGTTTTCCGCCGCTTCCAACGGTGGTCGGCAGCGCGGGATCGAGCTCGAGAGCGATCCCCACGCCCGACTTCTTGAGGGGATGACTCAAGAGGGCGACGGTGTCCGTCATCAGCGAGTTCAAGTTGATCTCCTGGAAATCGTTCTCGGTGACTCGTGCAAACTTGAGCAGGTTGTTGACGATTTCCGAAGCCCGAAAACTCTGCTGCTCGATCCGGCGAAGCAGGTCCCCGCGAGGGTCGCCAGCGGGTGTTTCCTTCTGCAGCATCTGCGCGTAGCTGGAAATGCCGGCCAACGGCGTGTTGACCTCATGCGCCACACCCGCGGCAAAGAGCCCGATCGAACTGAGCTTCTCGGCCTGGAGCAGTTGGCTCTCCAGCTGAGTCTTCTCAGTGATGTCGTCGAAGACCAGAAGTACTCCTGCATTGAAGTGCTGCAGCGAAAGCAACGGCGCCAGGGTGATCTGCACCATCCGCGTTTCGCCTGCGGTGGTCTTCAGGCAGGTCTTGTGGATCCACCCCGGGTCCTGGACTTCCCATCGGGACGGGACGGTGAATCTGTTCAGTGTGGCAATCAGATCGGACGTGAACAGCTCCTGTATGTCGCGCCCCACGGCCTGTTCTGCCGACAGACCATGAATCTTCTCCATTCGGCTGTTCCAGATCGTGACTTCCCCGGAGGAAGAGACCACCACGACACCCACTGAGATGCTCTGGATGACGCTCTCGTTGTACGCCTTCAAGTCAGCCAACTGGGCCGCGTGGCTCTCGAGGGCCTGATAGAGGACCGCGTTGTCCAGAGCGATCGAGGCATAGGGGGCAATCGTCTCGATCAGTTGCAGGTCTTCGCTGTTCAACCACTGTCCGTCGGCCCGATAGCCCAGCGCCAGAAGCCCGATGGGGCGCTCGTGCACCAGCAGCGGCTGGACATACCTGAATCCTTGCTCCTCGACAATCCCCCGGCACCGCAGCACCTCGTCGGAGGCCAGGCTGGGCAGCAGGGCTTCCGGTTCGGGTCCCAAACTGCGAACGACCGAATCAGGGATCTCCAGGGAGGTTCGGCCGGAACCGCTCTCAGCCTGGTCCTGGGGATTATAGAGATCGTAAAGGGCGTGCTGCGGGTCTCTCCGCAGGAAAATCCCCACGCGTTCGATCTCCAAGGTCTGGCGAATCCGCTCGGTGACCTTCTGAGCCAACTCGGACAGGTTGGTTTCGGAACTCAGAGTGCTGGCGAACTCCGAAAGAGACCTGCGATAGTCGTAGCGCTCTTTGTAGAAGCGGCGGTCGATACTCTCCTGGATGCGGCTGCGGAGGGGAGCAAAGAGCAGGGCCACCACCACTGCGCCGAGGCCGAAAGGCAGGAGTCCCGACACACCGGAGCGCATCTCGATGAAACGGCCGGCCACCACGACGATCCCGATGTAGAGCCCCACCACGCTTGACGTCGCCAACAAGTAAGCAGCACTACGTTTGAAGATGAGGTCGACATCCATCAGCCGGTAACGCGTGATCGCATAGCCGAAACCGAGGGGAATCAACAACAAGGAGAGGACGGAAAACTCCATCGCCAGGTTGACGGGCCAGCCCAGCAGATAGGGCGCCCCGTAAAAAAGGACGAAGGGCAGCGTCCCGAAGAGGCCGCCGTGAGTGATCCACTTCATCTGTTGCCGCTGAACCGGCGAGGAAACCTGCCGCTGCTTCCACCACAAGAGAAAGCAGCTCCCCAGAAATACCAGGGAGAAGTGCAGCAGCTCGACTTGGTCGACCAGGGTCTGGGTCAGCTCCGTGCGCGGCACCCCCACCGGCTGAAGCCAACCCAGGAACCAGGCGATGTGCAAGGTTCCCAGGACTGCGGCGGGTAGGTAAACCGAGCTTTTGACCCAATTGATGCCTTTCAGACGGCGGAGAGGTTGTGGAAAGTACACGGAAAAATGGAGGAAGAGCGGGGGCAGCAGTAGAAAGGCAACCGCGTTGAACCAGTACACCACCAAGTCCAGCGTGTCGGCTCGACCGGAATGTCGAAAAAGCAAGGTCACGAAGGCGACCAGACAGATCAGGTAGAAATGGAACGCACCCAGCGCACGCCAATTGCGCAGGAAGATGAACAGGCCGATGGCGAGGAAACCGATGGCGGTCAGGGCGAGAACGAAGTCGATTCCCGCCAGGGTCGATTGCAGGAGAAGCTCGACTCGATACTCGGTAAAACCTCCGGTGTCCTCCTGGAACCGGTACAGGGCTCGGCTCCCGGGAGGCAGGCTCTGAGCCAGAAACTCGCGGATTTCCGTGAGGTCGTCGAGGTCACCGACCGGGATGGCGTTGACGCTGGTGAGCAGCGCTCCGGGCGGCACCGGCAGATCCGCCTGCTGACTGGTGACGTAACCCACTTCCAAGCCCCGAGCCGTCTCGACCCAGACGATCCCGTCGCCGGCCTGCTGCCAGGAGGCCCGATCGAGCAGATTCAGGCCTCCCAAGCCAACGGCCAGTGCGGAAACTGCCAAAATCGCTAACGGCTTGAGCCGAGTCCGAAGATGCATCACCCTCACACAGGTTCCTTACATCGAGTACCTATACCTATGCAGTCCGGAAAGTCAGCAAGATCAGTGCCAGAGTCGGCATCGACCCCAGCCGACACAGCTCAACCCTCACCTCTCCAGAGACTTAGATCCGAGACACTCCCAGTGCCCCGGGCCCTTCAATTTTAACAGGATTCAAATATTTGGACGGCCGTCCAATCTTTTGAACCCACCATTTCGACGAGCGACTCGCCTCCTCTGTCGAGCGGGCCAGCGCCTACAGACGTCGGAACGCGGCCATGCTCTCACCGGAACGGTTGACTCAAACCGGACGCTGGCAGTTTGGGGGGAGAGAAGAATGCGTGTCGCTCAGAACTTGACTGAGATTCCGCCGCGAACGGTACGAGGCCGTGGCATCAGCACCAGGTTTCCTCGCCCGCTTTCCAAGAGTCCAACTTCCTCATTCGTCAAGTTGCGAATGTCGAGCAGAATCTCGAGTTGATAGGCGGACAGGAAGTCGAGTCCCAGGAATCCCAGAAGCGTCTCCGGCACGGGAACCATCTGACGGACGAAGAAGTTGAGGCCCTGGTTGGAAGTCTCCTGGAAATCCGAAAGGACATCGAGTGGCAGCAGCGGGCCCTGGCCGGAGATGGTCTTCACCAGCGCGGTCACTCGTGTCTTGGAAGCTGGGATGAACGCTTCCACCTCAGTCGAGACTCCGTGGTAGAAACGTTGCTCGACCAACCCCTCGAGCCCGATGTCCGCTCTTATCCCCAGGTCGTGCATGGGCGAGGCCAACCCGGCTGCCTCCGCTCGAACATAGGAGACGCGGGCACGGACATTGGAAGTGATTTCTCGTGTGAGGGCGAGACGATAGCCGCCACCTCCCGCGAGATCATCCATCAAGGAGAGCACCTCGGACCCGGAGCCATCTTGCCAAATCGCCAGAATGGGCACGGGAGCTCCCAGAATTCGGCTCTGGAAAGCGGCCGCCTCCAAGCTGGTCTTGGCGCCCAGGGATTGGACCACTTTGGCTTCGAGATACCGGGTGGTGCCAAATGAGATCCGGTCGTCCAGAGGGGAAAAGAAAACTGCGTCCGAGAGACTGACCACTTCCCCGTCGGGGAGCGGTACGCTGCTGGCCCGGGAGCGCCGTTTCGATGCGAGGCGCAGCTGCACGCTCGTGCCTCTCAGCGGTTTGAAGTCGATCTCAGCACTGGGGGAGACGAACGATCGCGTCTGCTGGTTCCTGACCTGGTTCAACTCGAGCCCCACCAGGAAGGAGAGTGATTCGCCGATGTTCCAACGGTCTTCCAGCCCGGCACTGAGGACCCGTGCGGCCGAGGCCGGCTCCAAACCCTCCGGCTGGTTGGAAAGACCCGACTCGGGGTAGTTGGCTTGCCCGAGGCTGATTCGTCCGTATCCAAAAAAGAAGCGCAATGAATGGTTCGTGGCGAGCGGATAATCGAGGATGTTCTTGATCCGCCAGGAACTGTTGGTTCCCGAGTGGATCTGCCCCGCGACCAGGTAGTCACCACTCCCCAGCAGGGAGTCCTGAAGCGCGAAGGTTGTCGTGGTGCCGGTCAAATCGCTTCCCGGGAAGCCGAAGCTGTCCTCACCCAAGCCGGTGTCCGTCACCACCTGCAAGGCTGCCTTCTCGAAGAAATAGCCCGTATCTTCCGTCACCTGAGGGGCGCTTCGAAAGATCATGCGCCTCCCGTTGGCGGACCGAAGCAGCGTCTTGATACCGACGTTGCCTTGGTCACCCCCCAAGGTCAGGAGTTGCTGCAGGACCAGCTTGACGGAAACCGTCTCGCCCGGCTCGATTTCGACGAGCCGGCCGCGGGGGGTTTCGTACAGAGAACTGGTGACAGCGAGTTCGTAGATTCCTGCCCGCACGTTTCGAAACAGCACGCGACCCGCGGCATCCGTTCGAGTGAGTACCGGCAGAGCCTCGCGGGCGCTCCTTGCGACGAGGGAAATCAGAAGGTCGGGCAAGGGGTTGCCGGCAGCGTCGCGAACTTCGCCGCTCACGTGTCCCGTGGACGGAGTACCCGAGAGCGCGGCACACGAGCCCATGAGCACAATGATGCCGATGGCGGATTTCAGGGAATGGAGACTCTTGCTCATAAATTTGGTCGGCGGTCCAGCCGCCTCTTATTCTAGTTGCAATAGACGGAGAGCGTCAACTCGGGGTTCACGCGGGCTGTCCCCTTCCGAACAGCCGGCTCGAACCCTGACTCAGCCTGCATTTTCGCTACGCCTTCGCGCGACTCCCCTGTCGAGCCTCCCCGGCCGCCCGATTCAAGGCCCGTCCAAGCCCAGGTCTTTCCCGTCCAGGCCGGCCGGGGGCGCGATGCCCAGCACCTGCAACAAACTGGGAACGAAGTCGACGAGAGCGACCGGCCCTGAGTCGGAGAGGCGTCGACTGCAGAGAAAAACACCGGGAGTGAGCGGCGCGGCAGAGCTGGAATGGTCCCCACTCCACTTGCGCAGATTCGCCACCAGGACGTTTTCGGCGACCATGCCCAGGGAGGACTGCCAGGAGACACGGTAACCCGGGTGCAGGCCGACGATGAGGTCGGGCCCTCGATCCGGCGCGGCTTCTCCACGATCCGCCCGCGCCACGACCCGGGCCACGACGGCTTCGCCGGTGTCGGGATCACGGTAATCCATCAGCTCGCGCCGGAGTTTTTCCACCAACTCCCGGTAATCCTCGCCGGGCTCTACCAGACCCTGCGGCTCCCGTCCCATCAGATTGACGTAGATGCTCGAAAAGCCCACCGCGAAAGCCTCCGTCTTTCCCCAGTCGATGGCATCTGTACTGACCTGCCCAGTAAACAGCTCCTGCCAGCCGTCGGGCTCCTCCCGGGTGGCCCTCTGGGAGCCGCGAAGGTAACCATGGTCTCTCAACCAGGCGTTGGGGTTGAAGTCCTTCTGCCAGCTGTGGAATCCGTGGTCGGACACCACGAGCAAGACATCCTGGGGCTGCAGCCGGGCCCGAACTTCTCCCACCAGTGCGTCCACCCTTCGGTACACCTGGGCCAACTTCCCCTCCAGCAGGTTCGCAACCCTGGTGTCGTAGCGGGGATGCTGAGGATCGAGAGATCGGAAGAGCAGATGGGCGGCCGCATCCGGGGCGTCGAAGAAGGCCGAAACGACGGTTGTGTCGCCTGCTTCCAGCTCCGCCAGCAGGACCTTCGACCAGAACTCGGTTTCCCGATTCAGGTGCTGCAAGAAGGTCTCTTCGTCGAGGCGCTCGAGGTCCACGGCCCAGAGCTGCGCAGAAGCGCCCGGCGTTTCGAACCGGCCAAAGCGATCCGCCAGTCCTCTCGAGTAGCCCTCTGGAGACGAGAGTTGAAACGGGGGATCAGCCGGGTCGGGCGAGAGGGGGGTCAAGTAGAGGCGCAGCTCCGGAAAGGTCTCCAGCACAAAGAAGCGTCCCACGGCCTGGTAAGGCCTCCACTCTTCGGATGGGAATTCGAATCGGAACCAGTCGCTCCAGGACGATTCGGCCACGTTCTCCACTTGACCCTGCACACGGATGCTCAGGCCGGTGCGATCTGAGTCGAGTTCGAACTCAACGGGCACCGTGCTGTAGGCACCCTCGACGGGTGGGCCCTCGATCGAGGCCTGGGCCTTGCCGTCTTCCAGGTCGAGTTCGACTTGGACCTCCCCCCAATCGGCGTCCAGGAGATCCCAGGAGGAGAGGTCGCTGGCCAGGTAGGTGTGCGTTCCCCAGGTTTGGCGAATATCGGGGACGCCCAGACCGGCGAGCGTCCGCCCGTGGGTCAGCGGATGGGGAGGGAGCGCCAGCGGGGCGCGCAGATTGAGGGTGGTGATGCGGGCAACATCGAGAGTCTTCCAGTACGGCTCAGCGGCCACACTCGGCTGTGGGCGCAGCCCGCGTAGGGGAACCATCCCGAACAAAGCCCAGGGCGCCTCCAAACGGCCGTAGGCCGGCATCGGAGCGTAGGTTCCGGATGAGCGTGAGATCGAATCGAAGAGGCCGTGGCGGTCCGGCCACCGGCCCGTGGTGAAGCTGGCCCAGGCGACTCCGGACTGAGGAGGGTCGGACGTCTGGAACTCCCGGAACGTCCCTTCTGCTGCCAGGGCTTTCAAATGCGGCAATTCGTCCAGCCATTGTCGCAAGAGTGCCGGATCCAAGCCGTCCACCCCCAGGACGACGACCCGAAAACCGGGAGACGACTGGGGTGGCGGCGACCCGCATCCCGCCGTTAGCCCAGCCAAGAGTGCCAACGTTCCGCCCAACAGAAACCCCCGGGTCAGCATGGTTGCCGATTATATCGCGTCGATCGGGAATGGCGGCTGGTTCGGAAAGACACTATCATGGGCCCGGGTTCCGCACGGCCCACGATCTGTGACTGCTCAGCCAGGAAAGGTGTCTGCGTTGCTCCGGGGATTTTCAATTGGCCTCGCCATCGCGGGAGGAGTCCTGGGCCTCTCCTGCGGCGGCGGCACGCCCTCCGAATCGGATCTTCCGGTGATTCGCGCCGGCAGCTTCACCTTTCCGGCCCTGGCTTCGGTGATGGCTGAAATCGTCCGTGCCAAGGAGTTCGATCGGGCGCATGGCTTTCGACTGGAAGTTCACGCCTTCGGCACCGTCGCCACCTACTATGCGGCGCTGGCGAGAGGCGAGGTCGACACGGTGGCCGGGGGACCGCTGATTTTCCAGCGCATGCGCGGTCAGGGAATTCCCGTAGTGGCCACCAACACCTATGCTTCGCTCGCTTCGCTGGTGGTGATCGCCGGGCCACCCGAGCTGGAGAATTTCAATGACCTGGCGGGGCGCACGCTGGCCGCCGATCTGGGCTCCTCGGAGCACTCCCTGCTGGGCGTGCTGGCCAAGCGCCGCGGCCTGGTGCTGGGGAAAGACGTGCGCGTCCTGCAGGCGGCGCCACCCGTGGCCCGGGCTCATTTGATGACTGGAGAAGCGGACGCCATCCTGACCTTCGAACCCACGGCGACGCTGGTGCTGCAGGACGATCCTCGCCACCACGTGGTCTTCAACGGCCAGCAGGAATGGGAAGCCTTCGGGTTGGGGGCGGGTTGGCTGTTGATTTCACTCTTTCGCCAGGACTTCGTGACGCGTTCGCCCGAGCTGATTCCCCGCTTCGTCGCGGCTCTGCGGGAGGCGGCTACCTTCGTCGCGGCCGAACCCCGTGAGGCCGACCAACTGGTGTCTTCTGCGCTGTCCCTCGAGTCGGGGGTCCTTCTCGAGGCCGTGGATGAGGGCCGCATCCGCTTCGAAATCCAAGAAGCCGCAGCTCAGCGGGAAGCCCTGCAGCGAATGTTCCAAATCGGGATCGAGTCCGGCTTCGCGGATTTCCAGCCCGGCCCGGACGCCATCTTCTCCCCCACTGTCTCCGTCCCATGAGCCAGAAACTCGAGCCCGCCCAGCCAGAATCTCCGAAGCAGGCCCTTCACCCGGAAGTCACGGGGGGAGAGCCCCGCGAGCTGCGTGCTCCCTGGCAGGACTCCTTGCGGACGCTGATCGTTCTGGCCCTGCTGTGGGAACTGGCCTCCTGGTGGACTCCGGATTATGTCGTCCCGGGCTGGGCCCTGATCGCGCGAAGTCTCTGGAGATTGCTCCAAGACCATCCCGGATGGATCGCTCTCACCTGCGGCCGGGTCCTGGCGGCCCTGATGGTTGGCTTTCTAGCGGGTGCAGGTCTGGCGATCGGAATGTACCGTCATCCCCGCCTGGAGCGATACCTCGTTCCCCTGATCCGTGTCCTCATGGCCGTGCCCGTGATCTGCTGGATTCTCTTCGCAGTCCTCTGGTTCAGCGGAACCGAATTCAGGATCAGCCTGGTGCTGGTGCTAGTCTGCGCCCCGATCTTCCTGATCGACCTCTTGGACGCCATGAAGGGCGTCCCACGGGACTGGCTGGAGATGGTCCGCTGCCTGCGGCCCGGCCCGGTCGACCTGTTCCGC
>JBFKLX010000120.1:0-17051 GCA_041630155.1 Acidobacteriota bacterium
AATCCTGGGGACCGCGGACTACATGTCTCCGGAGCAGGTGGAAGGCAAGCGCCTTGACCATCGGTCTGACATTTTCTCGTTGGGAATCCTCTTGCACGAACTGGCGACGGGTGAGCGTCCGTTCCAAGGGAAGAGCAGTGTTTCGGTGATCGCTTCGATCGTCAAAGATGCGCCCATCTCGGTGACCGATCTGAAACCCGAGTTGCCTCGCCACCTGGCCAGAATCATCAAACATGCCCTGGAGAAAGATCCCAAGCGTCGGTTTCAATCGGCCCGTGATCTGCGCAACGAGCTGGCCGAGTTGAGGCAGGAAATCATCTCCGGAGAATCTGAGGCGCCTCGAGCCCGCCGCTCATCGCCCATCTCGGTGGGACTGATCTGGGCGGCCCCGGCGATCGCCCTCCTGGCCGTGTCCGTGCTGATTTGGTCCTACTTCTCCGATCTCAGTTTCCGAGGCACCCCCGCTCGTGCGGTTCCACTCACCTCTCTGCTCGGCATGGAACTGGACCCCGCGGTGTCCCCCAACGGAAGCCAGGTCGCCTTCGCCTGGGACGGGGTGCCGGGAGGATCGTTCGATCTCTACGTCAAGTTGATCGATGCCGGGGACCCATTGCGCCTGACCACCAACCCCCTCGACGACCGCCATCCCGCCTGGTCGCCGACCGGTCGCGAGATTGTGTTCCTGAGGCGCACGGCGCCAATGAACTACGACGTGCTGGCAGTGCCGGGCCTGGGGGGCCCCGAACGGCTCCTGGGCGCCGTCTCCAACACGGCTTTCCCCGGGCTGGACTGGTCTCCCGATGGGGGCTTCCTGGCCCTGGTGCACCGGTCCCCTGGTGACGACACAGAGGCGGTATACCGTCTGGATATCGCGACGAGGCAGCTCTCCAAACTCACCCATCCTCCCTCCTCCGCCTCGGGGGACAAGCTGCCGGCACTCTCACCCCGGGGTCGGGTCCTCGCGTTCGTCCGCTGGTACGAAGCCAAACGGAGTGACGTCTACCTGCTCCGCCTGGAGAGTGGGAAGTCGGAACTGCTGACCGCTCATCCAGGCATCATCACCGGCTTGGATTGGCTGGAGGATGGGTCTGGCTTGGTCGTTTCCTCCAAGAGTGCAGATGGGTCAGCAAGCCTCTGGTCGATCTCACTCGAAGGGCAAGTGACGCAGTTGTTTTTCGGCGAGGACGCATCCAGCCTCTCGGTGGCGGGAGTCGATCGGGTGGTCTACTCCCGCGCGCTCCTCCACAGCAATGTCTGGCGCACCGCGGGACCGGCGGCTGAAGGGCCCGTAGCGCCGGAGAGACTGATCGCATCGACGCGCAACGACTGGTCGCCGCACTACGCCCCCGACGGAGAGAGGATCGCCATAGCGTCGGACCGTGCGGGATTGCCCCAGATTTGGATCTGCCGGAGCGACGGGAGCAACTGCTACCGATTGGCAGACAACGGCCCGATGACGATTCCTCGCTGGTCTCCCGATGGAACGCGTTTGTCTGTGGGAACCGAGCACGACGGCCACGTCGACATCGAGGTCGTGGAAGTGGAGAGTGGCCTCGTCCAACGGCTCACCGAAGGGGAGTCCACCGACGCTGCCTGGAGCTGGTCCCGGGACGGCCGCTGGATCTATTACTTTTCGGATCGCTCCGGCGAGTATCAGGTTTGGAAGATCCCGGCAGAGGGCGGAGAAGCGCGTCAAATCACCCGAAATGGCGGGGTTTTGCCTGTGGAATCCGGGGACGGCGTTCACGTCTATTACTTCAAATTTACCGATCCCTTCAGCATCTGGCGCGCACCGGTGGATGGGGGCGAGGAAACGCTCGTCCTCCAGGAGCCCTCCATGGGCCGCTCCGGTTTCCTGCTCTGGCAGGACCAGCTCATCTATGTACTGGACGACGCCGAAGAAGGCCTTTCCATCTCCAGCCACAACCCGACGACTGGCGAGACCCGGGTGATCAGCCGCCTGGATCCCACCACGCGCCTCGCCAAATACCGGCGCTTGAGCGCTTCCCCGGACGGCCGGTGGATCGCTTATCCTCGAGCTGAAGGGTTGGACGCTGATCTGATCCTGGTGGAAAATTTTCGGTAGGTGCGGCCGGCGCGACTCGATCCGAACACCTGCCAAGGCGTTTCAGACGACGGGCGATTTCTCCCGGACCTGGCCCCCTCGAGTGCGCAAACGGGAAGGCTCGCGAAAGTACTTCCGCGCAACGCCTCCTGGCGAGTCAGCCTTCCCATGTGTTTCTTGTTACCGTATTGTTATTTGACCGTTATTTACATCAAACAGAGGGAAGATGGCATCTCCCAGCTGAAGGCTGCAAATATTCGGGTCTACGAAGAAGATACTGAAACTGAGCCGATCCGGCGTATCGTTGGCCGACGTCCCATTGTCCTCGAGACGGGTTCCGACTCCAAAGCCAAGAAGAAAATCCAGTGCCGGAGGCGTGTGGGTGACCACGCCACTGACCCAGGCTTGATTACCGCTCACAGAAAGGCAAGTCACCTGAGCATGAACGCCCGGTTGCAGGCCAGCTCCGAACACGTCCTGATACTGCCCGGTTATCGTGCCGTCGGCACGCTCGATCGCGGTAAGCGAGAAATTTGCATCCGTTCCGGGTGGAACGAGGACGATATCAGCACCTCCGACGGAAACCTTGTGCCGGACTTGAGCGAAAGCCAGTGTGCTCACCGACATGAGAATTACTGCCAGCACGATGGCCCTCGTTCGAATGTACAGTGAAGATCGCATTTTCGACATTTGCTCCTCCTTGCAGCGGCGCTGGGCGCAGACCGCCCAGACAGCCCATTCAACGATAGTGTGAGATCCCTCCCAACCTCTGTTACTCGGTTGCCAACAGTCAAGTGTCTGGTCCAGTCTTGTCGGCTGACAAACCCGAGCTTGTCCTCGTCCATCTCCCCGTGTGTCGACAGCCGTTTCAATTCGCCGCCGGTTGGAGTATGCTCGAGCACTGGTGGGATCTCACACCTGACTCCTTGACCGGGTACCCACGCTATCCGGCTGAGCGGGAGTAAAGGGGATCGATGTCCTCGAGGTCGGCGGTCGTTGGAAGTTCCTTCTTCCGGACCCCCCCGATAGCGTGGGTTTCGGGTCGAGGTTCGGAATGAATACAGGAGCTTCGAGCAATGACCAAGAGAAAGCATTTCAAGCAACGCGTCCGCGGCCGTATGGCCAAGACCGGCGAAGCTTATTCCTCCGCGCGGCACCAGATCATCCAACAGGCCAGCCCGGCCCAGGATCTCGATCCCGCTTACCTCGAGGAGATCACCGGAATGACCAATCGAGCCGTGACCAGGAAGACCGGGAGAGACTGGGCCAAGTGGGTGGCCGTCCTGGACACCGCCCAGGCCGACCGGATGAAACACCCCGAGATCGCCAAATACCTGCACGAGCAGCATCAGCTGCCCGGCTGGTGGGCGCAGATGGTGACGGTCGGTTACGAGAGGGTCCGGGGGCTGCGCGCCGTCAACGAAAAGGCGGACGGCTTCGCCATCAACAAGAGCAAGACCATTGGGGTTCCGGTCACCCAGCTCTTCGGTGCCTGGGATGACGCGCTGGCCCGGAAAGCCTGGCTGCACGAAGAGATCACCGTCAGTAAGAGCACGCCTCTCAAGTCATTGCGTGGCTTGTGGAGTGACGGCCGCACGCGCCTGGACGTTTATTTCTACCCCAAGGGAGAAGGGAAGAGCCAGGTCAATCTTCAGCACAGCAAACTCCGGGACGGAAAGGAGGCTGAGGCGTTCAAAGCCTTCTGGGGCCAGAGGCTGGAAGACTTGAAGCAGCGCCTCGAAGGCTGAGACGCCGACGTCCTGACCAGAACCGGCCCGGATTTCTCGGGGAGCCCAGTCGCGGCCCTCGAAGAAATCCGGGCCGGGAACAGCTTCTCGGATCGACTCGCCTCAGCTCCCGGGAGCCGAACCCGAGGGCTCGGTCACCTCGACGTCGTCCGGCGCGGTGTCCTTCTCCGACTCCGTCTCATCGGCCTCGACCTCACGCTCCCAGGGCGTCCATTCTTCACCCAGGACATACTTCTGCATCCAGCGAATCTCTTCGATGTAGCGGGTGCGCTGATGACGGGGTTCCCGGAAGCCGTGAGGCTCTCGTGGAAAGCGCAGGTAGCGCACTTCTTTGCCTTGATCTTTCAGCGCTGTGAAGAACATCATGCTCTGCGGTTCGGTGTCGGTCGTGTCGTTGATCCCGTGGAAGATGATGGTGGGGGTCTGGACCTTGGCCACATGAGTCAGGGGGGACTTCTGCCGCCACTCCTCCGGATTCTCCCAGGGAGTCCCTCCGATGTACCAGAGCCGGACGTCGTGATTGAATCCCGGCCCGTATTCGGAGGTCCAGTCGGAAACCATGGCGCCGATCGAGGCCGCCTTGAAGCGGTCGGTCTGGGTGATAGTCCAGCCGCCCAGGATTCCCCCATAGCTCCAACCCCGCAGGCCCATCCGGTCGGGATCGGCATAGCCTTGCTCGATCAGGGAATCGACGCCGGTCATCAGGTCCCGATAGTCACCTCCCCCGATGTCCTTCATGTTGCCCCGAAGCAGTTCGTCGGAGTAACCGCTGCTGCCACGGACGTTGGGACACAACGAGGCGTATCCGAGGCCAGCGTAAATGTGATAGGGCGGCGAGAAGGAGTTGGTGAAGACCCCGGCGGGACCACCGTGGATGTTCAGGATCAGGGGAACTCGAGCCCCGGGGCTGTGGTCGGGCGGCAACAGCAGGAGCCCTTCGATCTCGAGTCCGTCCGAGCTCTCCCATTGAATGACCTCCCCCCGGGCCAGCAGGAGGTCGCTCTCGATCCAGGGATTGGCCTTCGTGAGCCGGACCGGATCTGAGCCGTCCCTGCGGCCCACCCAGAGGTCCTCGGGGGTGTCCAGGTCTGAGAAGGAGTAGACGTAAGTGCCCCGGTCCCGGGAGAAGGAGCGGACGTTGACACTCCCCGTCATGTTCGTCAACTGCTGCACTGCCCCGTTTTCGACGTCCAGTTCGTACAGGTTGGAGTCGGTGCGTTGCAGGCCGTTGAAGAAGATCGCTCGGCCGTCCGGGCTCCACTCCAATCCACGGATGTTTCCGTCGAAGCTCCCCGACAGCAGGCGATGCTGCCCCGTGTCCGGATCGATGATCCAGAGCTTGTCGTTGCGGAGTTCCCATTCCTGATCGTCGGGCGCCATGTAGGCGACACTGGCGCCGTCGGGTGCCCAGAGGAGGCGGCCCTCGGGCGCATTGTTGGAGGTCAGACGGGTCTTCTGCTTGTCTTCGACGTTGACCACGTAAATCTCGGCCAGGTGCTGCTGATTGCGCCGGTTCTCGGTACGCGCCACGTAGATGATGCGGCGAGCGTCGGGTGAAACGTCGAAACTGGAAATGATGAGTTGGTCCTCCAGGATGGGCGTCGACTCCTTGCTGGCCAGCTCGAACATCCAGAGATGCCGCCATTCCCCTTCACGCTGTCCGTTTGGACCCTCGTCCACCCAGATGGCGTCGTAGCCGTCCTTGTGGGCTTTCTCCTCCTCTTTGCTGCGGGGACGGTCGGCGACGAAGAAGATCTTCGATTCGTCGTTGGCCCAGCGGTAGCTGCGGACGGCGGTCTTGTGTTTGGTCTGTTGCACCGCCTCCCCACCGTCCGCTCTCATCACGAAGAGCTGATTCTTTTTGTCCTTGTCCTCGCCCACGGGACGGAGGAACGACAGGTAGCTGCCCTGGGGAGAGAACTCAACGCTCGAGGCCCCGGCTTCCCCGATGAACTGGAAGGCCTCACCGCCGGCCGCCGGGATCTTGTGCCAGGTGGTCTTCCGTTTGTTCTCCTTCCAGTCCAGTTCCGACTTCGAGAACAGTACCCACCCCCCGTCGGGGGAAATGAGCGCGTCCCCGACGTCTACCATGTCGAGCTGATCGTCCACGGTCATGGGACGCCGCTCGCGCTCCTGCCCGAAGACGCAGGAGAGTAAAGCCAGGGTGATCACCGACCAACGCAGCAGACACCTCATCATCTCAGTCCTCCAAATGACAACGAAATACAGCTTCGATGGCTACACCAATTCGAGGCAGGTTTCAAGTCGGATTCAATGCGCCGGCTCGTCGTCGCCGCGGAGGTCTCCGCTCCCTGAAGGTGGGCAGGCCCGTCTTGCCGGGCAGGGAACCCTCGACTAAACTCGAACCCCATCATGGACGCCTCGACAGTCGAAAAATCAGCCCCGCGGTTTACCCGGACCGACGCGCGGGGTGTTGCTCACCGGATCTACGGCCTCGACGCTTCCGTGGAAAGGATGCCCAGCGAACGGGACCAGAACTTTCTGCTGAACACGCCTGGAGGGCGATTCGTCCTGAAAATCGCCAATGCCTGCGAACGGCGGGAATGTCTGGAGTTTCAGAACCGCGTGCTGGAGCTGCTGGCCAGTTCCGAACAGGTCTTCCCTGGCGTGATTCCCTCGCCGTCCGGCGCCGCCATCGAGAGTCTCGAAGACGAGGCCGGCCGGTCATTCTTCGTCCGGCTCGTGACCTTCCTTCCCGGAAAGCTGCTGGTCGACGTGCGGCCCCACGACCCGGAACTGCTGCACCAGCTGGGGGAGTTGTTGGGGCGCATGGACGAGACGTTGAAGGAGCTGCCAGAGCCACCCCAGAGGGACTTGAAATGGGATCTCGCCCGGGCCGACTGGATCGAGGAGGTGATGCACTTCATCCCGGTGCGCGATCGCAGGGTGATCGTCGAGCAGATCCTGGAGAGTTCGCGCGAACGCCTGCTTCCCGCTTTGTCGCGGCTTCCAGGCAGGGTGATTCACAACGACGCCAACGACTACAACGTCCTGGTGGACAACCGTGGACTGGAGGGGCAGAAGGTGGCTGGACTGATCGACTTCGGGGACATGGTCGCCGCGGCGCGGATCTGCGAACCTGCAGTCGCTTCGGCCTACGCGATGCTGGGGAAGGTGGATCCCCTGGCCGCTGCAGCCTCCATTGCCGCCGGGTATCATCGGGCGTCTCCTCTCTCCGAATCGGAAGTGGAGCTGCTTTACCCTTGCATACGACTGAGGCTGGCGGTGAGCGTGGCCAACTCCGCCTGGCAGCAGAGCCTCAATCCCGACAACCCCTACCTCCAGGTCTCGGATCGCCCCGCCTGGGAGCTGCTGGAGAAGCTGGAGACTGTTCCTCCGCAGTTGGCCCACTACCGGCTGCGCCAGGCCTGTGGACTGGAGCCTTGTCCCAGCTCCCCCCGTCTGGTGTCGTGGCTCCGAGGCCACCGGAGCGACTTCGCCCCCGTCCTGGACCGGAAATTCTCCCCCGAGAACCTGAGGATCTTCGACTCGAGTGCTGGCAGTCCGGAGTTCTCCGAAGAGCTGGCTCTGGGGGATCAGGCAGCGCTCTCACGCCGCCTCTTCGACCTACTCGAGTCGGCCGGGGCATCGGTGGGGGTGGGCCGATACGATGAGGCTCGGCTGGTCTATGCCGGAGAGGCTTACCAGGAGGCGGAGCAACGTCGAACGATTCACCTGGGAATCGACCTGTTCACCGAGCCGGGCACTCCGGTGTTCGCCCCGCTGGAGGGGACCATCCACAGCTTTCGCCATAATGATCAACCGCTGGACTACGGACCCACCGTGATTCTGGAGCATTGTCACGAAGGGGACGGCATTCACTTCTTCACTCTCTACGGGCACCTGAGCCGTCGTTCTCTGGAAGACTCGAGGACGGGAATGGCCGTCGCCAAGGGAGAACGCATCGGCTGGGTTGGCGATCAACACGAAAACGGCGGCTGGCCGCCCCACCTGCACTTTCAGATCGTCTCGGACCTGATGGGATGGGAGGGAGACTTTCCGGGTGTCGCCGCCCCGTCCCAGCGGGAGGTTTGGCTGAGCCTCTGCCCCGACCCCAGCCCCTTGCTGGGAATCTCACCGCCCGCGGTCGCTTCACGCGGCCTGTCCCACGACGCCATCCTGCGTCTTCGGCGAGAACACCTGGGCCGGTCCTTGAGCCTCTCGTACCGCCGCCCCTTGAAGATCGTGCGCGGATTCATGCAAAGGCTGTTCGACGAGGAGGGACAGCCCTACTTGGACTGCGTCAACAACGTCGCCCACGTGGGGCACTGCCATCCAAAAGTGGTCCGTGCGGCGGCCTTGCAAATGGCGGTCCTGAACACCAACACCCGCTATCTGCACGATCACCTGGCGAGCTATGCCGAACGCCTCTGCGGGCTCTTCCCCGCACCCCTGGACGTCTGCTTCCTGGTCTGCAGCGGCAGCGAGGCCAACGAACTGGCGCTGCGCCTGGCGCGCACTCACACCGGACAGCACGACACGATCGTCCTGGAAGGCGCCTATCACGGGAACACCGGGGGACTGGTGGAGATCAGTCCCTACAAGTTCGACGGCCCCGGGGGACAGGGAGCGCCACCTTTCGTTCACGTCGTGCCCATGCCCGACCCTTTTCGCGGTATCCACCGGGGCACCGCCCTCTCGACCGGCACCAAATATGCGGCGGAAGTCGAGAGCATCCTGGCCCGAATGGAGCAGCAAGGCCGGAGGCCGGGCGTGCTCATCTACGAGTCTCTGCTGGGATGCGGCGGCCAGATCGTCCTGCCCCCGGAGTTTCTGCGCCGGGCCCAGCACGCCGTCCATTCAGCCGGTGGCGTCTGTATCGCCGACGAAGTACAGGTCGGCTTCGGGCGGGTGGGTTCCCACTGGTGGGGATTCGAACTGCAGGAGGTCGTGCCCGACATCGTGACCCTGGGAAAACCCATCGGCAACGGACACCCGATTGGCGCAGTCGTGACCACCCGGGAGATCGCGGACTCTTTCGCCAACGGCATGGAGTATTTCAATACCTTCGGGGGAAATCCGGTCTCTTGTGCGGCCGCTCTGGCCGTTCTGGACGTGATCGAGGAAGAGGGCCTGAGAGAACACGCTCTAGAAGTGGGCGGCACCCTCAAAACAGGATTGCAGGCGCTGCAGGAGACGGCGCCGCTGATCGGGGAGGTGCGGGGCGAAGGGCTCTTCCTGGGCTTCGAGCTCGTGCTGGACCCCGAGACCCTGGCTCCCGCCCCCGCCCAGGCCGCTTACCTGGTGGAGCGGATGAAACAGAAGGGTGTGCTGCTGAGCACGGACGGCCCGCTGCACAATGTGGTCAAGATCAAGCCCCCTTTGCCCTTTTCCAGGGACGATGCAGACTTCTTCCTCGAGACTCTGGCCGATGTCCTGCGAGACGATTACCTGTCGTGACACCGGCGTCCGAACCGGAGGCTTGTAAGGAGGAGGCGCGATTGTCACAATCGACGCGGAGTTGGTCATGTCAATCGTGAAAATCCTCGGAGTACCGTTGGCCCTGCTGATGGCCGGCGCCCTGCTGGAGCCGAGTGCGCCGCAGCCGGAAACCCGCAACCTGCGTGGCCCCAATATTCTGCTCATCATGTCGGACGATCATGCCCAGCAGGCCATCGGGGCGTACGGCAGCCGGCTGGTGGAGACCCCGAACATCGATCGCCTGGCCCGCGAGGGTGTGCGTTTCACCCAAAGCTTCGTCACCAACTCCATCTGCGCACCCAGCCGCGCCGTCTTGCTGACGGGCAAACTTTCCCACCGCAACGGCCTGCGGGACAACTGGGACGAGTTCGACGGCAGCCAGATGACCTTTCCAAAACTGCTGCAGCAGGCGGGTTACCAGACCGCCATCGTGGGCAAGTGGCATCTGAAGTCCGACCCCACCGGCTTCGACCTGTGGAGAATCCTGCCCGGCCAGGGGGATTACTACAATCCCGACTTCCGAGCGCAGGGCGGCCGGGCCCGCCACGCCGGATACGTGACCGACCTGATCACCGATTTCGCCCTCGAGTTCCTGGAGTCACGCGACCGGGAACGGCCTTTCCTCCTTCTCTACCAGCACAAAGCGCCCCACCGAAACTGGATGCCCGCCCTGGAGCACCTCTCCCTGTACAACGATCGGGAATTGCCCTTGCCCGAAACCTTCGACGATGACTACCAGGGACGGCCGGCCGCCGCGGCGCAGGACATGCGCATCGCCGACATGTTCCTCAGTTCGGACATGAAGCTTCAGCCGGGTGATTATCCGCAGGAAAGCGGCACGGGAGGGCAGGCCGGACACGACGCCGAGCGGTCCTGGCGAGGGGCTTATGGCCGAATGAGCGAAACGCAGCGCGCCGCTTGGGACGCCCACTACGGGCCCATCAACCAGGCCTTCCGCGAGAGCCCGCCAGCCGGCCGGGAACTCGTGGAATGGAAGTATCAGCGCTACCTGAAAGATTACCTTCGCTGCGTCGTGGCGATCGACCGGAACCTCGGCCGGGTCCTCGAATATCTGGATCGTGAAGGTCTCTCGCAGGACACGCTCGTGATTTACACCTCCGACCAGGGGTTCTACCTGGGCGAGCATGGATGGTACGACAAACGCTTCATGTATGAAGAGTCCCTCCGGACCCCTCTGATCATGCGACACCCCGCGCGGATCGCCGGGGGGCAGTCCAGCGATGCGCTGGTCATGAATCTAGACCTGGCCCCCACCTTGCTCGACATCGCCGGGGTCGCAATCCCTGCTGAGATGCAGGGGCGATCGCTCGTGCCGCTGACCCGGGACGCAACTCCTGTATGGCGAGATGCGGTGTACTATCACTACTACGAGTTCCCCCACGGATGGCACAACGTGAAGCGCCACTACGGGGTTCGCACCCAGCGCTACAAGCTGATCCACTTCTACCACGACATCGATGTCTGGGAGCTTTACGATCTGCGGACAGATCCCCACGAGCTCCAGAATCTGTACACCAATCCGGAATACCGGAAGGTCCGAGAAGAGCTGCACGAAGAGCTGAGGCGGCTCAGGCAGCACTACGGCGAGCCGGAGCCCTGAGATGATCAGGAATCCCATTCGGCGGCTCACAGCCCTGAGCTTGACAACCACCCCTGCGCCTTCCTACCCTGTTTCCCATTCGGCGAACTACAACTGAAGACGTGCAAGAGAAGAACCTGACGCTGGGAGTTCCAATCGGCGAAGCTCTGGAAAGCGTGGTCGGTGTGCGCCTCCTGGTCGAGGGTCTTCAGCGAACCAAAGAATCGATGGCCATCCGAGTGTTCGTCAATGCCCCGGAGGCGGACGCGGAAACACCCGTGGAGGGGAATCCGAACTTCGTGGGAACTCTCTACCTGTACGGGCACGGCCAGGAAGAGCCGGTTGCAGAAGAACATCCAGAGAGGGCGGCCGCTCAGCGTCTGCCCTACGACCAGCATCTCGATTTGAGCGAGCAACTGAGGTTGGTCGGACCCGGCAGCCAGAAGCTTTGGGTGACGTTCGTAGCGGTCGATTTCCAGGACCGTGGACTCGACCCGGAGCTCATCCAGTTTCAGCGCCTGTCGCTGGTTCCGGGAGACTGACACGTCTTCCCGGCGACCGGACGGTTCGACGGTCGTGGATCGCGCCGCCGAACGCAGTCGAAAGGGTTCGGGTTCCCTTTTACACCGCAGGGCTGGAGGCGGAAGGAGCACAATGTCGGACACGAGATGCACCCTGATCCGGGTACGCAAGAACATCAACAATTTGAGCGCCAAGGAGTTGACCAAGTTTCGCGACGCCATGGCGGCGATCCAGGCGCTGCCGAGATCGGACAATCGGAGCTTCGAGTGGGTCGCTGCCCAACACGGTTGTGACCAGCAACACTGTCCCCATCACCGGCCCGGTTTCCTCACCTGGCACCGGGCCTACATCAACGCGCTGGAGATGAATCTGCGGGCCGTTGACCCGGACGTCACCCATCCGTATTGGGATTGGTCGGCGGCCGATGCCGATGGCCTGCCCAAGGCCTACACCGACAAAACCTACGTCAACGCGGCCGGCAAGAGAAAGCCCAATCCGCTCCGGGCGTACACGTTCGAGTGTCCCGCCGGAAGCCCCAAAGCGACCACTAGCCGAAACCCGGGCGCGAAGCCACGCCTGGCGCAGCTGGGCGAGCAGGCGAGACGATCGCTGGCACTCAATTCGTTCCAGGCGTTCCAGGACACCTCCGTGGATGCGATCCAGAACTCCCATGACGGCTTGCACGGCTGGGTCGGCGGGAGCATGGCCTCGATCTCCTTTGCCGCCTACGATCCGATTTTCTACGCTCATCACGCCAACGTCGACCGAATCTGGGCCGCTTGGCAAGCGAAGTTCGGAAACTCGACGATGCCGCAGCTGGAAATGCAGCTGAAGCTCACTCCCTGGCCCGTTCAAGGAAGAGATGTTCTGGACACCAAACGTCAGCTTTGTTACCGGTACGCCTACGGCGTGGCTTTCGTCAAGAAGCCTCGGGTGACGGCTGCTGCGCTGGAAGCACTGGCCGACGAAGGACCGAAGCCTCTGACGATTCGCTTTTCCCCTGCCAAAGTGGGCAAGGCTTTCGACAGTGCCGAGCTGCAACTGCGAAACCTCCATTTTCCGGAAGAGTCCTACGAAGTTCGCGTGTTCGTGAACGATCCCCAGGCGAACCTCGAGACGTCGGTGTCCGGGAATGACCACTATGCCGGCTCCCTCAACATCTTCGGACACGGCGAGTGTTACGGCGCTCCCGGTCATTGCGACCCGGTGCCCCGCGAGCCCGGCGACCTGCGCGAGGAACACCACCTCACACCGGTCGATCGTTCCATCGACCTGACGCCGGCCTTGCGTCTGGCCGGGCCCGAGAAGGGCGGGGTGAGTGTCACTCTGGTCGTGTGTGACACCGACGGCAAGCTGGTTGATCATTCGGTCCTGAGTTACGATGACATCGCACTGATCTCGCGGGATTGAGCCGAGGTCCCGGAACCGAGGGCCTCAGCCGGTGTGAGCCGCGACCTTGTGAGTTTTTCCTACAGCAGCGAGGACGCCCTGGGTGTTCACCGCACCCTCGAAGTCGATCTCGACCGTCTTCCGATCGACGTGGACATTGACCCTCTTGACTCTGGGAACTTCGGCAACAGCCTTCTCGATGGTGGCTTTGCAGTGGTTGCAGGAGATATCGGGGACGTAGAGCAATAGATCCGGCATTTCTCTGTTCGAGCCTCCGAGGTGACGTCTGGGACCAGGCAGCCGCCATGTGAATGAGCGGTCTTCCGTCCGAATCATACAACGAACGATCGGTTTCTGATCACGCTCTCCTGGCAGTGCCGGGGTTGCTCCTCCGTAGGGTGGTCTGAGAGTCGGAAGATGAGATACACTTGCACTTCGCCATACTGGGTCATATGCTTCCCAATTGAGTAGGCGCACCAAGGAGTTCGGGATGAAGCCAATCGTGCGTGTCGCCAGTTTCCTCTTAGTATTCTCGGGTTTCCTCACGATCACAGCCTTCGCGCAGCCCGACGTGTCGGGCACCTGGGCACTGCAGACGACGGCTCAGCTATCGGATGAAAACGAGCCATGTCTCTTTTCAGGAACGGCCCGGGTCGTCCAGGTCGGTTCCAGGATCAACGGGCCCGCCCAGCTCTTTCTTGACTCGGGTCCAGCCGCATGTCCAGCCGAAATGATGGCGCAGCTCACGGGTACCGTCGGACCGCAAGGGCTGAGCGGAACCCTGAACGGCGGTGACTTGTTCGGCGTGGCCTCGTTTCAGGGCCAGGTCAACGCGGGTGGGGTTTCCCTGCAGGGAACGATCGAGTTCCAGCGACGCGCTGGGGCCGGCGCGGCCCCCGGCGGGGGAGCCACCGGGGGCTTCTCTGTCACCAGTGGGCCCTTCAGCGGGGGGATGGGGACCTGGGACGCGCAATTGACGGAGGTTATGGGGATCCCGGTTCTCACTGCCGCGGGAGTGGCTTTTTTGACGGCGCTGATCCTGCTCTCGACCATCTGGCTGCTGCGCCGAACCGCGGGCTGACGGGTCCTCGACGTAAGGTACGGCCCGACTCCAGGGCCCTCGGCACCCCCCACGCCCCAGGCCCTACGCCCCATCCCCTTCTGCCAGCAGCGCGGGCAGCAGCACCAAATCGGCGACCAGAGCCACCAGTATGGCCAGTCCCGTGAGTGCTCCGAAGCGCGCGATGGGCACCAGGCCCGACAGCGCACACACCCCAAAGCCCGCGGCCAGCAGTACCGACGTCAGAGTGTGGGCGGCCGCCGTCTCCCGCAATGTGGCGATTGCGGCCGTGGCGGGGTCGCTGCCTCTGCGGTGCCGCCGGTACAGCCCGAGAGCGTGAAAGGTGTCGTCTACGGCCAGTCCCAGCACCACCGAGGCAATCATCACCGTGGTGCTGTCCAGCGGCACGCCCGACCAACCCATGGCGCCCAGGACGAACACCACGGGAAAGAGATTGACGGCTCCGGCTGCCACCCAGAGGCGGCCCTCGCGAAGCAGCACTCCGAACAGTCCCATGATCACGGCGAGCGTCAGCCCCCCCGAGAAGATCATGGTGCCAAACAGATTCCGCTGCGCGGACAGGACCAGCGGATATCGGCCAGTCAGCCAGACCTCCAGGTCGGGGTATCGTTGACGGGCCACTTCCAGGGCACGCTCCAGGAGGGGCTGAAGGCTCTGAAATCCTCTCATGGGGATCAACAGTGAGATGCGAGCGCGCGTCCCGTCTGGGGTGCGCAGGAAGCGGAGAAAGAGCTCCGCCTCGGGGAACCCATGGATCCGTGCCAGAGCCGTCTCCGGAGTGGCGGGCTCGCCCGGGCCCGTCAGGTCTTCGAAAGTGGACAGCAGATCGCTTGCGCTGACGGCTCCCAGGACTCCGGGAAGGGAGCGCAGCTCCGAGCACAAACGTGCCAACTGGCGGAGTTGGCTCTCCTCAGCAAAAGGGGGTGGCTCGACCCCCTGTCCGTCCAGGAAGAGTTCGGCGGTGACCACTCCAATCCCCCTCTGCTGGAGGAACTCCAGCCGGGTCCGTTCCGGGTGATCCCGTGGGAGATACGACAGGAGGCTGGTGTCCGTGTCGAGGAAAGCCAGGCCCAGCAGCGATAGCGAGGCCGCGGTCGCGAAGAAAAGGCTGACCCAGCCCCTGCGGGCGACCGCCCGGCGCGCGATCCAATCGCCCGCCTGCTGGCCCCAGCGCTCGAAGGCACTGGCCTGCCCCGGCCGATGAGCGCTTTTCCCAACGGCCAACAGGGCGGGGAAGAGCGTGAAGGCAGCCCCGGTCAGAAGCGCCATCGCCAGAGCCGCCAAGATCCCCAATGTTCGAACCGGGGGAATCGCGCTGCTCGAGAGCGATCCAAAACCTACCGCCGTCGTGATCCCCGCCCATAGGACGGCCCACTGCTTGTCTCGGTAGGTGCCCTTCAGGGCGGCGCGTCCGCCGAGCCCTCGCCTTCGGAAACGGCGAAAATGCAGCAGCAGGTGCACCGCGGTAGCCAGGCTGATCACGAACGTCAGGGGCACCAGGACGATGGTGACCAGATTGACACTCACCCCCAGATAGCCCATCGATCCCAGCACGATGACTTCGACAATGCCCACCAGCAGGAGCGCGGGCAGATAGAGGGCCACGGGACCCAGCACCAGCCGCAGCAGCACCAGCGCAGCCACTGCCAGGATGGGAAAGAAAATGGACACGAACCCGATCAGCTCGTCATCCATCGTGCTCTGCACGGCTGGCAGCCCGGCAATCCAGGCTTCCACCCCGGGCGGAGAGTCTGCCAGCAGACGGCGGAGCCGGGTGAGCGTTTCCCGCAGGCGGTCGGGTGGAAGGTTGTAGAGGGCGAGCAGGATGGTAGCCGTATCCCCCTCACGATCCACCCAGCCCGCCTGCCGGTCCAGGGAGTCGGCCAGAACCTTCGCCTTGAATGCGGCCGGGGACGCAGGTGGCCAAGCAGAGAATCGGTGGCGATGATGAGAATAGAGCCCGGCAGCGCCGATCACGCCATTGAGGGCCTGGGCCTCCTCTTCCAGAACCGAGAGCCAGGCCAATCCCTGCGGCGTCCAGAGTCCCGGACCCCTGACGGCGAGGCGCAGCGCTTGGTCCCGGCCGAAGCTCAGCTGAAAACGGCGATAAACCTCCAGAGGCGCGGCGTCTTGAATGAAGAATACTTCGGCAGAGTTGTCCAGGGTCAACCGCAGGAGTCCGGGCGCCGCCAGCGCGCACAACACCACCCAGAAGACGATCACAAAGCCGCTTCGCTGCGCAACAGATTCGACCAGAACGACCCGCCTTAGTGTCATGGACCGCGCCCGAGGATTATGACAGTTTTCGGACAGGGCCATCCAGAGGGTTCGAGTCCCCGCCGATTCGGGCCAAATAACCCAGAGACGCGTGAAATCGCGCTGCTCGTCTCTCGAACGGCCGGCGGTTGCGGGGGGAACGACGGGTATGAGGATTGCCTGGGAAGAGAAGAGCGATCGGGTCTCGTTGGGAACGACGGGCGCAGTTGATAGCGCGTCTGAAGGAGGTTCCCAATGAGAAAGACCATCACTTTTCTGGCGATGGTCATCGTGCCGGTACTGATCACGACTTCATTATGGGCGGCTCGCCCGAACCAGGTGAATCCCAATGACCTGAGCCCAGGACAGCTGGCCCGGCTCGTCTACCAGACGCTGGGGCCGGACTCCGTCCGATTTGCCAACTACGTCGGATCGGAGGTCTGTCTAGCGTGCCACTCGGGGCCGCGGGCCATCAACGGTCGCGATTTCTCGGGCTGGCGCGACACCTTCCATGCTCGTCCCTTCAAGGCTGTGCCCACTGACCAGTTCTCGATGGTGACTGGCATGGGTATCGTGGCGGACGCCGATCGGAACGGAATCGATGACTTCATCGACGGGCTGGACTTCAATGACCCGGACATCACTGTCTTCCAGGGTCAGAAGCCCAACGCTCCCATTCTGGGCTATTCGGACCAAACCGGCTACACCGTGACCATGGGCCCGACTACTGTTCAAGTGTTCTTCGCCTGGGGCGGCAACGGCCTGTACAAACAGCGCTTCGTGGCCCGCATTCCGCTGCAGGGCGGAGGCTTCAGCGAAGGCACCTACGTGCTTCCCTTACAGTTCAACGAAGTCACGTACGAGTGGGTGCCCTATCATCCCGAGAACTGGTACGACGGCAACGTTCCCATCTTTGACGCCAACGCTACGGCGGAACTGGCTGCCCAG
>JBFKLX010000121.1:0-16959 GCA_041630155.1 Acidobacteriota bacterium
CTTCACCAGGACGAATGTCGCCTTGGGGTGCTGCTCCGTCTCGAGGTACTGTTCGCGCATGTGCTGATCCCGCAGGCCGATTCCGGTCTCGAGGCTGGTCAGATCGACGACGAAGGCACCGCTGACCGGCGAGGACTTCAGAGCCTCCGGATCGACCGATACGACTCCCGTCACCTGGCTGGTGACGCCGATGATGTCTTCCAGCGGGGCACTGGTTCGAAATTGAACCGTGTTCCGACTCATCGGATCATTGACCCGGAATTCCACGGGCTCCAGCGCCCAGGCAGCGGTGAAGGTCAGGAACACCAATAGTGAGAGAATCGAGAATTGTTTCTTGATCATAGACTGTTCTCCTTTCGACTGTTTCCGGTGGAGGAGCTGTCCAGTGCCTCCCCACACCAACTTGGATGGCGGGGCCCGAAAAGGTCTCCGAAAATCGCACGCCGGGGCTGTCAAGGGCTCCATCCTGTTGGAAAAGCTGCGGCTCGAGGCTCGACTCCGGGACTTTTCTGTCCCTGGGGCATCTAACTGCCGAGTGTCCTGGCGGTTGAAAAGTCGATGGCGCCGCGGCAGGGCTTCAGGGCTGGCTCGAAGATGAAGTAGACTGCCCACCAGGTAGATGTCATGAAAGTGTTCGTCACGGGCGGCGCCGGCTATATCGGCAGTACCGCCGCCGCTGAACTGATCCGGGTCGGACATGAGGTGGTCGTCTTCGACAACCTGTCACAGGGCCACCGCAGCGCCGTGCCCCCCGAGGCGGCCTTCGTCCAGGGAGACCTGGCCGACCGACTCGAGCTCGAACAGGAGCTGGCCCGGCACGAGCCGCATGCCGTCATGCACTTCGCCTCCCGCACGCTGGTCAGCGAATCGATGGAGCGGCCTCTGCGGTACCTGGGCGAGAATGTCCGCTGCGGACTCAACCTGATCGAGAGCGCGGTCCAATGCGGCGTGCGCCGGTTCATTCTCTCTTCCACGGCGAATGTGTTCGGGCATCCCGAGCGGATTCCGATTGACGAAGGGGTTTCGATCGCCCCCGGCAGCCCTTACGGCGAGTCGAAGAACATCCTGGAGCGCATCCTCTCCTGGATGGATCGGCTTTGCGGAATGCGTTACGCGGCGTTGCGCTACTTCAATGCCGCCGGAGCTGCCAACCCGGATCTGGGCGAACACCACGACCCGGAGACGCACCTGATCCCGCAGGTCCTGCAAGTGGCCCTGGGACAGCGCGAAAAGTTGATCGTCTTCGGAGACGATTACGACACCCCTGACGGTACCTGCATCCGGGATTACGTGCACGTGGTGGACCTGGCCCGGGCGCATATTCTGGCCCTGCATGCGCTGGATCGCGGGAGCCGGACCTATCACCTGGGCGCCGGCCGCGGGTTCAGTGTCAAAGAGGTGATCGAGACCGCCCGTGCCGTGACGGGACATCCTATTCCAGCCGAGATCGGACCGCGCCGCCCGGGAGATCCGCCCGTCCTGATCGCCTCCAGCGACAAGATCAAGCGTGAACTGGGCTGGCAGCCCGCCCATCCCGAGCTGCGGGACATCATCGAGAGTGCCTGGCAGTGGCACCACAAACACCCTGCCGGGTACGCAAGCTAGCGTCGGGGCCCAACTGGGAGAAACAACTCATGAAACGCTTCGGGTCGTCACAGTTACTGTTGACTCTTTTGATCCTCACCCCTCTCCGGGCAGCCACCCCTCAGTCGGAAACGGCGAATCTGGCGCAGCAGCTCGGCTATGGGGCCGAGGCCAAGCTGGTGATCGTACACGCGGACGACATCGGCGTCTCTCATTCCGTCAACCGGGCCACGATCGCAGCATTCGAGAAGGGGCTCGTCAATTCGGGCAGCATCATGGTTCCCTGTCCCTGGTTCCCTGAAATCGCGGCTCATGCACGCGAGCGCGACGACCTGGACCTGGGCCTGCATTTGACCTTGACCAGCGAATGGAAACACTACCGCTGGGACGGAGTTCTCGGCGCCGGCGCGACGCCCAGCCTCCATGACGATCAGGGCTTCCTGCATGCGGACACGCCGCAGGTCGCCCGTAACGCCGACCCCCGGGAGGCGGAGCGCGAGATCCGCGCGCAAGTGGAGCGGGCCCTGGCTTTCGGGGTTCGCCCTACTCATCTCGACTCGCACATGGGAAGCCTGTTCGCCACCCCCGAGCTGTTTCAGGTTTACCTGCGAGTGGCGGCCGATTACGGCCTGCCGGCCCTCGTCCCCCGCGACGCTCTCAGCGCCCGGGCTCCCGAGATACTGAGGCAGCTGCCTGCCGGCACGATCCTCGTCGACCGTCTCGCCATGGCAACGCCTCGCGTCCCGGCCGAACAGTGGGAAGATTTCTACATTGGCGTAATCGAACAGCTCCAGCCGGGCGTCACCGAGATCATCGTCCACCTCGGTTACGACGACGCCGAGCTGCGGTCCGTGACCGAGGAACACCCCGATTACGGCGCCGCCTGGAGGCAGCGTGACTTTGACTTCTTCACCAGCGATCGACTGGCTCAGCTACTCGAAGATCGCGGCATTCGAATGGTCACCTGGCGGGAGATCGGGAAGTTGCTGCGCCCCGAGCAGGATTAGCCGCGAAATCGAAGGCCGCCAGACGGAGTACCCGCGGCCCCCGCTCTTCGCTCATGGGTCCTTCGGGCTGCTGCCGGAGGTCACGCCTGCGCGTGGGCCCCGGCGGGCGCCGTTTTCTGTCCCGGCGTGAAGCGAAGTTCCGCCAGCCTGGCCAGCCGGACGAAGGGAAGTCCGATCAAGAAGTACATTCCAGCTGCCAAAAGGCCTATTCCCAGGTAGTCGTAGTAAATGCTGGCCAGCTGGCTGTAGGCCTTGGTGAGTTCGACCATGGTGATCACGGAGACCAGCGAGGAGTCTTTGAGCAAGGCGATGAAATCGTTGGTCACCGGCGGGATGACCAAACGCATGGCCTGGGGAACGATGACGTGGCGCAACGCCTGCAGCCGGGTCATGCCCAGAGCCAGGGCCGCGTCCATCTGGGTCTTGGGAATCGACTGTATCCCGGCCCGGTAGTTTTCGGCTTCGTAGGCACTGTAGTTGAGCGCCAGGCCGACGATCGCCGCCAGCATGGGCGACAGCCGGATGCCCACATGCGGCAGTCCATAGAAGATCAAGTAGAGCTGAATCAGCAACGGGGTTCCGCGAATCGCCTCGATGTAGGCTGTGGTCAGCCACTGCAGAATTCTGGGAGCGTACAGCCGGCTCAGCGCCAGGGCGAGCCCCAGAGCGACGGCGATCGCCATGGAAATCAGTGAAAGTTGCAGCGTCACCAGGGCGCCCCAGGCCAAGAACGGCAGATACCCCAGGTAGCGCTGGACCCTTTCGCCCAGCGAACCCTCCCGCATGCGGGCTTCCATGTACCGCTCATAGGCCTGAGCGCGCTCCTCGCCGGGACGCTGGTCGCCGAAATACTCGGCGTTCAGGGGTGTCCACAGCTTCCAATCCTCGAGGATCGCCCGCAGCCGGCCCGAGGCGATGAGCCGATCCAGCGCCCGATCGATTTCCATCAGCAGCTGGACGTCGCCTTTGCGCACGGCGATGCCGTATTCGAGACGGCCGATGGGATCGCCCACCATCTTCAGGCCGGGGGTTGGCCCGACGCTGTAGAGGGCGATGATGTGGTCCATCAGCACCCCCTCGAGCCGGCCGTTGGCCAGGTCTTCATAGGCGTTGACCTGGCCGTCGTAGCTGCGGGTCTGGATCTCGGGCCACTGCCGGAGAATGCGCTCGGCCAGGCTCCCCTTCAAGGTCCCCACCCGCTTTCCCCGGCAGTCTTCCAACGAAAAGATGCCGTATTCGTCGACCCGCACGACCAACTGTTCGTAGGTCACGTAATAGGGGCGGCTGAAGCCCACGACCTGGGCTCGGTCAGGGGTGATCTCCAGGCCCGAGACCACCATCTCGTAGTTGCCGGCCTGCAGTCCCGGAATCAACCCGTCCCACTGGTTTTGCACGAATCGAACCGGCCGGCCCAGAATCTCCCCAATGGCGTCTGCGATTTCCACCTCGAAGCCGACCAGACGGTTCGGATCCCGGGGATCCTGGAATTGATAGGGGGCCCCGCCTTCGGCATCTCCCCCCCATCTGAGGGGTTCCCGGACCTGAGCTTCCAAGGGAGCGTGCAGAGCGAGCAGGGCCAGCAGAAGAAGCAGAAGCAGGTGCCGGATTTCGCCCTCGGGAGTGTATCGGATCGTCATCGGTCACCTCCGCCCGCGTGCGGGATTGGTCGCAGCCTCCCAAAGGCCCAGCCGCCGGGGGCTCGGGCGCGGTTGGCTCGGGTTTCAGGAGGACGCGTGCGCACTCACAGAAATCTTTTCAAGAACTGACGGGTTCGAAGATCGCAGGGATGAGAAAAGATGGCATCGGGTGGGCCCTCCTCGATCACCTCACCCTCCCACAAAACCACGATTTTCTCGGCCGCTTCGCGAGCGAAACGCATCTCGTGGGTGACCACCACCTGGGTGATCCCCTCATCGTGCAGTTCCCTCATTACCTGCAGGACCTCGTCGACCAGCCCGGGATCCAGCGCGGACGTCGGTTCATCGTAGAGGATGACTCGCGGCCGCATGGCCAGCGCCCGGGCAATGGCGGCCCGCTGCTGCTGCCCTCCCGAGAGTTCGCTGGGATAATGACCGGCCAGCTCCCGGAGCCCCACCTTCTCCAGCAGTTCCAGCGCCAGTTGGAGCGCCTCCGCTCTGGCCATCCCCTGCACGATCTGGGGAGGGCGGGCCACGTTCTGAAGCGTGTCCAGGTGAGGAAACAGGTTGAACGACTGGAAGACCATCCCCATCGTGGAGCGCAGCTCATGCATGGTGCGCTGGAACTTTCGATCGAGACCTGGCTGTGAGGCCTGCCGAACCAGGCGGTTTCCGTTGATCGAGAGGGAACCCTCGTCGAAGACTTCCAGACCGTTGAGACAACGCAGCAAGGTGGACTTGCCGCATCCGGAAGGCCCGATCAGGACGGTCAGTTGATTGGACCCGATGGTGAGGTCGATCCCCCGAAGCACGGGCCGGCCGTGGAAGCTCTTCTTCAAGCCCTCGATTTCAATCAATGGGTGCGTCATCAGAACCGGTTCATTGTCGCACAGCACCGAGATTTGTTGTCATTGAGCCCAGGTTTTGAGATTCTCTGAGAATCAAAGCCTTGCAAGGAGAGAGTTCGGTGACTCGAATCAAACACCTCAACGTCAACGGCGCCCGTCGAGAGGTCGACGCTGATCCGGAGCGCAGCCTTCTCAACGTCTTGAGAGACGACCTCGAGTTGACGGGAGCGAAATACGGGTGCGGAGAGGGCCAGTGCGGAGCCTGCACGGTTCTGGTCGATGGCCAGGCCCGCCGCTCCTGCGTCACGGCAGTGGGAAGGATCGGGGAAAGCCGGATCACCACAATCGAGGGCGTGGCTTCGGAGGGACGGCTGGCTCCCCTGCAGCAGGCCTTCCTCGAAGAGAATGCCCTGCAGTGCGGGTACTGTACTCCCGGCATGATCCTCTCGGCCTTGGCTCTGCTTCGAGAGAACACCGCTCCCACCGAGGCGGAGGTGATTCGAGCGATGGACGGCAACATCTGTCGCTGCGGCGTCTATCCCCGCATCCTTTCGGCCATCCGCCGCGCCACTGCCCTGGCGGAAGGGGGTGAGCAATGAAGGAAGAATCCCGCAAAGATCCGATTCTGGAGCCGGAACGGTACGAACTCGATGAGCGGCAACCTTATCGGCTGGGTTGGGCTCGACGGGAATTCCTGCAGCTTTCGGGTGCCGGCCTCTTCATTCTCCTCACTACCGATCCCGCTCCGGCCGCCCAGGAGTCGGGCCGCCGGAGAGGCTCGGGCCAGTCCCTTCCCGAGGAGATTTCAGCCTGGCTCCATGTGGCCGAAGACGGACGCGTCACGGCATTCACGGGCAAGGTCGAGGTGGGCCAGAACGCCCGCACATCCTTGACTCAAGTGGTGGCCGAGGAGTTGCACTGTCCGCTGGATTCGATTCAGCTGGTCATGGGGGACACGGCGTTGACCCCCTACGATCGAGGAACCTTCGGCAGCCTCACCACCCCCACCATGGTCCCCCAGCTTCGCCGAATGGCGGCTGCCGCCCGGGAAACGCTGTTGGACCTGGCGGCTCGGGAGTGGGGAGTGGCGCGAGAGGCGATCTCGGTTCAAGCCGGACAGATCACTCACTCGGCAAGCCAGCGCTCCGCCGGGCTGGGAGAACTCAGCCGGGGGCGGAAACTGGCGCGCAGGGTGAGCGCTGACCCTGCCATGACCCCGCCCGAGAAATGGCAGATGACGGGACGGTCCATCCCCAAAGTCGACGGGAAATCCTTCGTCACCGGGCGGCATCGCTACACGTCCGACCTGAAGCTTCCGGGAATGCTCTACGGCAAGATGGTGCGGCCATCCGGCTTCGGGGGCGTCCCCCGGTCCCTGGACGCATCCGCCGCACGGCAACTCGCCGGCGTGGTGGTGGTCCGAGACGGCAACTTCGTGGGAGTGGCCGCCCCCTCCGAACACGAGGCGGCTCGCGCGGTGGCAGCGATTCGCGGCGACTGGGAGATTCCATCCCAGGTGTCCAGCCAAGAGCTCTACCGCCACTTGAAATCACATCCGACCGAAGCTCGAGGCTGGCGGGGTCGCTCCGGACACAGCACCGGCTCCGTAGAAGAAGCACAGGCGAACGCAGATCTCAAGCTGGCGAGCACCTACCACATCGCCTATATCGCCCATGCCCCGCTGGAGCCGCGCGCAGCCGTGGCCCAGTGGACCGGACCCAAGCTGACGGTCTGGACCGGTACTCAGCGCCCGTTTGGGGTCAGGAGCGAATTGGCAGAAACCTTTCACCTGGCCGAGGAGGACGTTCGTGTCATCGTTCCCGACACCGGGTCCGGCTATGGGGGCAAGCACACCGGCGAAGCAGCCATCGAGGCGGCCCGTCTGGCCAAGGCGGCCGGGAAACCGGTCAAACTGGTCTGGACCCGGGAAGAGGAATTCACCTGGGCTTATTTTCGGCCGGCCGGCGTGATCGAAGTCGAGAGCGGAGTGCGCCAGGGGATCTTGACGAGTTGGGAGTTCCACAACTACAACTCCGGCGCCTCGGGGATCCGCACCCCTTACGCCGTCGAGAATCAGAAGATCGAATTCCACCCCACGGAATCTCCGCTGCGACAGGGTTCGTACCGAGCTCTGGCGGCGACCGCGAATCACTTCGCGCGCGAAGTTCACATGGATGAGCTGGCCAGCCTGCTGGGGGAGGACCCCCTGGAGTTCCGGCTGCGCCACCTCAACGACCCAAGGCTGGCGGCCGTACTGCGCGCCGCGGCGCAGGCCTTCGGCTGGAGCAAGCGGGGCTCGAGAAAGGGAGCCGGGTCGGGAATCGCATGCGGCTTCGAGAAGGGTGGCTACATCGGCACCTGCGCCGAGGTACGCATCGAGCCGTCCGAGCGGCAGGTGAAGATCACCAGCGTGGTGGCGGCCTTCGAATGCGGCGCCATTCTGAATCCGGATCACCTGAAGAATCAGATCGAAGGCGCCATCGTGCAGGGAATCGGCGGCGCCTTGTTCGAGGCAATCGAGTTCGAGAACGGCCGGATCCTCAACCCTCGATTCTCCCGTTACCGGGTGCCCCGCTTCAGCGACACACCGCGAATCGAAGTCGTCCTGCTGGATCGGAAGGACCTCCCCTCAACAGGAGCCGGTGAGACCCCCATCGTGGGCCTGGCGCCGGCGGTCGCCAACGCGATCTTCGATGCCGTGGGAATCCGGCTTCGCTCGCTGCCGCTGGCCCCACAAGGACTGCCTGACTCCAAGAGGGCGTAGGGACGGGATGTGGGGGTCAGCCGGGCTGGTCGAAGAGCGGGACGCCGGGATGGCTCCCGGCATCCCACTGACTCTCTGTTTCAACTGAGCAGCTCAGGGCATGTGAGGCGGGGAAGAGGCCCAGCTCCCGAAGTGATGAGTGGGAATGGTGGTGAGTATCCCCTGAGTCGAGAGCAAGCCGAGCACCACCAGCCCCTCGCCGTCACCAGCCACTTCGAGCCGACCCTGCAGGGTGGCCGGCAAGCCTTGATCGAAGAGCTCGTCGAGGAAACGCGAGATCTGTTGACCGGCCGCCAAGGAGAGCTCCGTTTCGACCAGAATCTGCCCTTGTGCATCGCGCAGCCGAAGAGTTGCTGCGAGGGGATCCGAGCCGGTGTTCACCAGGGCCACACCGGTATTCACAGCAGGTCCCAGAAACGCGGGCAGGGAAGCATTCCAGAAGTGCTCCCGCTGGTACATCGCCGGTATCACGGCGACTCGGGTAGCCAGCCGGCCGTTGGGACCGAATACGGTGTAGAAGGCGGTGGCGCTGAGACGCTCGCCTCGAGAGAGTGAGTGTCCGTCGCGCTGGCCCCAGCCGGGCCCCTGACTGTTGTCAGCGACGCTGATCAACGCCCAGCCTGCTTGGTTGGGACCCTCCGAAGCGACTTCCAGGAATGCCGTCTCCGAAGCAGCGAGCCTGAACTCGAAGACCCCTGGGACCAGGGTTCCATTGACGCGCACCTGGAAAGGCGACCCGTCCTGGTGGAAGAAGTGAATCGTCCCGGTGACCTCGAGATCTTCGGCTTCGGCCCAGGTCATCATCTGGCGATTGGCCTGGCTGGAAACGATCAGCGTGGTGGTGATGTCGCGCCCCGCTGCCATCTGAGCCAACACGAGATTGTGCTCCAGTTCGTGGCCGCTCCAGCCGGGGAGCGAACCGGGTCCGGCACCCGCATGAGTCCCTCCAGGGTGGTTGGCGTTGGGTCCTCCGGGCCCCTGAGCCCAGATCGTGGAAGAGAGGAACAGAACGAGCAAGAATGCTTCAGCAATTCGTCGAATCATCAGTATCTACTCCAATTCCGCGACCCCGTCCCGACCCGGAAGAAGGGCCCGATTCGGCCCGTTCATCCGTCCTGAGGGACGCGATCGGACCCGAGGGATTCAGCAAGAAGAATGCCAATTGGGAGACACCTTGTCGGGCGCCCACGAACCGGCCGATGGTCGGCCGCTCCCCGAGACTCTCTCGAGAGCTGCTGGAAACTCCAGCCTGTTCGTCGATGTGTTTTTGGCCCATCTGGATGGGTGCAATCACCCGGAGGGGGCTGGCTGGGGAGCCGGTTTCAATCCTGGTAAGCCAGCTTGGGGTACCAGGTCTTGCCTCGGCCCTCGGGAGTCAGGTCCAGCACGTTCCAGAGCGGCCAGAGCAGATCGACGTGCCGCATGTCTCCCTGCTCGTACTCCCGGAACATGAGCTCCGATCCCCAGAAGTGGCGGATCACCCCGTCACGCCGCACGAACACATTGGCCATCGGCCACTGGTTTCCCTCGCCGTCCTCAGCAAAATAGTCCGCTTGAAAACTGTTGCCCGCCGAGGACAGAAGGCGAAGATGGTGCCAGCCGCGCTCGTCGGAAAACTCTCGGATCCTCCCAATCGGCGAACGCGCGACAACGGCCAGGTTGACGCGCTGGGAGATGTGCCGGGCATTGCCGTTGAGGCCGTCCAGCAGCGAGCTGCACATACTGCACGGCTGCTCCATCCGGGGGCCGTACATGAACCCGTACACGACCAGGCTGTCCTTCCCGAGTGCGAAGAGTTCGGACAGCTTCACGGGGTGAACGTCCCCTGCGCCGTCCAGTTCCTCGAAGACGTAGTCCTCCCGAACCGGCCCTCCGAGGGGCAGTCTTCTCCGCAACGCGGCCACTTCTTCGAGCTGGTGACGCAAAGCGGCTTCCGCCTCCAGCAGACGATCGCGGGCCGCCCGGTACTCTTCGGACTCGTTGGGAAATCTCGGTTGATCCATGACACGCCTCCTCGGAAAATGCCTGTCGGTCGAGCCTTGGGCCGAAGGGGCCCCCAAGGGGAACAGTGTATCCCGCCGTGCCCGTGCGCTGCACGAGTACGCCCGCGTGCCCAGCTTGACAAGCCGGGCCGAGTGTGTCAGCAGTGCATGATGGCCTCGAATCCGGAAAACCCCTGCCTGCGTTACCTCGAGGCGCTGCCGCATACGCAGGACGGCAAGCCCCTGGTGGTGCTGCGCGACCCGCTGCAGGTGAGCGACCGGATCCTCGTGGTATCGCCGCAGGTCTGCCAGATTCTGGCGCTCATGGACGGCAGTCATTCCGTTCGAGAGATTCAGCTGGTGCTGACCCGACAGGCCGGCGAGCTGATCTACAGCGAGCAAATCCAACATCTCGTGGACCAGTTGGATCAGGCCTGGTTCCTGGACAACGAGAACTTCCGGCAACGCTACCGGGAGTTACTGGAAGAGTTCCGATCCGCTCCGGTGCGGAGAGCGGCGCATGCCGGCACCAGCTATCCAGCTCAGCCAGGCCCGTTGCAGGAGGCGATCAGCGCCTTCTATACCGACCAACGGGGCGCGGGGGTGCCCGGAGAGCGTTCGGGCAGGCGTCTGAAAGGGATGGCTGCTCCGCACATCGATCTGCGTCTGGGGGGACCCACCTACACACACGCCTATCGAGCCCTGGCCGAGAGCGAGCCTCCCGACACGTTCATCATACTGGGGACGGCACACTCCGGTCTCCCCGAACTCTTCTCAGTCTCCCGAAAAGACTTCGAGACACCCCTCGGGGTCGCCTCCGTGGATCGGGACCTGCTGCGGCTGCTGGACGAAACACTGGGCAAGGACGAATTCGCCGAGGACCTGACCCACCGCAACGAGCACACGGTCGAGTTTCAGATTCCGTTCCTGCAACATCTCTTCTCTCGAGGAGGCTTTCAGATCCTGCCCGTGCTATGCAGTTTCTCGTATCAGCAGCTGCGAGGACAAGACACGAGCGGGGAAGACCGGCGCTTCGATCGTTTCGTGTCGGGCCTGCGGAAAGCGCTGGCGCAGTCGGGGAAGCGGGCCTGTTTCGTGTCCAGCATCGATCTGGCCCACATCGGCCCACGCTACGGGGACCAGGAGCGGCCGGAGCAGGAGCTGGTTCAGCGCGTGCTGCGCCGCGACCAGCAGATGCTCGAGCCCGTGTTGCAGGGCGATCCCACAGGGTTTTTCGACTTCGTGGCGGAAGAACGGGACCAGCGCCGCATCTGCGGGTTTTCTCCCCTCTACACGATGCTGCACCTGTTGGAGGGGCAAGAGGGCAGCCTGCTGGCTCATGAGCACAGCCAGATGGACCCCTCGGGCTCCTTCGTCAGCTACGCCAGTCTAATCTTCTAGCGACTGGGCCTCGCAATGGTCTACGCCCGACTCGAACCCGGTTCACTTCTTCCCAGTCCACTCCCGCACCCCCGCCGTTTCGTCGATCAGGGCCTCCAGCCCGCGGAGCGCGTCGGGAGCGCCGACATAGTCCTCGACTCGTTTGCGACGGCCGTCGAGGTTGATCGTCGTGATCGTCGTGGGAAGATCCGACACCTTCAGGCCGCCCATGCTGTCGTAGCGGCCATTGAGCTGGAAGAAGTCGATGGCCAGAAACTCACCGACCAGTCTTCGGACAGCCTCGGGAGTGATTCGCCGGGTCTGTTTTCCTTCCACTTGGACGAAGGCCTTGCCCCGATATTGAACCAAACCGGTTTCATCGATGGAAACTTCGTAGACGGGACAAGTCCCGTAGCAGGATGTTCGCTCGAGAGTGATCGTCACGGAGTCGAAGTCGGCCGCCTGGCCCGAGGTTTCCGCGGGAGTTTGCAGCGGTGGGGGGCCGCCGGTGGTTGCGGGCTTGGAACACGAGATCGTCCAGAGCAGCGAGAGCCCCAGCAGCCACGGAAAGCGAATAGAGAAACTCATTGACCACCTCCAATCGAGTATTCAGATCCGCTATCGTCGGCGATGGTTGCGAATCGGTGATTCAGCCGAAGGATTGAGGTTGTCCGCCGGAGAGGGGTCGTGCGTGAACTGGATGATCCCGGCGGCGCCGCCAGAGCTCTCCCGAGAGATGCGGGGCACTCAGGATTCTCACCTCATGAGCCCCTGGAGTTCCAGCAAATCGTCGATCACAGCGGAGGCGCCCGCGGCCTCCAGAGTCTGCCGGGGGTGCGCACCGGTCGTCACACCGACGGGCAGCACTTCGGCTCCGCGGGCGGCGTGGATGTCGTCCGGCGTGTCTCCAACCAGCAGCGCGTGCCGAGGCTCCACGCCCAGCGCCTTCAACACCTGAGCCACTGGTTCTGGATGGGGTTTGGGGTTCTGAACCATGTCGATTCCCACGATCGCGCCAAAGCGGCGACCGAGTTTGAAGCGTTGAAGGATCGCCCGGGTGCTCCCGGAGGTTCGCGAGGTGGCGATTCCCAGGGAGACGCGCCCCGAAAAGTGGTCCAGTGTCTCCAGAACCCCGGGCAGCAGTTTCACTTCCTCGTAGCCGTTCTTCTGGGAGAGGCGGACATAGGTCTCGACCAGGTGCTGAGGAGTGGGGTGGCCATTGGCAAAAATCTCGTGGAAGAGCTCCATCAGAGGCCGCCCGATTCCCTTGCGGATTCGATCCTCGTCCCATTCGGGAACTCCGTAGTGACTCAGGACGGCATTGAAGGTCGACACGATCGACCGCGAAGAGTCGACCAGGGTCCCGTCGAAATCGAAAATGACTGCCTTCAATCGCTTCGTCTCCCTACCACCATTGTCAGGGCGTTCCAATATACGCTTTCCCAATCCGCCTGGCTATGGTGATCGTCACATCGGGTGGTTTTTCCGACTCGAAGAGATCTGCAGGAGAATCTTCATTGCCCCGGGTCTACGTGCTGCCTCCAACGCACCTAGCGCATCGTCCAGGGGCAACACGGCCTCGATGAGAGGCTCGACATCCAATCCGCGTTCGAGCAGCGTCAGAGCCTGGGGAAAGGGCCCACAGCGCGAGCCGACGAGTCGGATTTCGTCGACGACCACCCTGGACAGATCGGTCTCGGTCAGTTCTCGATAGGTGCTCTTCAGAACTATCGTCCCGCGGGGTCGAACTGCTTCCAGCGCTACCTGGAAGCCTGACGGGCAACCCGTCACTTCGATGACCAGATCGAAAGACCTGGCCTGCAACTCGCTGGCTGCAAAGGAAACTTCGGCAAAGGCCTCGAGAAGCTCTGCTTGCCTCGGGTACTTCACGAGGATTCGAGGCTTGCAGCCCGAGGCGGCCAGGGCGCGGGCCACCAGCTGTCCCAGCCTGCCCGCTCCGACGATGAGGACCCGCCGGCTCTCCAGCCCGCCGATCTGCTCCCCGATCCGCAAGGCGGCTGCCAGCGGCTCGGTGAAGACGGCCGCCCGATCGGAGATCGAGTCGGTCACTTCATGCAGATTGCTGAGGGGTAGAACCAGGAATTCCGCGAAGGAGCCGCCACGATCACGAATTCCCAATACCCGCCGCCGCCGGCAATGATTGGAATGGCCTGCACGGCACTCCGCGCACTGGCGGCAAGCGACGTTGATCTCGCCCACCACTCGCCGCCCCACCAGGCGGGGCTTTCCGGCGCACTCCGCGATTCGACCGACGAATTCGTGTCCGGGAATGCCCGCAAAACCCGCGTAGCCTTCCAGCAAAGCCAAATCCGTCCCACAGACGCCAGCCAGGACAACCTCCACCAGGGCCTCTCCCGGCTCGGGGCGCGGTTCGGCGAGGTCGCTCCGCAGTGAGATTTGTCCTCGCTCCAGCCAGAGTCCCTTCATGGAGTCGAAGCAGAAACTATCCCGGCCGGAGGGGATTCGTCAAACCGCGGCTAAACCTCATCGAGACTTCCACTTCGGACGTCGTACACGAATCCCCGCACCGGGATGTCTTTGGGCATCCATGGGTGCGACCGAATCTTCTGGATCTGACGCTTGACGTTCTCCTCGAGGTTGGAAAAGGAATGGAAGCAAGCCGGCGCCGCCGCGTCTCCGCCGGTTTCTGCACGCAAACGCTCCTGCAGATCCTGGTCGCGGAACGTCAACATGCCGCAGTCGGTATGATTGATCACCATGAACTCCGAGGTCCCCAGCAAGTAGTGAGAGATGATCAGGGAACGCAAGGCGTCTTCAGTGACGATTCCTCCGGCGTTGCGAATGATGTGGGCATCTCCGGTTTGGAGACCGAGCATCGGTTCGATGGTCAAGCGAGCGTCCATGCAGGCCACGATCGCCAAGCGGCGTGCCGGGGGCATGGGGAGGTCCCCCAGCCGAAACTGCTCCGCGTAGCGACGGTTGGATCCCAAGGTCTGATCGATTGCACTCATGCCTTTCCTCCTTGAAAGCCCGGGCCAGGCGCCGGAAACATTCTGACGCGCCCGTCTCGGTGCACTCCAGCGAGCACGAACCGCACTCTCCCGGGGATCGCTTTCCGCCATTGCCTCTCGAAGGGGATGATCGGGACTCGAACGGGGGCAGGGCTCGCGAGGACGATCCCGGAATCGCGCAATGTCAATAGCAACAACAACCGGCCAGCCGGTCAGACTCACCAGCCATGCGTGACCTGACATTGCTGAAGGTGGGGTTTCGCCTCGCCATTTGACGAGAATCAGTTTACCAGATCTCTGCCGCTCGACGCGTCGCCCCCCTTATTTCCGATTCGGCCGCAGCCGGGCTGCGGCTTTCCGGAATTCAGACCACGGCCTCATTTCTAGTTCAGGCGAGGCGGCAACTTTTCCATTCCCCGGCATCCGCGCGGGCAGACATAAACTACTACGGACCAAACGTTTTTTGAAATTCGAGAGGGTTTGGGCACCGGTCATGCGAATGGCAGTGTCGGATTTCGGGCCGTCTGGTGTTACCGGGCCGCTCGGGATCCCCTCGGAAGCGGGTGACTCCCGAAGAAAGGGGGAAAGCCAATGGGATTCGAGGAGTTGGGAACCCTGAGCCTGGCTGCCCGCTCCGAGCCTGCCCGCGCAGGGCCTGCGCCGCGTCGGAAGTTGCCCTCTGCCCGTCGGGCCGAAGTGCCGACTTCCGACGGGCGCGGGCTCGCTCAAATCCGGCCAAGTTTCCTGCGCGCCGACAGGCCCCTAGGGAAGGACGAAAATCGTTCCGGCCCGCGTTTCGTCGAGACGCCGGACCTGTCCCTGGCTGTTGGCCGCCGAGGGCATGGGGCGTGATCCGAACGACACGTCGAAGCTGCCTGGATCGGGTTGGAGGACCCGAAAATGGAAAGTCAGCAGGTCACCTTCCGGCAAGGGGGAGAAGGGTCGTTCGAAACCGACCAGAACGAGGTCGAGCCGGCCCGGATCCACCTGGGGAAGGGCCAGCAACTCGAATTCGGCAGGCAAGGTCGATTGAATGGCGTCCGGAACTCCGTCCGCATCGGCATCCCTGGTGGCCAGGGACAGCCGAACCGGGTCGTACCGAACCGTGAAGGCGAGGGTGGTCAAGGCGTCAGCGCCGCCCGGGCCGGCCCGGTAAGCGAGCGTCACGGCTGCCAACCCACCGGGCTGCGCGGAGACGTTGCTGAAGAAAAGATCTGGACCCGGAGGGCCGGCTTCGCTCTTTAGCCGGTTGATGGGCGGATTGGGGGGCCGTTCGCCGTATAGGTCCTGCAGATCGACCGCCCTGAGTTGACCGGCTGCCGTCCCTTCGTCCAGCACCAGCAGAGCCGCTCCCTCTCGGTAAGGGTTCCCGGAGGGCAGGAAACTCAGCAGGCCGGCCCCTCCATGGGTCCAAGGCGAGATCCGGCGCGATCGTGACGGGACGTGCAGAGTGAGCCGGTCAGCGGCTGCTTCGGCCAGCAGGAGATGAGTCGCCCTGGGGCAGGCAACCCCCTGTCGATACAGGGCAACCAGGCTTGCGGCGCCGCGGAGTGCGGCCAGAACGCTCTCCGACTCGCCCTCACTGCGGCGGGAACGCAGCAGGAGATCCCCTGAGGAAAGGGTGAAATAGAGCTCACCGCTGCAGCGGTCGACGGTCAACCCGACCACGTCCTCATCGAAACGGACCTTGCCGATCAGTGCCCCAGAGGACAAGGGGACCTCCTCCGATCCCGCCACGCTGCGTTCCAAGCTGACTCGAGGCAGCAGACTGAAGCGACCCTGTTCCGCCACGAAGAGCCCGCCCGTGAGAGGATCCAATTGCAGGCTGCGCGGTGACGTCAAGCCGGTAACAATGGTGCGGATCGTCTTCGCCTGGGGATCGATGCGGAGGAGGCGCCCACTCACCGAGCCAGTCGCCAGCAGATATTCCCGGCCGGCAATCTCCATGGGCAAGAGCCCGGAGACTCGCTCTGAAGCGAGGGAGACCAGGGGGCTGATTTGCAGCGACGGCTGCAGTTCCACTATTTCCGCGGAGGAGCCGTCGTCGCCCGAGGAGCGGGCCAGCACCAGGCGGTTCCTTTGGGGCAGAAAAGCCATGGCGGTGACCGCACTGAGACGTTCAGGGATCAGCACCTGCTGCTGCAGCACATCGACCGTGGCCGATGCGATTTCTGCCTCTTCTCGCGCCGTGACCACCACCGGTAAAGAGGGAACTGCTGGGGGAGCCTGATACACTCCGTCCGATCCGATGAGACCGGCCAGGAGCGTGCCTCCCAGTATTCCATCGACACTCCATTCGGGGGCGCCGGACGTCCCCGCCACCTCGAACGGCTGCTCGTCAGAGGGACCCAGAACAGCCAGTTCAGGGCTCACTCTGGCCCGAGCCACTCCACTGTCGGGCCGAAACGCTGCCGGCACGGTCTGAGGCGGAATATTGGCCAGAACCGAGCCCTGATTGGTCCCAAAGAGTGACGTCAGGAAAATGGGCTGGGTACTGCTGACCCAGATGAGCCCACCATCTTGGCCGGCAGCGGCCGGGATCAGTTCGGTGATCAGGCGGCTGAGTCGGGAACGCGGAGGCAAAACGGTGTCGAACACGCCGAGGCGCTGTCCGGAACGCGCTTGGGCCACGAACCGGACATCGGCCGCCAGACGGCCCGGGTTCAAAGCAGCCACCCCAGTGAAGAACCCGCGTGTCGTGGCCAGATGGGAAAAGATGCCGCGCGTCAGTCCCTGCGTGCCTGACGCTACGGACGCAGCCGCC
>JBFKLX010000122.1:0-16918 GCA_041630155.1 Acidobacteriota bacterium
GCGACGAGATCTTCGCCCATTCGGTCAACGAGCACGTACCGCTGGAAGACGTGGTCGAGGCCACCAAGTTTTACGCGCTGCTGCCTGCGATGATCCGCCGGCGACAGCGGGATCGGGTCAGCGAGACCAAGGCGTCCACCGAGAGTCCAGGCTGAGCAATGCGGCCCGTGAACGGGGTGGCGTTGCAGCTGAAAACCTCACGAGGAAACTCAGATGGAGACATTGCTTCGCGGGCGCGACATGATCACCACCCAGGAATGGACCCGGGAGGAAATCGACACAATTCTGCAGGTGGCTCTCGACTTGAAGCGGAAGCGGGCAGCCGGAGTTCCCCATGCCTACTTGCGCGACAAGGTGCTGTCGATGCTCTTCTTTTTCACCAGCACCCGGACGCGCAACAGTTTCGAAGCGGGCCTGGCCCAGCTGGGCGGCCATGCCCAGTTCATCGCCAGCGACACCACCCAGATCAGCCACGGCGACACCGCCAAGGAGATCGGCGAAATCCTGGGACGGTACAATGACGCCATCGCCATCCGGCATTGTGATTGGGGTGTCGGCAACCAGTACATCCGCGAAGTCGCCGCTGCCAGCCGAGTACCCGTCTTCAACCTGCAGTGCGATTGGTACCATCCCTTTCAAATCCTGGCCGATCTGCTGACCATCCTGGAAAAGAAGGGCGATCCTCGCGGCCTGACCGTCAACGTGAGCTACGCTTATGCCAGCAGCTATCAGAAGCCGCTGAGCGTTCCCCAGAGTCTGATCCTGCTCTTGACGCGTTATGGAATGAACGTCAGGCTGACGCATCCCCCGGAGTTCGGACTGCTGCCCGAACTCGTCGAGCAGGCTCGAGAGAACGCACGGAGCCACAAAGGTTCCCTCGAGATCCTGGACGATTTCGATGCTGGATTCGAGAACGCGGACGTAGTCTACCCCAAGAGCTGGGGCTGCATGCTGACGACCACCGATCACCAGAAGTCCGCCGATATTGCCAGGCGCTACAGCGACTGGATCGCGGACGAACGACGCATGTCGCTGGCCCGTGACGACGCTCTCTACATGCACTGCCTGCCGGCTGACCGCAACATCGAGGTGACCGAATCGGTTCTGGAGGGCCCCAACAGTGTGGTGTACGTGCAGGCCGAGAACCGGCTGCACGTGCAGAAGGCGGTCATGGCCCTCACCATGTGAACCCCGTCCCGAGGCTGGAGGCTCGGCAAGCACGCAGCGAGGCAGTAGAGCCCGGACTCCCGGTCTCATCTGTTTGTAACGGTTCCCGAATGCCGATTCCCCGCGGCGCAGCTGCGTGGAACCCAAGAGTTGGAGCGAGGTAAGATGGAGGTTGGCGTCCGGCGATCCGGTTATGAGGGCTCGGCGCAGGAGGGAGAAGCGACAGCCTCGAGCAGCAGGGAGCCTTCATCTCCCAGTTTCGTCATTAGGACTTCCGTTCCGGCAGGCTCGAGAGGATCGGCAGCAGCTTGACCCGACCGCTGGCTTTTCTTGGGCCGGACACCTCCTCCAAGGGTGCACCATGGGCAAGAGAGCGGTTTTTGCATTGGGTGGCAACGCACTGATCAGAGACGAAAAGCACCAGACGGTCGAAGACCAATACCTGGCTTTGGAGCAGGCCTCCTGGCACATCGCGGAGATGATCAAAGCCGGCTGGGAGGTCGTGATCACTCACGGGAATGGGCCCCAGATCGGTTTCATTCTGCGTCGCTCCGAACTGGCCGCGCGGGAACTCCACCAGGTGCCCCTGGATGTCTGCGGCGCGGACGCGGAGGGCGCCATCGGCTATGCCCTGCAGCAAAACCTGGGCAACGTCTTCAAGCGGCTGGACATCGAGAAGAGTGTCGTCACGCTCATCACCCAAACCGTGGTGAGCGCCGACGATCCAGCCTTTTCCCGTCCCTCCAAGACAATCGGTTCCTTCATGACGGCAAAGGAAGCCGAGCGGCATCGCGCCAAGGAGGGTTGGCAGGTGAGGGAAGACGCCGGGCGGGGATGGCGGCGAATCGTGCCGTCCCCCAGGCCCTTGCGCATCGTCGAGGCAGACGCCATCGAAAAGCTTCTGGCCGCGGGGGTCGTCACCATTTCTGCCGGGGGCGGTGGGATTCCAGTCGTCTCTGATGAAAACGGTATCCTGCGAGGAGTGGCCGCGGTCATCGACAAGGACCTGGCTGCGGCTTTGCTCGCCACGGCTGTGGGCGCTGAACTGCTCCTGATCAGCACCACCGTGGAGAAGGTGGCGCTGAACTGGGGAAAGCCCGAGCAGCAATCGATCGACCGCATGACTCTGGAAGAAGCAAAGCAGCGGCAGGCCGAAGGAATCCACTTCGATCCCGGCAGCATGGGGCCCAAGATTCAGGCCGTCATCGACTACCTGGAAGCCGGTGGGCAGCGCGCCATTGTCACCAATCCCGAAAACGTCCAACGTGCCCTGGAGGGGAAAACGGGCACTCATTTTCTGCCGTGAAGCCAATCCACTGCCTGAAGTGCCTGATCTGCGAAAAGGAGTACCGTCCGGACGAGATCGACTACATCTGTCCGGATCACGGCTGGGAGGGGGTCGTCGACGTCCTGTACGACTATGATTGGATCGCCGGCCGCATCAGTCGAGACCTGCTCGCTTCCAACCAGGACTGGACGATCTGGAGATACAAACCGCTGCTCCCTGTGGACCCCGCCGGCCGCGTGCCGCCTCTGAGAGTGGGAGGGACTCCCCTGTACGCAGCGCCCGCCCTCGAGAAGCGCCTCGGCCTCAAACACCTCATGGTCAAGGACGACGGGCTTCAGCCGACCGGCTCCTTCAAAGACCGGGCCAGCGCCATCGCCCTGGTCAAGGCCTGGGAGCGGGGCGCCCGAATCCTGACTACGGCCAGCACGGGAAACGCGGCAGCCGCTCTGGCTGGACTGTGTGCCAGCGTGCAGCAGCCGAACGTGATCTTCGTACCTCGAACGGCCCCGCCTGCCAAGATTGCCCAGCTGCTCGCCTTCGGCTCCCGAGTCCTGCTGGTGGACGGGACCTACGATCAGGCCTTCGACTTGTGCCTCGCGGCAGCCGGCGAATACGGCTGGTACAATCGCAACACCGGTTTCAACCCCTACATGAGCGAAGGCAAGAAGACCGCCAGCTTCGAGATCTGCGAGCAGTGCCACTGGCGGGCTCCCGACGTCGTGGTCGTGAGCGTGGGAGACGGCTGCATCATCGGAGGGCTGTACAAAGGGATGCATGATCTCCTGGCTCTGGGATGGATCGAAAGGATCCCCCGGCTGATCGGCGTGCAGGCCGAGGGGAGCAGCTTTCTGGCTCGGGCCTGGGAAGACGGGGAAGATGTTCTGACCAAGGCTCCCGTGACCGCCCGCACCGTCGCCGACAGCATCAGCACCGGCTTCCCGCGAGACCGGCTCAAGGCGATGGCGGCCGTGCGTCGCAGCGGCGGGGCCTTCGTTCGAGTCAGCGACGAGAGGATTCTGGCGGCCATCCCGACCCTGGCTCAGGGGGTGGGGGTGTTTGCCGAGCCGGCCGGCGCGGCCGCCTATGCGGGCCTGGAGAAGGCGGCCGAAAAGAAACTGGTGGACCCCGGCGACCGGATCGTGGTTCTCAATACCGGAAACGGCTTGAAGGACGTTGCCGGCGCGATGAGATCCGTCGAAATGGCGGGCGCCCGGGCCCGCCTGGTTCAACCCGGCCTGGAGAGCGTCAGGCGGGCGTTGTCGGAGGACGAAGGCCCGTTGTGACTGTTCCAACTGTCTCAAACTTCCCAGAGGAGCTCTCATGATCGATCTGGCGGTCCGTGACGAGGCTGTCCTGCAACGCTCCGTGGAGAGGGCGCGGCAACGCGGAATCATCGTCCCGACCCTCGAGCAACAGCGGAACCCGAGTCGGATCCCCGAGCAGGTTCGAGCCCGGCTGGCCAACCTGGGCCTCTGGGACCTGGACCCCCTGAATTTGTTTCGAATCACCTGGCACAACGAGCCGGTCATGAAAGGAGGCGGCTTTGGCGAGGTCAATACGATCGAATTCCCTGCGCAGCTCACCGGGGTGGAGGCCCGCATCGTTTCTCTCGTCGGCAAGTGGTTTCCGACCGGTACCCACAAAGTCGGCGCCGCCTTCGGATGTCTCGTGCCCCACTTGTTGACCGGGGAGTTCGACCCCTCGAGTCAGAAGGCCGTCTGGCCCTCCACCGGCAACTACTGCCGGGGAGGGGTCTTCGATTCCAACCTGCTGGGCTGTGACTCGGTCGCCGTCCTGCCCGAGGGGATGAGTCGGGAGCGCTTCGAATGGCTGGCCGAAGTGGCGGCAGAGACGATCAGGACGCCGGGATCGGAGAGCAACGTCAAAGAGATCTTCGACAAATGCTGGGAACTGAAGCGTTCCGGAGAAAACCTCTGCATTTTCAACCAGTTCGAACAGTTCGGCAATTACCTGTGGCACTACTCCGTCACCGGAGCAGCCATGCTCGAGGTGCTGGACAGGCTGCTGGAGGGTCGACAGCAATTCCGTGGAATTGCCCTGACCACCGGGTCCAGCGGCACCCTGGCCAGTGGCGACTTCCTGAAGCAGCGATTTCCCGCCAGCAAGATCGCAGCCTGTGAAGCCCTGCAATGCCCCACGATGCTCGAAAACGGCTTTGGCGCCCACCGGATCGAGGGCATTGGCGACAAGCACATTCCCTGGATCCACAACGTGAAGAACACCGACATGGTCATCGCCATCGACGATGCCGCCGCTCTCAGCGTGTTGCGCTTGTTCAACACGCCGGCGGGCCTGCACTACCTGGCCGAGCAAGGTGTTTCGTCACACCTCCGGGCCCAATTGCCGCTGCTCGGCATCTCCAGCATCGCCAACCTGCTGGCCTGTATCAAGTTCGCCAAGTATTACGAGTTGGGAAGCGACGACATCATCCTGACGGTGGCCACCGACTCGGTCGAAATGTACGCCAGCCGCCTGCGGGAGTTGGAACAGGAGAAGGGCCCGTTCTCAGACCGGGATGCGGTGGCAACCTACCACCGCTACCTGGCCGGGATGGGGACCGAGCACATGGCGGAACTCAGTACCCCCGACCGCCGGCGCATCCACAATCTGAAGTACTACACCTGGGTGGAACAGCAGGGCAGGAGCTATGACGAAATCCAGGCCCAATGGTACGATCCCGCCTACTGGACGGGCATCCAGCGCTGTGCCGACCAGCTGGACGCCTCGATCGAAGCCTTCAACCGGCGCACCGGCCTGGATGCGGGCGTCTAGTTCGAGCGAGTGCCTCTTTCGAGGGCTACCAAGTGTCCGAAAATGGCGATTTCGATCTGCTCATCCGATCCGGCACGACCGTGTTGCCCGACGGGGTGCGCTCCGTCGACGTGGGGGTGCGCGGCGGCCGGATCGCGGCCCTGGAGCCCGGGCTGAGCGGTGCCAAGGAAGTCCTCGACGCGTCGGGCAAGCTGGTCCTCCCGGGGTGCATCGATCCTCACACGCACATGGGGATTCCCATCAAAGACACCTTCTCCGCCGACGATTTCAGCAGCGGCTCGATGGCGGCGGCTTGCGGCGGCACTACCACCATCCTCGACTTCACCGTCCAAAAGCCCGGACAATCGCTGCGCGCTTCACTCCAGGAGCGGCTCGCCCAGGCGCGAGCCAAGAGCCACGTGGACTACGGGCTGCACGTCAATGTCACCGACCAACCCCGGGAGCACCTGGGCGAAATCCCTTCCCTGGTTGAAGAAGGCTTCAACAGTTTCAAGGCGTTCACCACCTACAAAGAGCTGGGAATGATGCTGGACTGGGGCGAGCTGCGCCAGGTCTTGAGCCGGGTTCATGCAGGCGGAGGCCTGTTGATGCTGCACGCGGAGGACGACCAGATCGTGTCGCGCTCCACGACGCGTCATCTGAGCGCCGGCCGCAAGGCGGCGATCTACCACGCCCGAAGCCGCCCGCCGGAAGCCGAAGCGAGCGCCGTGGAGAAGGCGGCAGAAATCGCACTACAACTGGGCGCCCGGTTGTACATCGTCCACTTGAGCAGCCGGCTGGGACTGGAAGCGGCCCTCGAGGCCCGTGGCCGGGGTGCGGAAATCTACCTGGAAACCTGCCCCCACTACCTGGTCCTGGACGAGAGCAAGTACCTGGGCCGAAAGGGTCATTACTGGATCACAACTCCTCCGCTGCGCCGGCCCGAAGACTCCCGGGCATTGTGGGAAGGCCTGCGGGACGGGAGCATCGACACGGTAGGGACCGACCACTGCCCCTTCACGATGGCTCAAAAAGACCGTCACGGCGGAGCCTTCGCCTTGGCGCCCAACGGCCTCCCCGGGGTTGAAAACCGTCTTGCCCTGCTCTACACCTACGGCGTTACGGAGAGGCGAATCTCGTTGGAACGGATGGTCGAGCTGCTGGCGAGCCGGGTGGCTGAGGTCTTTCGGATCGACGATCGGAAGGGGGCCATCGCCGTCGGAAGGGATGCCGATCTGCTCATCTGGGATCCTCGGCCGAGCAGTGTCATGACGGCTCGGGCCATGCACGGGGCCGCCGACTTCACGCCCTACGAAGGACTGCGGCAGGTGGGCCACCTGGATTACGCCCTGCTCCGTGGCCAGGTGCTGGTTCGCGAAGGGGAGTTCGTGGGCGCTGAGATCAGGGGAGACCTGGTCAAGGGTCAGCCTTTCGCGGCCTCCCGGTGACTATCCGCTGCCCTCTTTCTCCACTTCTTCTTCCACTTGATGGGGAGTCGGTAGCGGCGCACGCCGTCGAACTGACACAGGGCGTTGGCCACGGCGGCGGCCGTGGGGACCAGTCCGATCTCGCCCACGCCTTTGGCGCCGTAGGGGCCATGGGGGTCCGCAACCTCCACGCCAATCACCTCGATCTCGGGCATGTCGCGGGTGCGCAGAATTCCCATCTTGCGCAGGTGAGTCGTGACGGGCCGCCCCCCCGACTGGATGAAATCCTCGGTCAGCGCGTAACCGAGTCCCATATGGATCGAGCCTTCGATCTGTCCTTCGAAAAGCTTGGGATTGAAGATTTTGCCGGCGTCATGAGCGGCCGTGACTTTGCGGACCTGGCCGTCTTCGTCCAGCGTGACCAGCTGCGTTGCATAGCTGTAGCTGTAGTGGGTCACGATCGGGCCGTTCCCCTGGTGACCCAGCTTGGTCGTCCAATCGACGATCCATTCGCCGTGATACTCCTTGCCGTTCAACTCGGCCAGCGATTGGGTCGCCAGATCCTTCTTCAACTCCTTGCAGGCCTCGATGATGGCATGGGCCACCAGCGAGGTGGCCCGTGACGCCGTAGTCATTCCGCTGTACGTTTCCGCCTCGGTGTCGACTGCGACCCGAACCAGCGAGGGATCCAGACCGGTCTCCTGGCAGACGGCCTGGACTGCCATGGTGTGAACGCCCTGCCCCATCTCCGTCCACCCGTGATGGACCACGACTCGGCCTTCCGACTCGATGACGATCTTGACCTGGGAAGAGTCGGGCATCCCGTTGCCGATCCCGGTGTTCTTGATGCCGCAGGCGATGCCGGCGTAGGGAGCGGCATAAAACTCATTCTTGACGGCCAGCAACGTCTGGCGAACCCCAACGCCCCCCTCCAGGATCTGCCCAGTGGTGGTCTCGAGGCCGTCGGCTACGGCGTTGTCGTAGCGGAACTGCCAGCGGTCGAAACCGCCCTGGCGGCACAGATCGTCGATGCAGCTTTCCATGGCGAAGGTGACCTGGTTGACGCCAAAGCCTCGCATCGCGCCGTTGGGGATGTTGTTGGTGTACACAGCGGTGCTGTGCACATCCACGGCGGGCACGTGATAGGCGGCGGCGGCGTGGCCGGCGGCCCGCTCGAGCACCTTCATCCCGACCGAGGCATACGCTCCCGTGTCGCCCACGATGTCGGCCTTCAGAGCGGTCAGTTTGCCGTTCTCATCACACCCCAAGGTGTAGTCCATCCAGAGAGGGTGGCGCTTGGGGTGCATCCGTATCGACTCGTCCCGATTCAGGACGATCTTGACGGGCAGTCCCAGCAGATCGGCGAAAAGGGCGGCGTGCCCCTGTACGGAGAGATCTTCCTTTCCCCCGAAAGCGCCGCCGTTGGCGACCTGCACCACTCGGACCTTCTCCAGCGGCTTGCCCAGGAGCCGGGCGATCTGCACGCGGTCCTCGTAGACCCCTTGGCCCTGGGAGTAGACTTTCACACCGTCGGCGGCACCGCCGTCACTGGACCACGGGTGAGCCAGGGCGGCCTCCGGTTCCATGTATCCATGCTCGACGGTCTGGGTCTGGTACTTGCCCTGAGAGACGTACCTGGATCGGGCCAGCGCACCCTCGACGTCGCCTCGCTGGATGACGCTTCGGGAGAGAACGTTTCCGCCCTCATGGATCTTTGGGCTGCTCTCCAGGCGGGCCTGGTGCGGGTCGGTCAGAGGCTGCAACACCTCGTATTCGATCTGGATGAGGTCGACTGCGAGACGTGCGATTGCTTCTGTCTCGGCCACCACGCCGGCCAGCACGTCGCCGACGTAACGAGTCGTCTCGCCCTCGGCCACCAGCAGCGGCCAGTCCTGCCGAATGAGGCCGATGACGCGCTCGCCGGTAACGTCCCGGGCCGTGAAGACGCGAGTCACACCGGCCAGGCTTTGAGCGGCGGCGGTGTCAATACTGAGAATCCTGGCCCGCGGGTGGTCGCTCAGCTTCAAGGCGCAGTGCTGCATGCCTTCCTGCTTCAGGTCGGCCACGTAGCGGTGCCGCCCCAGGATCAGGTCCTGCGAATCGTACTTGGGGAGTGAAGTCCCCACGCGACCGGTGCCTGCCTCCAGTTTGAGGCCCTCGCCGCGGCGGAAGGCGCGGGCCGCGCATTGCACCGAGTCGATGATCTTCCGGTAGCCCGTGCAGCGACACAGAGAGGGCGCCAGCTCGCGTTCGATCTCGCTTCGGGAGGGATTCGGGTCGTGATCCAGAAGTACCTTGGAGCGCATCACGATGCCGGGGATGCAGAAGCCGCACTGCACCCCTCCCATTCGAGCGAAAGCGTCAGCGAAGATCGTCTTCGACTCGCAGCTGAGACCCTCCAGGGTCAACACTTCGCGCCCGGCCACCTTGGCCATCGGAACGATGCAGGCCAAAGCGGCTCTGCCGTCGAGTTGGACCGTGCAACAGCCGCAGGCCGCCTGGGGGCTGCAGCCGTCCTTGACCGAGATCAGGTCTTCTTCTTCACGGAGATAGTCGAGCAGGGAACGCTCAGGGGCTCCGTGGTAGTTGCGCTCCTGGTCGTTGAGGATGAATCTCATCCCGTTTTTTCCCTTCGGCCGGGCTGCCGTCACCCCAGAAATCGCTTCCAGACCTTTTCCGCGCAGGCCCGCGAGGCGGCGGCGATGCGAGCCTCGTCGAGATGCGGCATTTCTTTATTATGCATCACCATCTGCCCGTTCACGAGGGTGGTGTTCACACTGGAATCCACGATCCCGTAGAGGAAGTGACCCCAGAAGTTCTGCGAAGTCAGGGGAGTAGCTGGAAAATAGTCGACCAAAATCAGGTCCGCCAGAAAGCCGGGCTTTACGCGGCCGACCTTCTGCCCGGTGAGTCTCCGATAGATGACCGGGTTGTTCTTCAGGGTCATGGCCTCGTACTCGCCCCAGCCCGCGTTGCAGTCCCCCAGGTGATGCTTGTGCAGCAGATAGCCGGCTCGGACTTCCTGGCGGAGGTCGGGCGTCATCCCGTCCGTCCCGATGCCCACTGTGATGCCGCGGTCGAGAAGTTTGAAGACGTCGGCCCGCCCCACCGCGTTGTTCATGTTGGATTGAGCCTGGTGGGTCACAATGGTGTCTGTCCCGGCTATCACCTCCACTCCAGACTCGTCCAGGTGCACGCCGTGGGCGGCGATGGTGCGCGGGCCCAGAAGGTCGAACTTCTGGAGCCGCTCCACCGCTCCCGCGCCGTACCGGCTGAGACATCGCTCCTGATCGGCGAGGTCCTCCAGGAGGTGGACGTGAACGCCCCGGCCCAGTGACGAACTCAGGTCGGCGGCTCGCTCCAACGAGTGGTCGTCCAGGGTGAATGCCGCGTGCAGGCCGACCATCGCGTCGAACCGGTGGGCGGGGTCTTCGGCCCGGCACCGGCGGCACTTTCGGATGTAACGGGAATTCTCCTGTAGCCCCTGTTCGCGGACCTGCGCGCCGTCCCGATCAGAGACCTCGTAGCAGAGCAAACCGCGGAGACCCACCAGGGCCAGCGCCTCCTCGATACGGTCCAGGCTCCCCTCCACGGCATTGGGGCTGGCGTGATGGTCGATCACCGAGGTGCAGCCGTTCCGGACCGCCGAGATCGCGGGAAGCAGTGCGCTGTAGTAGACCGCCTCCGGGTCCAGGGAGCGGTCCAGCCGCCACCAAAGCTGCTCGAGAATCTGGACGAAATTGCGGGGGCGGCCAGGCAGAGCCAGCCCGCGGGCGTAGGTGCCGTAAAAATGCATGTGAACGTTGGTGAGGCCCGGCATCAGGAGCCGGCCTCCGCCGTCCAGCCGCTCCAGGGTGGGGAACTTCGCTTCCAGGTCTTTCTCCGGTCCCACAGCCCGGATCACGGCGCCCTCGATGGCAACGGCGTGATCCTCGAGCACTCGATTGTCGTCGTTGGTGAAGATCAGGGCATTGCTGATGAGAAGGTCCATAGCGGGTCTCCGGCTTCGAAAAGCGAGGCGACTCGAGATGTTACACTATGCGGTCGTGAATCACCCCGGGGATCAGAGCCGGAGCCCAGACAGAGTCGCCCTTTACTTGCAGGACGCACACGAATTGTCAGAGGGGATCCAGCTGGTTCAATACGCCGAGCAGAAAGGCTTTGAAGCGGTCTGGCAAGCGGAGAGCCGGCTGGTCCGGGACGCAATCGTTCCCATGGCGGCCTTTGCTTCTCACACCACGACTCTGAAGGTCGGAAGTGGCGTGATCAACAACTGGACCCGCAACATCGGCCTGCTGGCATCGACTTTTCTGACACTGGACGATTTGGCGTCCGACCGCATCATGTGCGGGATTGGCGCCTGGTGGGACCCGCTGGCCAGGAAAGTGGGGATCGACCGGCGCCGCCCGCTCAAGGCGATGCGGGAGACCATCGAGGTGCTGCGCCGCCTCTTGAACATGGAAACGGTGACCTTTCACGGGGACTTCCACCATGTCGACGGAGTCCAGCTCGACGTGGTCTACGGCCGAAAGACCCCGCGGAACGTGCCGCTCTACATCGGCGCCACCGGGATGATGATGATGGAATTGACGGGCGAGATCGCCGACGGAGTGGTCCTCAACTATCTGGTGCATCCCGACTACAACCTGCGTGCCATGGATGCGCTTGCCAAAGGCGCCAAAAAGGCCGGCCGGTCGATTGACGATGTCGACCGGCCTCAGCTGGTCATCTGCTCTGTGGGCCACGATCGCAAGCGGGCGCTGGACGCCGCCCGAAAAATGATCACCCAGTACCTGGGCCAGCAGCCCCACCTGATGAAGGCCAGTGGGGTCGGGCAGGAATTGCTGGATGAGATTCACGAAGTCTTGACCTGGCCGGCCTCGGAGGAGGAGATCGAAAACGCGATGCACCTGGTGCCCGACGAGGTGGTCCAGATGTGCACCGCCAGCGGCTCTCCAGAGGAGGTCAAGGCCAAGGTGAATCAGTACGTCGACAATGGCGCGACCTGCCCCATCCTCTACCCGTTGGGCGATGCCCGCCTGATGATCGACATCTTCAGCGAAGGCTACCGATAGCGTCCAACGGGCGCTGCCGGCGCCAACCGTGATCCCAAAGGGCGGGCGCCCTCCGGGGCGCGCTGCAGCCGCCTTCCCCCCCGCAGTCGACCCCGGCAGTCTCAGCGCTCCTGGGGCTCACTCCGGGTTCGCTCCCAGGCACGCATCAGTGCATTGACGAACGACTCGCCACTGTTGAGTGGGGCAATCGCTATCTTCATGGGCAGGCCTGAACGCGCGTGGATCTCGATGACGTCACCGCCAAGAGATTCATAGCGGTGCTGAATGTCTTCGATTTCCTGGATGGGAATCGACGTGGTCTGTCCCGCCTTGTGATACACCACCCGCTGTGTGGTCAGGATCGCAGCTTCCGTTCCGTCCAAAGTCAAGGTCGCATCGTAGTATGCGACCAGGTCTTCCTCGGAATCCAAGAGCTGGTGCTCGGCCAGGTAGTCGAGAGCGTATTGCTCCATCTCGTTGGACAGTCTCACGCCCCCGACGGGTCCAGAGAAGAACGACCAGCCGAGCCAGACGAAAGCGACCAACACCAGGACCGCGATCGTTCCACAGCCAATGGCGAAAACTTTCAGTACAAGATTGCTGCTCTTCGTATCGCGATGATCCATCGCTTCCTTCCTCTCTTGCTGCGGCTCATGCATGGCGGTTCACCTGCGATGCCACGCCATCACCCGGTTCCGATGCGGCGGGGACGCAAAACCCTCCTCGGGTTCGATCTTGTCATCCTCCGCGAAAGCAGATCCCTCGAGACCTCGTCGAGGATATGCAATGGCGACGGCAAACGGCAAGGACCCCGAATACGATGGAGCAGAGGTGGGGCAGCTGAAGGTTTCACCGGCAGGGCGACGCTCGCCACCTCTTTCCTCCTTCGGCAAGCCGTCAACTTTCCGCGTTCTCGCTCGAGCTACCGCCGGCGACTGGGTCGCGAGCCGGCAGCCGCAGCCGGCTGGGGAGGCCGGAACTGCAGCAGGCCGCCCTCCTCGAGGGCCGCCTCGATCTCTTCCAGCTCAGTGGGCAAGAAGTCCGTGAAGTTCTCGACACCTTGCTCGGTGACGACCACAACGTCTTCCATGCGAACGTACAACCGTTCCCCGTGCACCCAGAGCATGGGATCCACCGAGAAGACCGTGCCGGGCCGGAGGGGGCCCCTGCGATAATCGCCCACGTCGTGGACCGCCAGGCCAACCGGGTGGGAGAGGTGGCCTCGAAAGGCCAGGGCTTGGCGAGCCGCTTCCCGGTGAGCCGGCTTGGAGAACGCCGTCTCTTCGAGCACGCCTTGCATATCGGCCGCCGCTTCGTCCAGCACCTGGTCGGCGCTCACCCCCGGCCGGATTCGGTTCATCAGGGCATGGTGATATCGAACGATGAACCCATACAGATCGCGCTGTTCGGGAGTGAACTTCCCGTTGACCGGCCACATCCGCGCCACGTCGCTGGTGTAGTACCGGTAATCGGGAGCATAATCCATCAGGACCAGGTCACCGTCCCGCAGCGGGCTGTCGTTTCGGTAGTAGTGGCCGAAGTAGGCGTTGTTGCCGCCGGCGGTGATGGAACGATAGCCTTCACCGCGCGCCCCGTTGACCAGGAAGACGAAGCGGGCAACCGCATCCAGTTGGTATTCCATGACCCCGGGACGGGTGGAGCGGATGGCTTCCAGGATGCCCAGCCCGGCCAACCGGCTCGCCTCTCGGATGAGGGAGACTTCCCGCGGACTCTTGACGATCCGCATATCGTCGAGAATGGGCGTGAGGTCGCGGATCTCGAACTGCGGGTAGCGGGTGCGCAGCAGGTGGACGAAATTCCCTTCCCGGGAGGGCCGCCCGTCCCAGGGGTCGGCCAGCGCTGCGGCGAAGCCGATCAGCAGCTCGTCCCGGCTTTGTACCTCACCCTCGGCGGGGCTGAGCATGGTGTATAGGGGCGGAAAAGGGGGGCGCAGCAGGGCGGAGTAAAGGACGCGGCCCAACTGCTCGACTCCCAACACCCCGTCCACGCCCGTCAATTGTCCGACCAGCTCCGCGTCTTCCGCCGACAGCACCTTCCCCTCGCCACGCTCCCGGCGGACGTCGCGGTGGGGCAGAAAGAGCGTGCTCCGGCGGCTGCGCCCGTCCAGCAGCAGATAGGAGTGGGGCACCTCCAGGCCGGTCAGGTAGTAAAACTCGTTGGATTGCCGGAAGACCACGAAGCCGGGGGCGGAAGGAGCCCCCTGCAGCAGTGCCAGAGAGTTCTCCCCGATGCGGTCCAGCACCGCGGCGCGCCGCTCCCCCAGCTCTTCTGCGGGGAAGTCCTGCTGATAGAAATGGCGCTCCTGACCCGGCAGCAGTCCCACCGAGAACCCCATGCAGAGTCCTGCTACCACCCACTGTTTCTTCATAAGATGACCTCCTCGATCTGGAAGCGGCTCAGGTCCGAGCGGCCCCGGGCACCGACCTTGATAGCCGATGCCGGGCGAGCTCGCAACGGACCGACGCACGCATCCTCACACCCGCTCAGCGATAGCCGGCACGCCACAGCCGGAAACTCTTCATGCGATGGTCGGTGATCCCGGCGAAGTAGCTCTGCGTCTCGAGAACGACCTCCAGCGCAGGGTACTCGGCAGCCGACTCGGGCAGTTTCGCTCTCAGCACTTGACGGCCGGCCCGTGCCAGGTCGGGGAACGTCCAACCGCCCACGCGCGTGGCGTTGACGAACATCTCGATTTCGAACGGAAAAAGCTCAGCCTTGGGGGGAATCTCGATTTCCAGCTCGATCGAAAATCGGCCCTCGGCTGGCGGGCGCAGCAGGAAACCGCTCCTGATCGAGGCCCAGGGAGGCTGGGACGAGGCCTCCAAGCGGTCTTCGGGGAAGATTCCCCCCAGAAGCGCGGTCAGCCCGGCTTCCCCCAGCTGGGAGAAATCGAGCTCGTCCCTGAACACGTGATTTACGTAGTTTCGGTGCAGTTGTTCGAGCTTGACAGGTGGCGGATTCAGCTCCAGTGAGAGCCGCTCGTCCAGCTCGGGCAGGATCGCGGGTTCGACTTCGATCCAACCCAGCTTGGAGAAAACGTGGATGAAGTGACTGGCCATGATCCAGTGGCCCCGCCGGTTGGGATGGCTGTCGTGGGAAAGACTGTTTCCTGAGTCGGGGAAAAAGCCGGTCGTGACGAAGGGCACCGAAGCGGGCGATTCCCCGAGCCGCTTTCGGAAGACCTCGGCGGTTACCCCGCCAAAGTTGTCCTGGACCGCTACCACCATCCGTCCCCCACTCCGCCGCTGCAGCTCGGCCAGCCGCTCCAGCGCTTCGATTGCCTTGGACCAGCGGCGGCGCGACTCGGGTGTCAGGTCGAACGTCAGCGAGCTCAGGACATTCTGTCGGAAGGGGATACCGGCCTGGTTGCTGAAGACCCCCGAGCCCCATTGCCTGGCTTCGGGACTGAACTGGGCGGTCAGCGCGCCCGAGCCGGTCACTCCCCAGTTGTCGGTGATGTCGTTTGCCACCACCATCGCGAGAATCAAGTCCGGTTCGTACGCGGACAGTCGGCTGCTCAGGTAAGTGACCGACTGCAGCAACGTCCACCCTCCCAGTCCGAGGGCCAGGGTCTCGACCGGCTTCCCGCCGACCCGGACTCCCCTATCCCGGTAGTACTGTTCCAGTCGATCGCAAAAACGGTCTTCTTCGGCGCCGCCCGTCCCCATCACGTAGGAATCTCCGAGGCAGACGATCCGGTAGCTCTGGCCCTTGGGGCCGTAGGGCCGCGAAGCCCGCATCCCGGCATTGTTGAATCGCAAGACCGTCCCTCTGGACTCGGCCGTCGCTCCCCGCTTCCCGATCCTTGCCACCAGCGGCTCCGGGACCGTGTCCCAGAACAGCCCGACGTCTTCCCCAATCACCCGGTACACTTCCCGGACCGCCTCCTCGGGCAGATTGTCGAATGCGAACCGAACCAGCCGGGAACGAAGACGGTCCCCGAGCGAGGGCCCGGCCAGGTACCCCACCACGGCCAGGGCCGCGATCACCGAAACGGCCGCCAGCAAGATTCGGGGCAGGAAATACCTGACTCTGTCGCGAAGCGCCATCGAGTTCTCTCCAAAAGCCGAAGTGTACCCTTCGCGCCTCGAGATGGCGAGTCAATGAGGGTGACCGGCCCAGCTCTGTGGATCGAGAAGAATTTCGGAGCCAGACCCCGTCGGACCGCGAAGCGCGGCAGGGACGCATTCTTGCCGTCGCCGCTCACCGCACCGTGTAGACGATCGGATACACTGCGTCGACGATCGTCTCCGAATCGAAGACCGGGCGGGAGTCGTCTGCCCAGCCTCGCGACGCGACGAGTCTTGCACTCAATTCATTGAAAACAAGCGTGATAGAGTTCATCGGCCAGGGCCGGCTCTGGCATCATAGACCAGAGTGGCACAGGGCGTGCCATGGGAGACCGCCAGAAGGAGGTTCCCATGCATTGGACGAGAAGGCAGTTTGGATGCGCCGCCACTGCGGCCACTCTTTGGCTGGCAACCATAGGGCAAGCGCCGGGGCAGTCTCACAGACAAGACGAAACTCGCTTCGAGCGGCCCGTGCAGCAAGTCCGCTTCGTACATCCCCGAACGGCGTACGGAATATTCAGCGACCTGGAATTTGCTTCGTTCGAAAGCGTGGGGGAGCGTTTCGAGTTCCTCCCTGGAGGGGAACTGACGATTCCGGTGGTCTTGCCGAACCTGCACTCGTTCGAAGATTTCATCGTGAGCGACGTGAGGGTGTCGATCGACCGCCAACGACGGTCGTTCATCATTTCACGTGATTCGACTCAATCGGACTTTCTATTTGGAGGCGTGTGGGGGCCCGAACCGAGCTCGGAAGGTCACTTCCTGTTCGGGTTGAAGCTTCCGCGCGTCACTCTCGGAGAACTGATTCCCGACTTCCCTCATTCCATTCTCGATGATCCGGGGTTGAACGGCGTCGATCTGGAGCATGCCGTTCTGGCCCTGACCAACGCTCCGGAGCCTCTCAGAGTCTCGGCTTTTGCCGGTGCGGAACTCGGTCTTTACCAGGGCGTGGATGCTCTCCTGTCACCAGCTCGCGTGAACTTCTTTCAGCGGGTCAATCCGGCTGAACGGACGTCCTTGTACCGTCCGCTCCAGGTGCTCGGTTTTGAGCCGTCCGAGCTGGTCTTCCAGGGCAGCATGGCAATGGACCCGAACCTTCTGATCGGCGCAGGGATCCGC
>JBFKLX010000123.1:0-16642 GCA_041630155.1 Acidobacteriota bacterium
GCGATGAAACCAGGAAAGCCAGTCGCGAACAATTGCATGACCGCTCAGATTGTATCTCGCCTCAGGGGTGCGGCGTAGGGCAGCGCAGGGGCTTAGGTCTCAAGGCGTAGGGCGTGGGGCGTAGGTCCCCTTGCCTTTGCCTTCGCCCCTGCCCTTTCCCTGCCTCGGCAAAGTTGGGGACAGGGCAAAGTTGGGGACAGGGCACAAGAGGAGCGGGGCTTAGGGCGTAGGGTCGTGGCTGGCCTGGTTGGTGTCGGGGCTTCGTTCGAGTTTGGAGCATTCGGCGGAGTGGGAGATGGGAAGAAAATAGACCTCCCCGGTGTCCAATGCCATGATGGCTCTTCAGGCGCCGATGAATGAAGGGGAACTGATCACGGCATGCCAGGCGGGGGACCGAAGCGCCTTTCGAATGCTCTTCGAGTGTTACCAGGACCGGGTCTATTCGCTGGCCATGAACTTCTGTAACGATGCGACCCAGGCCCAGGACATCACGCAGGAAGTGTTCCTGAAGCTGTTCCGCACCATCGGGCAGTTCCGGCAAGAGGCGTCCTTCACCACCTGGTTGCACCGAATCGTGGTGAATGCCTGTCTCAACCAGCAGCGGAGCGCCCGCCGCTGGGTGGAGCTGGAGGACGCCCAGCCGGACCTGAATGCCACCGGCGGAGGGCAGGAACAACAGCTCGAGCGGCGTCAGATCGCCGAGGCCATTGGCAGGGCCGTCTCGGAGCTGTCGCCCGATCTGCGCGCCTCTCTACTGTTGCGGTATACAGAGGGGTGCTCCTATGCAGAGATCGCGGAGGCGCTGAATTGTTCGATGGGCACCGTCGCTTCCCGCCTCAATCGGGCTCACAAGCTTCTGGGTCAGAAGCTTTGGAACCTTCGGAGCTTAGTGAAATGAGCAACCAAGAACAGATAGAGCATGTTTCAGAGGAACTGTCCGCCTACCTCAACGGCGAGCTGAAGGCTTCCGACTCTCAGCGGGTGCGGGAACATCTGCTGCAATGTCCGGATTGCCGGCAGGAGTTCGAAGTGATCCGAGTCGGTGTCCGGGCATCCCAAGAGCTGCCGGCCTACCCGGCGCCCGAAGGGCTTTGGGAGAAGCTGGAGGAAGCCTTGGACTCCTCTCCGTCCGCAGATCAATGGTGGATCCCCCAACGCGTGGGGTCCTGGCCGCTGTGGGCGGTGGCCGCGGCGGTCATGTTCCTGGTCCTCTCGTCCAGCCTCTTGCTCCTGACGCTTTCCAGCGGCGACGGGCAAATGGTCTTCTCAATGGAGGGGACTCCGCTTCTGAATGGGAAGCCGGTGAGCGGCTCGGCCCGCCTGGCGGTGGGGCAGCAGTTGAGCACCGATCCTGCCTCCCGCGCCCGGATCGAACTCGATCGGGTCGGCGAGGTGATCGTGTACCCGTCGAGCCGGATTCGGCTGCTGGAGAGCCGCCCCGCCAAGCAGCTCCTGGCGCTCGACGTCGGGACCATCCAAGCACAGATCTCAGCCCCTCCGCGGCTCTTTTTCGTGGAGACTCCGGGGGCCCTGGCCGTGGATCTGGGTTGCACCTATCAGCTGGACGTGACCGAGCGGGGAGACGGGCTGCTCCAGGTAGACTTGGGCTGGGTCGGCCTGGTGCGGCAGGAGCGGGAGGTGCGGGTTCCGGAAGGCGCCTCGTGCCGCATCAGCCGCGAGCGGGGCCCCGGCTTCCCCTATCTCGAGACCGCCTCTCCGCGTTTCTTGGAGACGCTGGAGCGTCTGGAGTCGGAATCGCCCAGCCCGGCCAGTATCCGGTTGCTGCTGGACGAGGCACGGCCGCAGGACGGCCTGTCTCTGTGGTATCTGCTGAGAGAGTCTCCCTCGGAGACCAGGTCGTTGTTGCTGCAAGGCCTCCAGCAGTTAGCGCCAGCCCCGGATTCTGTCGACCGCCGGGAGTTGGAGGAATTCGACGCTGAGGCCTTGCTGTCCTGGCGCGATCATCTGGAGAAACTCGTCTGGGACGACGCCAAATGAGTCTGGGTCGTGGGCGTGAGGCCGAAGGAAGGCGCATCGCGTCGGGCGTCCACCCCACGACCCGGGCCCCGAGCCTGAGTACCCATACGCGGCCCTCAGTTTCGAGCCCGCAACCGGGCCTTTTCCAGGATGGCTTGCACTGATTCTTGCGGCAGTGCTTCCAGGTCGTCCTGGTACTTGAGGATGACCCCGACCGTGTCCCGAACCACCTCCAGGGACAGCTCCTGCCGGTCCAAGGCCACCAAGGCGGCTGTCCAGTCGAGGGTTTCGGCTACCCCTGGAGCCTTGAACAGCTCCATCTCCCGCAGTTCCTGAATGAAGGCGGTGATCTGCCGGGCGAGCAGCTCATCCACTTCGGGAGCCTTGCTGCGGACGATCTGAAGTTCCTTTTCGAAGCTGGGATAGTCGATCCAGAAGTAGAGGCAGCGTCGCTTGAGGGCGTCGTGGACTTCTCGCGTCCGATTGGAGGTGATGACCACGACCGGCGGGACTTCCGCCTTGATGGTGCCCAATTCGGGAATCGTGACCTGGAAGTCGGAAAGCAGTTCCAGCAGGAAGGCCTCGAACTCGGCGTCGGCCCGGTCGATCTCGTCGATCAGCAGCACCGACGGGCGCCCCTCGGAGGCGGTCTCCAAGGCTTTCAACAGAGGGCGCGTCTGCAGGAACTCCCGCCGGAAGACCCCGCGTGCCAGCTCTTCCGGTTTGGCCCCGGCGGCCTCTACCAGTCGGAGGTGCAGGAGCTGGTGGGAGTAATTCCACTCGTAGAGGGCATGGTTGAGGTCCAGGCCTTCGTAGCACTGCAGTCGGATCAGTTGGCAGTCGAGCGAGGCGGCCAGCACCTTGGCGATCTCGGTTTTGCCGACACCGGCTTCTCCTTCGAGGAAGAGCGGTTTGCCCAGCTTCAGGGCGAGGAAAATGGCGGTCTCCAGGCCGCGCTCCGCGATGTACCGTTGCTCCACCAAGGCCTCGTGGACGGCTTCGATGGAATCCATTTGGCGAGTTCCGGTGGTCATCCCAGGGCCTGCCGCACCGCACGTTTCAAGTACACGCCGCACATGGCGCGCCGGTAATCGGCCGGAGCGAAATGGTCGCCGATGAGGTCGTCCCCGACTTCTTCGGTGAGGCGCTGCGCAGCCGCCTCGAGCACGGTTTCCCCGAGCTGGGAGCCCGCCAGAACCGACTCGGCGCCGGGCACTCGCCTCGGCTCCGGTGTCGCTCCACCGACCGCGACCCGGGCGCTGCGACAATTCACCCCGTCCATTTCCAGGATCACGCACAGGCCCACCAGGGCGTAGCGCGAGGCCGGATGCGCCAGTTTCAAATAAGCGCTGCGCTTTCCGGCCGTGCTGGGCAGCTCGAGCTCAGTGATCAGTTCGCCGGTCTGGAGGTCGGTCTCGAAGAGGCCCAGGAAGAAATCCAGGGCCGCCAGCTGCCGTTTTCCGCCAGGCCCGTGCAGGTGCAGTCTTCCACCCTGCGCCTGCACCACAGTGGGGGGGTCCGAAGCGGGGTCGGCATGGGCCAGGTTGCCCCCCAGGGTCCCCCAACTGCGGACCTGCGGATCGCCGACCACTGCAGCGGCCTGCGCCAGGGCCTGAGCGTGCTTCCGCACCTCCGCGGAGCGGGCGATCTCAGCGTGGGTCGTCATGGCTCCAATCAAGAGGCGGTCTCCCTCCACCCGGATTCCTCTCAACTCGGGAATCCGCCCGATGTCGACCAGACGCGAGGGCTGGGCCAGGCGAAGGTTGAGGGCCGGAATCAGGCTGTGGCCGCCCGCCAGGGCCTTGCTCTCGGGATCGGAAGCGAGCTGTTCCACTGCCTGGCCGAGACTTTCAGCACGGACGTAATCGAATTTAGGGGGTCTCATGGCTCAGTTTTCTCCCTCTCCCCGGGCTTCCCGGATGGCGGTGAAGACGCGATACGGTGTCAAGGGCATCTCGACAGTGCTGACACCCAGGGGCCGCAGCGCGTCCATCACGGCGTTGTACACCGTGATGGTGCTGGCGATCGTGCCCGTCTCGCCCACGCCTTTGACGCCGATGGGGTGGTGGGGTGACGGCGTCACCGTGTGGTCCAGCTCCAGCCGGGGAAACATGTCGGCGCGCGGCACGGCGTAATCCATCAGCGAGCCTGTCAGCAGTTGACCCTGGGGATCGTAGCGGCAGCCTTCGGTGAGCGCCTGGCCGACGCCCTGAACGATACCTCCGTGAATCTGTCCTGCAACGATGACGGGATTGATGTGCGGGCCGCAGTCGTCCACGGCTACGTATCGTTGAAGTTCGACGTCGCCCGTCTCGGGGTCGACTTCGACCTGTGCGATGTGGGTGCCGAAGGGGTACACGAAGTTGGGTGGGTCGTAAAACTGGGAGGCTTCCAGTCCCGGGTCCATGCCCTCCGGCAGATTCCAGGCCACGGTGGCCATCAGGGCCATTTCCTGGATCGTCTTGTGATGTTCGGGAGAGCCTTTCACGAAGAACTTGCCGTCGTCGTAATCGACGTCTTCCAGTGCCGCTTCGAGCAGGTGGGCGGCCAGCTGCCGGGCCTTCTCTCTGATCTTGCGCGTGGCCAAAGTGACGGCCGCACCGGACACGGGAGTGGTCCGGCTGCCGTAAGTACCCCAGCCCATGGGCGTGCGGTCGGTGTCTCCGTGGACGATCTCGATGTCCTCCACGGGAATACCGACTTCGCTGGAGACGATCTGGGCGAAGGTGGTCTCTTCTCCCTGCCCGTGCGGCGAAGAACCGATCATCACCTGCACTTTGCCGGTGGCCGAGACGCGCACGATGGCGCTTTCCCAGAGTCCTCCCTGAAAGCCGATGGCACCGGCCACCTGGCTGGGGCCCAGGCCGCAGATCTCGGCATACGTGGTCACCCCGATGCCGACCAGGCGGCCCTGCCGGCGCGCCTCCTCTTGCGCCGCGCGGAGTTTCCCGTAGGCAGCCTTTTCGAGCGCTTTGTCCAGGTTGGCCGTGTAATTGCCGCTGTCGTAAGTGAGCCCGGTGCAGACCTCGTGACCGTTGTCGAAGGCGGGTATCAGGTTGCGTCGCCGAAGTTCGACCGGGTCCAGCTCGAGTCGCTCCGCCAGCCTTTCCATGAGGCGTTCCACCAGGAAGGTCGCTTCGGGGCGCCCCGCGCCCCGGTAGGCGTCCGTGGGAGTCGTGTTGGTGAACACCCCGAGCGTTTCGCAGCGGAAGTGGGGGATGGCGTACGGACCACTGTACATGAGCCCGTGAAGGATGGTGGGAATGCCGGGCGCGGCAGTCGACAGGTAGGCGCCCATGGCGGCGTAGATCTTCCCCCGGATGGCCTGGACTCTGCCCTCACTGTCCGCAGCGATTCCGACGTATTCAACGTGGTCGCGTCCGTGAATCGTGGCCAGATAGTTCTCGCCCCGCGTTTCGGTCCACTTGACGGGCCGATCCAGCTTGCGGGCCGCCCAGCAGACGAGAGCTTCGTCGGGATAGACGGGGATTTTGCTGCCGAAGCCGCCCCCCACCTCCGGGGCCACGACCCTCAACTTGTGATCGGGCACCCCGGTGACGGCGCTCAAGACGTGCCGGTGAATGTGGGGATTCTGGCTGGTGCACCAGAGGGTCAGCTCTTCGGCGGGGCCGTTCCACTGAGCCAGCGCTGAGCGCGGTTCCATGGCCGTGGGCAGCAGCCGCTGCTGGACGATCCGCTCCTCGACCACTACGGTCGCCTCGCGAAAGGCCTGCTCGACTTCGTCCGCTCCGTTGGTCGCGACCCAGCGAAAGGCCAGGTTTCCCGGGACGTCCTCGAACAGCTGAGGTGCGCTCTCGCCGGCCGCCTTTTCGGGGTCCACGGCCGCTTCCAGCGGCTCGTACTCGACCTGGACCAGGTCGGCGGCGTCCTGGGCCTGGTAACGGTCCTCCGCCAGCACGATGGCGACCGCGTCCCCCACGTAGCGGACCTTGCCGGCAGCCAGGGCGGGGTGAGCCGGCAGCTTCAGATCGGAGTCGGGCAGCAGCCAGGCACAGGGAATGGGCGCGAGGTCGACATCCTCTGCCGTGAACACAGCGGCGACCCCCGCCGCCTTTCGCGCAGTCCCGACGTCGATGGAGACGATGCGGCCATGGGCGACTGGGCTTCGGACCACCGCCATGTGCAACATGCCGGGTAAGCTGAGATCGTCCGTGTACCGCGCTTTGCCGGTGATCAGTCGGGGGTCTTCACGCCGCTTGATCCCTGAGCCGAAAATGCGGGAACTCATCGCCCACCTCCCATCCGGCGGGCCGCCTCTTGAATCGACTCTACGATCTTCTGATAGCCGGTGCAGCGGCAGAGGTTGCCTTCCAGCCCGTGGCGGATCTCCTGTTCAGTCGGATCGGGGTCTTCCGCGAGCAGTCCCGCTGCCGCCATGATCATGCCGGGTGTGCAGTACCCGCACTGCAGTCCGTGCTTGTCCCAGAAGGCCTGCTGCAAGGGGTGAAGCTCGCCGTCCCGGGCCAGGCCCTCGATGGTCGTGACCTCCCGGCCGTCGGCTTGCACCGCCAGGCAGGTACAGGACTTGAGCGGAACGCCGTCCAGATGCACCGTACAGGCACCGCACTGGCTCGTGTCGCACCCGATGTTCGACCCGGTCAGCCCCAGGTGCTCGCGCAGGAAGTGGACCAGCAGTGTGCGCGGCTCCACCTCCCGCTCGTAGCGGGTGCCGTTGACGATAAGGGAAATTTTCATGCCTGATCCTCCCACGCGACCTCGCCTCACCAGACCCATCCGCAGACGCCTCCGTGTCTACGGACCGCAGTCCTTCGGATTTGCCTCCCCGTCGGCTCGGCCGCGGTTTCTGTCGATGAATGGTAGGAGAGCCCCCTTGGATAATCAAGACCCGCGACAGCCATGGGTGGGCAGGGAAACCTCGAGGCTCGATCCAAGAGGGGCCGGACTCCCCAGAGCTTCGCCCCCCAAGCGCCACGCCACGCCCCCCCAGCACGACAACCGCTGCGGTGTTCGTTAAAATGCCAGCCATGGAGCTGATGAAAGCCTGGGTGTACCATCCCCCCGCCACGCCGTCGAGCCAGGAAGTGGCGATCGCCTTGGAAGAGGTCCCGGTTCCCCCGGTCGGCGGGGGCGAGGTGCTGATCGAGGTGAGGAAAGCCTCGGTCTGTGGCACCGACGAAACATTGTTCGCGGGCCAGCTCAACCGTGCCCTCGATGGGATCATCCCGGGCCATGAGTTCTGTGGTGAAGTGGCGGAGGTTGGAGACGGCGTACAGAACGTCCGCCAGGGCGACCTCGTTGCCGTAGAATCCCACTACTCGCTCCCCGGAGGCGTCGACGAGGGGATCATCGGCCTCTGGCCTCCCAGGGATTCCGAGAAACGTGAGCTGAAGGCTTATCACGGCGGCTACTCCCAGTTTTCATGTATCCCCGCAGACTGTGCCCACCCTCTGCCGGCGGATCTCGTGGAGGGGGACTTCTGGCCTTCCCTCTTCGAGCCGGCGGGCAACGATTTTCTGCTGGCCCGGGAAGTGCGGAAGCTTCGCCCCAAGCGAGTGGGAGTATTCGGCTGCGGTCCCCATGGGCTGTATGCGCAAGTCTTCCTGCAGCATTTCGGCATTCCCGACATCGTGGCCTTCGAAACGGACTCGTTCCGAGCCGATTTCGCCCGTGGCCTGGGATGCGCCCGCGCGGTGCTCGATCCCACCACCTCTGCCTGCCGCCAGCAGGTGGAGGACTTGACGCAGGGCGGTTGGTTCGATGTCTCGCTGGACATGGTGGGTAAGGACGGAGGGGTATTCCAGTCCTGCTGCCGGCTCACGCGGCCCGGGGGCACGATCGTCCTCTTCGGCCTCTTCACCGGTGATTTCCAGTTGAACGGACGGGGTGGCAACGAGGTGATCTTTTCCCGGCAGCACTTCACGACCGAGATCGAGGGCAAACCCCTCGACATTCTCGGTGTCACGGGGCGGGAAGGCATCTGGGAGGATCTGATTCGCAGCGTAGCCGGCAGCCGCGAGCTGCAGCGGCTGCTCATGGAGCCCGTCACCGTGGTGGGCCCCCTGGACCAACTGGGCGAGCACGTCCGCCACCGGCGGCCTCAGCTGCTCAAGGCGGCGTTTCATCCTTTTGGGAGGGCGTAGGGCCAGCCAGTTGGAGCGCAGGGTCTGGAAGGGCAATTCACATGCAGAGCAACGGCAAGTTTTTCGAGCACATCCGGTCGGAGCTGAAGCAGATCAGCGAGTCGGGGCTGTACAAACAGGAGCGGACCATCACCTCGCCGCAGGGATCGCAGGTCGATACCACCGAGGGCGAGGCCATCAATCTGTGCGCCAACAACTACCTCGGTCTGGGCAATCACCCGCAAGTCGTCCAGGCGGCCCGTGAGGGACTCGAGAGCCACGGTTTCGGAATGGCCTCGGTGCGCTTCATCTGCGGCACTCAGGACATTCACAAGCAGCTCGAGCGGAAGATTTCCCAATTTCTGGGGACCGAAGATGCGGTTCTCTACTCCTCGTGCTTCGATGCCAACGGAGGGCTTTTCGAGGTGCTGACGGGCCCCGAGGACTGCATCATCAGCGATGCCCTGAACCACGCCAGCATCATCGACGGGGTTCGCCTCTCCAAGGCCCAGCGAAAGATTTATCCACACGCCGACATGGAGTCGCTGGAGAGAATTCTGCAGGAGACCCAGAGTGCGCGTTTCCGGCTGATCGCCAGTGACGGGGTGTTCAGTATGCACGGCGACCTGGCGCCCCTGAAGGAAATCTGTGACCTGGCCGATCGCTACGACGCACTGGTGATGATCGACGAATGCCATGCCACCGGATTCCTAGGCCCGACGGGCCGGGGCACTCCCGAAGAGCTGAGGGTGATGGGGCGGATCGACATCATTACGGGCACTTTCGGGAAGGCCCTGGGAGGCGCGTCCGGGGGATTCACCACCGGACGCCGGGAAATCGTGGAACTGCTCCGGCAGCGATCGCGCCCCTACCTGTTCTCGAACACCATGGCGCCGCCGCTGGTGGCCGGCACGCTGAAAGCTCTCGAGATACTGGAGTCGAACTCCGGCCTGGTCGAGCAGCTGGGAGAGAACACCCGCTTCTTCCGGCGGGAGCTGGCGGCTCTCGGTTTTCCGATCCAGCCCGGCATCCATCCCATCGTCCCGATCATGCTGGGAGACGAGAAACTGACGGTGAAGATGGCTCGCGAGATGAACGCGCGCGGCGTCTTCGTGGTGGGCTTCAGCTTCCCGGTGGTTCCTCGCGGCCAAGCTCGCATCCGCGTCCAGGTCTCCGCCGCACACACCCGCGAGCAGCTCCAGCGCGCCCTCGACACCTTCGAACGAGTGGGCCGAGAACTGGGCTTGCTCACAGCATGAAGGGCTTGCATGGGGCCCCCGGGGCCTGAGGCTTGGGCAGTGACACCGGCATCTTGCTGGTGATTCTCCGGGAGGCTCGAAACCTGCGCCCTACGCCCCGGCATCACCCAACCATCCCCGCATTTTCGACTTCGCGCAAATCCGTCCTCGGCTCGTAATAATCTATGTGAGTTGGAAGGGCCTTTTGATTCGAGCTGCCGGCGCCGTCCTTTCCCCCCAGGAGTGCGTGCTCTGCCGCGCCTGGGTCGTGAATTCCGGCTGGACACCCCTGTGCCGGCTCTGCCTGGCAGAGCTCCAGCCAATCTGGCAACCGGTTTGCCACTACTGCGGGGTGCCGGTCCCGGGCGCTCTGACACGGCAGGCAGGCTGTTGTTGCCGCTGCCGGCGCTCTCCTCCGCCCTTCGATTGGGCCCGCGGATGGGGGATCTACGAGGGAGAACTTCGCAAGCTGATTCACGCCTTCAAATTCGAGCGGCAACGTCGACTGGCTGCCCCGCTGGGGGACTTGCTGGCGGACGCTTGGTCGCGTTCGCCTGCCGGCGCGCCTCCCGATTGGATCATCCCTATCCCCTGTCATTCGCGCCGCCGTCGAAAACGAGGCTTCGATCAGTCCGTACTGGCGGCCCGAAGGCTCTCGCGGCGGCTCGGGAGGCCGTTGTTTCACGGATTGAACCGGTGTCGTGAAACCTTGCCCCAGCCGGGCTTGGCCAGGGCCGAGCGACGGCGCAACCTGCGCGGCGCTTTCGGCCTGAACAACGCCCACTTGCTGGCAGACCGGAGCGTTCTGATCGTCGACGACGTCATGACCAGCGGGACCACGGTGCGGGAGGCAGCCGAACTGCTGCGTCGCGAAGGCAAATGTAAAAATCTGGGGGTGCTGGTGGTAGGACGGGCCAAACGGTTCTTCGAGCAGCTGTGAGGCCGACTCCCAGCGCCGAGGTGCCGCCTTCCGCTGTGGCAAGGAACCCAATGGCCAGGATTGATCAGCCTCGGGCCTTCCGGAGGGTCACCGGCAAAATGCCGGAGTCACACCCGAGCTCCGAGCCCTGGACAGCCTCTATTTCCCCTTGAGCCCTCCTTGTTCTTCGAGTTCCTGGCATCGGATGCAGAGCCTTGTCCAAGGCACCGCTTCCAGGCGCTTGCGTTCGATTTCACCGTCGCAGTTGAGACAATCGCCGTACGAACCGTCATGGATGCGCTTGAGTGCTTCCCCGACCATCTGGAGGAATCGGCGGTCGCTGTTGGCCTTGCTGAACATGAACTCCTTGGTGTAAGAGCTGGATGCCTTGTCGGCGATGTCCATCGCCTCACTCTCGGCGTCGATTTCTCGTCCGTAGTTCTCGGTTCTTTGCACGACATCGATCAATTGAGCTCTTTTGGCCAGCAGTCTATCCTTGAAGTACTTCAAGTTCTGGTCATCCATCGGAACCTCCGTTATCGGTGATAGGGCACGCCTTTGATCAGTGTAGCGGCCCGGTAGATCTGCTCGAGCAGCACGATTCGCGCCAGCTCGTGCGGCAATGTCATGCGGCTCAGCGACAGGAGTCTCCCGGCCCGCTCCCGAATTCTCTGGGCGACTCCCCAGGGCCCCCCGATCACGAAAACGAACTCGGACACCCCGCGCAGCATCATTTCCTCCAGCCAGCCGGCGAACTGCCGGCTAGTCACTTGCTCGCCCTCATCATCCAGGCAGACGAGGTAGCCTCGGGGATCGATCTTCTGCTCCAGGCGCCGGGCTTCTCGTTCCAGCTGGGCCGCCAACTGCCGTGGGTCCGCCTTACGCGCTTCCGGAACGTGTGCTCGATCCACGGGATAGAAGCGCCGGACCCGCCTCAGGTAGCGGTCCTCCAGCTCCCGAAGGCATGGATCCCGGGTGCGTCCTACCCACAAAAAGTTCAGCTTCACGAGAAAATTTATACATATACCCTTTTTTGCTTCCAAGAACAACTCGTGAGGCAACCGGAATCGGCTGCACCGGGAACTCTCAGGAGCTCGGCCGGGGACCACCCGCCGAGCCGGGATGGACCATTTTCTCGCCAATTGCAGAGGGCGCGGACTCGATGGCGCGCCCTGGAGGAGCCGTGGTCCCGGTCAAGCGCTCAAGACGCGGGGTTCGACCTCGACGCCGTCGCTCCAGAGCTTCTCCAGCTTGTAGAAGTCCCGAGCCTGCCGAGAGAGGATGTGGACCACGAAATCGATGTAATCGAGCAGGATCCACTCGGCATTCTGATAGCCCTCGACATGGACCGGGGTGAGCCTGTGCTTCCGCTTCAGGCTTTCCACGACCGCATCGCTGATGGCCTGGTTCTGCTTGCGATTGGTGCCGCTGCAGATGACGAAGAAGTCGGTGAAGGAGGATACCTTGCTGACGTCCAGGACGGTCACCTCCTCACCTTTCTTGTCGAGGATCACTTCACAAGCCTTAGCGAGAGTGAGTTTGATTTTTTTCATAGAGACGGTGTTTTCGGATGTAGCGGTGGACGGAATGCGGAAGTTGCTGTTCGGACGGCACCGAACCCGACCTCAAGAGCCTTCGGATCTGGCTGGAACTGACCACTGGTGGAGACAAGGGCAACAAGTAGGAGCGGCCCCCCTGCAGCGCCGGAAGGCGATTGGTGGCGGGTTCTCGAATGGTCTCTGTCAAGGCCGCGGTGCCCAGTGAATTCCAGTCCAGCTCTACTCCGGGTCTCGGCACGAAAACAAAACAATGTTCTCGCAGAAGTCTATCACAGTCCCGCCAAGAATGGATTTCCTGAAGTGCGTCGCCGCCTGCCAGGAAACAGAACTGGTGATCCGGGAGTCGGCGGCTCAGCGATTCCATTGTTTCGATCGTGTAGGAAATCCCCTCCCGCTGCAATTCCCAGTCGCTGACCAGCAATTCCGGGTCGTGGCGGGTGGCGATGGCCGCCATGGCGAAGCGGTGATGGCTGCTGGTGACGTTCTGGGATTGTTTGAGCGGCGAGGTGCGAGCCACCATCAGCCAGACCTGGTCCAGCAGGAGCCAGCGGCGAGCCTGGCGCGCCAGGAAGAGATGCCCCTGATGAAAGGGGTCGAAAGTGCCGCCGAGTATGCCGATTCTCAATTCGAGCCGACCCCCAGGCAGCGAGCCATCTCATCGCGGAGCTTCGAGAGCCCCTTGCCGGTGGCGGCCGAGACAGCCAGGAAACGCAGGCCCCGGCGCCGGCAAAAACTCTTCAAGCGACCCAGCTTGTCGGGATTGGCCGCGTCGATCTTGGAAGCCACCACCAGACGATCTCTCTGGGCCAGCTCCGCCTTGTACAGCTTCAGTTCTCGTTCGATCACCAGGTAGGCTTGCTCGGGATCCTCCGGGCCGAGGTCGGAAACGTCGATCATGTGCACGAGCAGTCGGGTCCGTTCGACGTGGCGCAAGAAGCGATCTCCCAGGCCGCTCCCCTGGTGTGCGCCTTCGATGAGGCCGGGGATGTCTGCAACCACGAAACTGTGGAAGTCGTGATAAGAGACGACTCCCAAATTGGGTGAGAGGGTGGTGAACGGGTAGTCGGCGATCTCTGGCCGGGCAGCTGAAATAGCCGAAATCAAGGTGGACTTGCCCGCGTTGGGAAGGCCGATCAGGCCGACATCGGCCAGCGTCTTCAACTCCAGAACGACTTGGCGTTGCTGGCCTTCGGCCCCTGGCTCGATCCGCCGAGGGGCCTGATTGGTGGCGGTGGCGAAGGCCGCGTTTCCCCGGCCGCCTCTGCCCCCCCGAGCGGCCACGAAGGTTTGCTCGGGCTGGCTGAAATCGAACAGGACGTCGCCGCTGTCGGCGTCACTCATGACCGTCCCCACCGGGACCTCTACGATCAGGTCCTGGCCGTCTTTGCCGTGGCGCTTGTTGCCTGAGCCATGCCTGCCCCGCTGGGCTTTGAAATGCTTCTTGTACTTGAACGGGAGCAGGGTGGAAAGGTGGGGATTGCTTTGCAGGACGATATCGCCGCCACGGCCTCCATCGCCGCCGCTGGGCCCCCCCCGGGGAACATATTTTTCCCGACGGAAGGCAAGACAGCCGTTCCCCCCGTCACCAGCCTCGAGGTGGATTTTGGCGTAATCGACGAACATCCGGGCTACGCTTCAAGCGCCCTGGGCCCCAAAGCTCTCACTCCGCAAGCACGTGGACGAATTTGCCTTTGCGCCCGCGATTCTGGAACTTGACGCGGCCGTGGATCGTTGCGAAGAGGGTGTCGTCGGAGCCGCGGCCGACGTTCCGGCCGGGCTTGAGGGGTGTCCCGCGCTGGCGCACCAGGATCGAACCTGCCGTCACCAACTGGCCGTCGTAGCGTTTGACCCCGAGACGCTTGGCGTTGCTGTCGCGGCCGTTCTTCGAGCTTCCCAGTCCCTTCTTGTGTGCCATGCTTTACTCCTCGCCTGTCTCTTTCGGAGTCCGCGACTTGGCGATCTTCGTCTTCTTCTTGGCCGCTGGTGCCTTCTCGCCCGCCTTGCCCGGTGTCGAGGGCTTGGCTTTGGCCGCCGGCTCGCTGCTCTTCTTCTTGGACTCGGGAGCCGGTTTGGCTTTTGTCTTTGGCTTCGCCTTGGCCTCCGGCTTCGCCTTGGCCTTGGGCTTCTCCTTGGCTTTGGGCTCCGGCTTCGCCTTGGCCTTGGGTTTCGCCTTGGCCTTGGGCTCCGGCTTCGCCTTTGCCGGGGCTGCGGCTTTTTTCGGCTTCTTGGCAGCCGGCTTGGGCTTGGCCGCTGGCTTTTCGGCAGGCGGTTCTGCTTTGGCGGCCGGCTTCTCGGCCGTCTTTTGGGGCTGAGGTTTGGCTGCTGCTTTCCGCTTCACGCCGTCCAGCTCGATGCCGTCGATCCGGACACTGGTCAGAAATTGGCGGTGCCCCGCTTTGCGCCGGTACATCTTGCGGCGCTTGAACTTGAAGACGATGATCTTGTCGCCTCGGGTCTGTTCGACGATGGTTCCCGACACAGTGGCACCGGCAACCGCGGGAGAGCCCACCCTGGCATCGCCTTCGCCGCCCACGAACAGCACCCGGTCGAAGGCCACTGGCTGGCCCGGCTCTCCGGCCAGACGCTCCACGTTGATCAGGTCGCCCTCTCGAACCCGATATTGTTTGCCACCCGTCTCAATGATTGCGTACAAGGGGACGCTCCTCCTGCTGGCCCGAGTCACCATCAATGGGCCAAAACAATAAATATACACAGCCCGAGACGCCCGTGTCAAAACAGGGTTGTGCCCGGCCGGGCCACCGGACGCGCCGGCTGGGGGCCTCTTTTTGCTCGCGTTACTTGCGCCAGAAATGCGGCGTGCAGATCACGATCAGGACGTAGAACTCCAACCGTCCGGCCAACATGCAGAAGGAGAGGATCCATTTCACCATGGCGGGGAAATGCCCGTAGTTCTCGGACGGACCAACATCTCCCAGGCCAGGGCCGATGTTGAACATGCAGGCAGCCACGGCTGCTATCGCAGTCAGGACCTCCACCCCGAACGCCGTCAGCAGGATACAGGCGCTGAAATTGATCAGAAAGGCGAGGTAGACCAGGTTGAGCAGGCTCTGGATGGTAGTTTCCGAGACGGCCTGTCCTTCTGAGTGAATCGCGAAAATACCACGGGGCTCCACAAGCCGGCGGAACTCGCGAGCCACGACCTTGAACAGCAGGTCGATGCGCGCCACCTTCAAACCGCCGGCCGTTGAGCCGGTGCAGCCGCCACAGAACATCAGTGCCAGCAAAACGATGTGGGCGAAGGGCGTCCACCCCTCGAAGTCGGTGGAGGAAAAACCCGTTGTGGTCAGGATCGAGACGACCTGGAAGGTCGACAGCAGCAGGGCGTTCAGGGGCGACTCGGCGTGGGCGTGGATCAGCGATACCGCGATGGCCAGGCTGGCCACCACGGCGATCAAAGCGAAGACTCGCAGCTCCCGGTCGCGAAAGAAACGCCGGGGCCGCCCTTCCACGATGAGGCGGTAGTGCACCGTGAAGTTGACGCCGGCCAGGAACATGAAGATCATCACCAAAACCTCGATGAGAGGGCTCCCGAAGGACTCGAGGCTGGCGTTGCGGGTGGAGAAGCCCCCCGTTCCCAGCGTGGCGAAGGTGTGGCAGATCGCGTCGAAAGGGTCCATCCCCGCCCCCATCAGCGAGACGAACGCTGCCAGGCTGAGCAGCCCGTAGACACGCCAGAGTGCGAAGGCCGTCTCGGCGATGCGGGGGTTGATTTTCTCTGAAATGGCGCCGGAGAACTCGGCGCGGTAGAGCTGCATGCCTCCCGTGCCGATCAGGGGCAGGATGGCGATGCCCAGCAAAATGATCCCCATTCCGCCCAGCCAGTGGGTCAGGGAGCGCCACAGCAAGAGGCTGCGGGGCAACGCCTCGATGTCAGTCAGGATTGTCGCCCCGGTAGTCGTGAAGCCGGAGATCGACTCGAAAAAGGCGTCGGTGAAGCTGGAGAAGAATGGGGAAGCGTAAAAGGGCACGGCCCCCAGGGCGCAGGCAGCCAGCCAGGTCAGGACGACCAGGAGCATCCCTTCGCGGCGGTGGAACTCCCGCTCCCTCACCCGGAAAAACCAGATCAGCAGGCCGCCAGGCAGGCTGCCGGCCAGGAGGGTGACCGACAGGGGCCAGACGCCCGCATCCCCGTCCAGCAGCGCCCAGGTCCAGGGTAAGAGCACGGCCGCTGACATGGCCAGCAGAAAGAAGCCCAGCATCTCCAGCAGGTTGGCCCAGCGAATGACGGTTTTCATTTTCCAGCGATGAAGGCGGACTCCAGGCGTGGCACGATCGATTCCAGACAGAAGAAGATCACCCGGTCACCGGCGCGAATCACGGCATCTCCCCGCGGTACGGTGACCTCGCCGCTGGGTCGGACGATCGCGCCCACGATGGCGCCGCGGGGCAAATGGACATCCTTGAGCTTCTTTCCTACAAAGGGGGATTCCGCGGTGGCCACCAGTTCGATCGCCTCCGCCTCCTCGTCGCGAAAGGTCTTGACCGACAGGACGTTTCCTTTCCGGACGAACTGGAAGATGCGGTCCACCACGACCAGGCGCGTGCTCAGGGTGGCATCGATTCCCAGCAGCTGTGTCATCGGCAGCAGGTCGCTGCGGTTGATCAGGGCCACCGCTTTGGCGGCGCCCATTCGCTTGGACAACAGCGAGGCAATGATGTTGTCCTCGTCGTGCCCGCTCAGGGCCAGGTAGGCGTCGATGCCCTCGATGTTCTCGTCGGACAGGATCTGCTGGTCGGTGCCATCGCCGTGAATCACGACAGTCTTCTTCACCAACGTCGAAATCTTCTCGCAGCGCTGTAGATCACGCTCGAAGAGCTTGACCTGGA
>JBFKLX010000124.1:0-16553 GCA_041630155.1 Acidobacteriota bacterium
ACTGAGCCACCTGATTGCGGGCCGGCAAATTCAAGATGCGGCTGGCAATGAGGTCTCCCTCGGAATTGATGAGACGGAGCAGGATTTGCAGGAACGACTGCTGCGGGTTGACGATGGCCACTCCGCTCCTGGTGCCCGGACTCTGCTCGACGAACACGTGAAGCCGAGTCGAGAGCGAGCTGGCCGGCACCGAAACTTCGAACTCACCGAGTCGATAGCCGCTGATGCCCGACAGGGAGTGCTCCGCGCGGTCGGGACTCACGGTCAGATAGCCACTCAGTGGCGGTCCCGCTCCATCCGTCTCGAGGCGAAAAGCGCCACCCGGCTCGATGCGGTAGCGGAGCGAGCCGGCACCGGCGGCCCCGATTCCCAGCTGCCAGGGATCGCCAGAGGGCTCGAAGAACTCAATCGTCCCTTCCTCGACTGCCGCACCCGGGTTGGTCAAAATGATTTCCGATCGGATCCCTCCGCCGTTGGCGAGTTGCGGGAAGATCAGGCTGGAGTCTCCGGGCTGGCCGCCGCACAACCCCGGCGTCGTGGTCAGAGCCCACGCTATCGGCGCAGCGAGAAGCAGCGCCCAGGCAGCGCGGCGCTGCTCAGCCTGGGGGATGATCGTTGGGGGGGCTTCTACACTCATGAGAGTTTTCACAAAACGCTACCTCGCAAATTCACCCAAACCTGGTTTCTAGTTGACATTTTAGAGCAATCAGTCCTATCATGCGGATAATCCAGCGAAAGTTCCGAAAATCGGGGGCGACTTTCGGAGTAGACGCTTTCGCTTGACAGCTGTGCGGCAGAGGGTTGGGGGACATCGAAGCCGCGGTATCCAGCAAATCACGCCGCTGAATTCAAGAAATTAGTCGACTCACTTCAGGCGAACTGTGTAAGTGAGAAAGGCGAAGCCATGCGCAGAACGAGCATTTCTGTCGGTCTGACGCTCTTGAGCGTTTTCTGTCTTCTGAGCTCCGCGAGTGGACAGCAGCAGTCGGGTGTTCAGGCAACCGAGTGGGATCAGCGACTGCGCGAGTTGGCCGGGCGCCGTTTCAATACGGCGTCCTATCGTCTGGGGCCCGGAGACCTGGTGGACGTCCACGTGTTCGGTGTGGACGCGTTGACGCAGACCCTGCGCGTCAACGATCAGGGCGAGATCAAATTCCCCTTGTTGGATTCCATTCTGGTGGAGGGGCTCACTCCATCCGAAATGGAACGCCAGATCTCCCAGCGACTGGCTGAGGGGGAACTCGTTCAACAGCCCCAGGTCGCAGTGCTGATTCGCGAGTACCGTTTGCAGCCCATCTTCGTGCTGGGGGCGGTGAAACAGCCGGGCCAGTTCCAGATGACCTATCCTCTTCGCCTCATTGACGCCTTGGTCCTGGCCGGTGGCATCCTCGAGGAGATTGCCGCCGGCACGGTCCAGGTTCAACGTTTCCTCCCCGAAGCGTCGCCAGACGGCAACGGAGGGGTGGATATTCTCGAAGTGAATCTCGAGGCTCTGCTGTCGACGGGAGACCCGGAGATGAACGTCACGCTTGGGGCGGGCGACGTCATACGGGTTCCCAAGAGGGCGCTCCGGGTGTTTTACCTGATCGGCGAAGTGACACGGCCGGGCGTCTACGAGATCCCGCCCGAGAAGCTGTTCCTGACTCAGGCCCTGGCGCATGCCGGCGGACCGCTGAAAACAGCCAAGATGTCCAAGGGAGTTCTGGTCCGTTACGGCGAGGATGGGGTTCGAAGCGAACTGGGGTTGGATATCCGCAAGGTTCTCACCGGCACGGATCCCGATCTGGAAGTCCTCCCGAACGATGTGATTTTCGTTCCGGGGAGCACCTCCAAGAGCATCCTCTACGGAATGTTGGGCGCCATTCCGCGCACCTTCTCCGACGCGGTGACGCGCGCCCCCACCTGGGATCGGAAGCCTTGATGGCTGAGGAGGACGAAGCTTGATGTTGTCTCCCTGGGCCCTGATTTCTGCGCTTCTTGCGATGGCTCTGGTGGTCGTCGCTCTCGGCTACGTCTCGCAGCGCCGGAGCGATGCCAGACTGCGGTTCTTGCTGGGCGGCGGTCGTCACACTTATTCGGAGTCGATCCTCCGGATGGAGCGGGAGCTGTCGCGGGCGCGCCGCCACCAGCGGCCGCTTTCCGTGGCGGTGCTTCAGATCGTCGAATTCCCGGCCGCCGGCAAGCGCCGGAGCCTCTTCCCGTCCCGAGGGTCATTCTCCCACGACCTGATTGGCTATCTGATGCTGGGTGCGATCGTGCGCGATGCGCTGCGAGACTACGACATCATCGCCTATCAACCCGAGTTGAACCGGTACGCGGTGCTGCTGGCCGAGTGCAGCCAGCAACAAGCGCGCGAGACCTTACGCCGGATCGCGGAGCGCGCCTGGAACACGGCAGGCATGAGCTTCCGGCCGGGCGTGGCCGAATTCCCTCTGCATGGTTTCGTCCTCGAGGACCTGTTGAAGCATGCGGAGACCGATGGTCTGGCAGCTGACTTCGCGACAGCGCGGCCCGAGATGGCGCGGGCGAGCGAAAGAGTGTGAGTGATTCCGGGGAATCCAGGAGGTTTTCGATGTTTGACTTGAGTGTCGCCCGGGGTCGGAACCTGAGACCTCCGGTGGCCGTGGCTGCACGTCCGCGGCTCTGGTATGAAAAGGACCTTGCCTGGAATGGGCGGGGATACCAGAGGCTCAAGCGCTTCCTTGACCTCTTGATTGCCGGCGCCAGCTTGCCCATCGCGCTCCCAGTGCTGCTGGTCTGCTGGTTGGCGATTCGTCTGGACAGCCCAGGTCCGGCCTTCTTCACCCAGAAGCGCACTGGTCTGGGGGGAAGGCGATTCAAGCTGTACAAGCTGCGTACCATGGTGGCCGGCGCAGAGCTCATGAAGGACGAGCTGCAAAGCCTGAACCAACTCGGCTATCCAGACTTCAAGGTACCCAACGACCCCCGGGTCACGCGCGTCGGGCGAATTTTGCGCCGGACGAGCCTGGACGAATTGCCGCAGATTTTCAACGTCATCCGGGGTGACATGTCGCTGGTGGGCCCGCGGCCAACCTCTTTCAAGGTTGAGACCTACAGCCTCTGGCACACGGCCAGGCTGAAGGTCCGGCCGGGCCTGACCGGCCTCTGGCAAGTCTCGGGGCGCAGCGCATTGCAGTTCGACGAGCGGCTGCGTCTGGACATAGCCTATCTCCGCAACTGCTGCCTCACCCTGGATCTTCAAATCCTGCTGCGGACACTCGGAGCCGTAATCCAAGGAGATGGCAGCGACAACGCAACCTGCGATCACGAGGGAGTCGGGAGAAGCGCTGGTTCGCTGGGCCGCATGGCTTCACTCGGTGCCTCGAGGAGACCTCATGTTTGACAACCGAAGAATGATGGCTTGGTTGAAGTCAGGAACGCTTCAGGGGGTTGGGCTTTTTTTGCTGATGGGTCTGTTCCCGCCGGCGCTGGAGGCCCAGGCTCTGACCGTCCAGGACGCCCGCGTGGTGGACCTGGTGGGAGTTGGAATCGCGGAGCCCCAAGGGATCGCTTATCATCCCATTCGACAGACCCTGTTCATCGTGGCGAAGAATCCTGGGCGTGTCGTCGAGATCACTCCCGATGGGGAGAGGATCAACTCCTTCTTGATCCCGGAAGTGCGAAAGCCTGAGGGCATCGACTTCGACCCGGTGACGGGGGATCTGGTGATCTGCCGCGGCAACAACGTGTTGTTTCGAGCCAGTGCCGACGGCTCCAGTGTCTCGGCGTTCCTCGTCATGGACGAAACCACCGACGCGGACGGCATCGCGGTTCACCGCACGCGCGGCACTTTTTTCGTGACCGATGACGATGCGGAGACGGTCTTCGAATTCGACCGGACGGGGCGAGTCGTGAATCGCTTCAAGACCAGCGATCTGCTGCCCGATTTGACGGAACCCCAGGGGATCGGTTTCCTGGGGACCGATCTCGTTGTTGCCGACGACTTCACCAAGACGATCTACCTGGTTTCACCCGAGGGCGAGTTGCTGCAAACTCTGCTGCCCACCAAGTCGCTGGGGGTGCGTGATCCAGAGGGGATCACCGTGATCGGGCAGGAGCGCGTCTGTGCCATTTCCGACAACGACGCGCGCATGCTCTGTTTCAGTCTGCCCCAACGACAGCTGGTCGTTCCGCTGGGTTTGGGCCTGGAGCACGCCTTCGTGGGTGTAGCGGCCGTCAACACCAGCCAGGCGGCGAATTCGCTCAACGCTTACGGGTTCACCCCGCATGGCTGGCAGACCCTTTTCGACCAGATCGATCTCTCCGGCTCGGCGCAGGCGACCCGGCTGACCCAGGAGATCGGGTGCTGTGGCCGTGCTCTGGCGGGCGCCGAGCCGAAGCCTCCCAACGGCGTGGCACCCGAGCCGGTGCAGACCTTCGCTCTGACGGGACAGCGGGCCCCCATTCAAGGCTTCTTCATGGCCGGCGACTTCTCGCTGGCCCGGCTGGACGGCATCGGCGGTCCGGTGAACGAGGCACGGCGGCTCGTCCTGCCGATCGCGCGCCAGACTGGCGCGTCACGGACCGTCCTGTTCGTGTACAACCCGAACGCCACTCACTCCGCCTCGATCTCTCTGGAGCTGCGTCCTCCCGATGGAACCGTGGCGGCCTCGACCACCCTCGAATTGCCTCCGTTCGGCTCGATCAATCAGGACCTGGCGGCGATCTTTGGCGGGGATTTGAACTCGGAACGAGGCTACCTGCTGCTGGACTCCAACCGGCCCGTTCGGGCGTTCGAGTTTCTGGTGCAACCCACCAGCCTCTCGGCGGCGAGCGGCCAGATCGGCGACCAGAGCGGATTTCTGGTGGCACCTCATTTCTTCACCGGCTCAGGAGTGGGCCGCACCACCCTTTCACTGATCAACTTGGAGGAAGAGGTCAACACGGTCAACTTGGTAGCTTATGACGATCTCGGTCGACGGATCGCTCAGGCCAGCCTGGAGGTGGGCGGCCGCGAGCTCTTCGAGGCCGAGGTAGCCGCTTTGCTGGGCCTGCCCGCGGGTGCCGGTTTGGTCCAGGGCTACCTGGTCATCAATCACACCGGGCCGCAGGTGGGAGGGTTCACGGCCCGCGGCCGGCTGGTGGCCATGGTGACCTTCGAAGACGGGGCGGGTCAGACCCGGTCCAGCCTGGCCCTGCAGTCGGATGCTGCCCCGAAGGCCCTCTTCCCCCACGTGGCTCAAGCCCGAAACCAGGGGGTGTTTCAAGGACTGGCGCTGCTGAACTGGTCCTCCAACCAGGCCACGATCCTGGTGGAGGCGTTCGACCACAACGGAATCATGCGTGACTCAGTGGAACTGACCCTTGGGTCTTTCCAGCGCATCGTCGCCCTGTTGGACGATCCGCGCCTCTTCGGCGAGGATTTCGAGCAGCAGGGAGGCTACCTGCGGGTGAGCAGCGACAATCCCCTGATGGCCTTCTCGCTGTTCGGCGGTTCCCGTTTTCTTTCGGCCATCGAACGGGACATTCCCATTGGACGGTAGCGAGTGACCCCAGGAACAATGAAAAGAAGGGCCAGGGACTGCAACCCGCTTCCCACCGCAAACTTCGAACTGCCGAGGAGGTCTCCGGGCTGCACCCGAACCGGAGCGGGGCACTCTTCTCGAGCGGGGACAGCTCTTCTCCAGTGACGACCCAGACGCTTCCGGAGCCGTGGGAACTGGGCGCCCAGCCGGTGCCCGAGCAGGAGATCCCCGTGCCGGTGCTCCAGGTGTTGAGCGAGTTGGACCGGCTCCAGGTACGCTACTGTCTCCTGGGCTCTCCAGCGACGCTGCGACCCTCCGGACGCTGCCAGGAAATCGACCTGCTGCTCGAGTCCGACGATCTGGGCCTGGCGCGGAAGATCTTCGGCGAGTCGGGTTTCGTCTCGATCCCGTCCTGGGGCCACGCCCCGCACCATTTCTTCGTCACCTACGTCGAGCAACGAGACCTTTGGGTCAAGCTGGATGTCGTGACGGGACTCGGATTCGGCGTTCCCATTCGCGCCTTGCGCCTGGATCTGGCCGGCTCCTGCCTGGAGCGGCGGCGGCGGGGCGGTTGCACCTACCTGCTCTCTCCCGAAGACTCTCTGCTGATCGTCCTGCTCAAGTTGCTGCTGCAGCGGGATACTCCCCAGCGGCAGCAAAACAGGTTGGAGTCCCTCTGGAAGCTCTATTCACTCATCCGCACGAGCCCGCAGGAAATGGTGCGATTCCGGGAGCGGGTCGCGGAGTGGCTCGAACCGGCCCTTCCGGCCGGTCTCCTCTTCGAGTCGCTCGAGCAGCGCCGCTGGGAGCCGCTCCAGGAACGCAGAAAGAAGGTGTTTCGCCGCCTCTTTCTCCGAGCCCCGATGGCTACGCTCTGGCGCCTGGGCTGGGGCCTCTTGCTGCGGCGGGTGCGGCCGCTGCTCTTCGCAGCCAGGCGGAGGGGCCTCTGGATCGCGCTGATCGCCCCGGACGGGAGTGGCAAGACCACCCTGGCCACGGCCCTCGCCCGCGAGCCCTACATCCGGGCCGAATACGTGTATCTGGGGCTGTATGGGAAGGTGGGGTGGCCGGAGTGGCTGTGGGGGGCCGAAGATTTCGGATGGCTGGGCGCGAGAGCGGCTTCCTTGTGGCGCCTCGTGCTGCACAGGGCGCGGCTGTTGAGAGCCCAGTATCATCTGCTTTTTGGGCGCATGGTGGTGTTCGACCGTTTCTACTACGAAGTTCGCCTGTCCAAATCCCCGGGCCCCTTCCGGGCTCGGCTGCAGCGGTGGCTTCTGGAGACCCGGCGGCGACCCGATCTGACCATCCTCCTGGACGCTCCCGGAGAGTTGCTGTTCGAGCGCAAGGGGGAGCGGACGCCCCAGGATCTGGAGCAACAGCGCCAAGCCTTCCTGCGGCTGGCCCGCGAGCTTCCCATCACGGTTCTGGATGCCACGAGGGACATCGATCAGCTGCGCCGCCGCCTGGTCCAGCTGATTTGGCAGTGTTATGGCCGACGAAAAAACGCTGAAGCGTGAATGCGCCGGGGCTGGCGAGGCGTCGGACTCGCCGGCAGGCGACGAAATTCGGGGCCAGCTGCGGGGCTCGACGTTCCTTCTCTCGGGCCGGTTGCTCGCCCTGGGCTTCAATTTCACCACCCAGGTCCTGATCGCGAGGGCCCTGTCGGTGACCCATTACGGGGCCTTCTTCTACGCCTTGTCGATTGTCACTCTCTGGGAAGGGCTCTCGACTCTGGGGATGAAACGGGGGATCTCGCGCTTCGTACCCATCTTCCACGAGCGCCGCGAGTACGGAAAGCTGCTGGGGACGATCTGCGTCGGAGTCATCACGACTTTGCTGGCAAGCGGCCTGGCGATCCTGCTGGTGTTTCTCTGGCCCGTGCCGCTTCCGCAGAGCCCGGAGGAGCAGGCGCAGACCCAACTGTTGCTCTACGTTCTGATTTTTCTGGTCCCGCTGCAAGGCCTGGATCTGATTCTGATGAATCTCTTCGCCAGCTTCGCCGAGTCCAAGGCAATCTTCCTGCGCCGATTCGTGCTGGGACCGGCTTTGAAACTCTCGCTGGTAGCGCTGGTGCTGTTGCTGGAACGGGAGGTCGTGTTTCTAGCCGTCGGATATCTGGCTGCCGAGGCCACCGGTTTCGCCGTCTATTCGGTCCTGTTCGTCCAGTGGCTCCGCCGACAGAAGCTGTTGACCCGGGAGAATCTGCAGGCAATTCGGTTTCCAACCCGCGAGGTGCTCGGCTTCTCGCTGGCAACGCTCAGCTCTGACTTTCTGGTGATCGCCACGACCTCGATCGGTGTGGTTGTGCTCGGGCTGGTCAAAGGGCCGAGCGAAGTTGCGTATTTTCGGGTCGTGGTGCCGGCGGCCCGCTTCAACACGTTGGTGATGGCCAGCATGGCGATGCTCTACACGCCCGCGGCGGCTCGGCTCTTCGCGCGCAATGACCGCGACGGCCTCAACGCCATGTATTGGCGAACGGCCGGCTGGGTCGCGGTCCTTTCCTTCCCCATCTTCGCCCTCACCTTTGCGTTGGCCGAGCCCCTGACGGCTCTGGTTTTCGGGGAGACGTACCGCTCGTCGGGAACGATCCTCTCGATCCTGGCGGTCGGCTATTATTTCAACGCCGCCCTGGGATACAACGGGGTCACTCTGAAGGTGATGGGCAAGATCCGTTACACGGTGACCGTCGACCTCCTGGCTCTGGTGGCCAACTTGCTGCTGGCCGTCTTCCTGATCCCCTTTTATGGCGCCACCGGCGCGGCCGTCTGCACCTGCGCCACCCTGATCGTGCACAATCTGCTCAAGCAGGCCGGGTTGCGGATGGCCTCCGGTCTGGAAATGTTTTCCTGGAGGTATCTGTCCTTCTATCTCGTTCTGGCCTGTGCCGGTGGGGTGCTCAGCGGGGCGCTCTATCTGGCCGGCAGCCATCTGATCATGGCCATCCTCGTGGCTCTGGGTGCGTGTGCTCTCGTACTGGCCGGCACTCGAAAGCAGCTGGACCTGACCGACGTGTTTCCGGAACTGTCCCGTCTCCCCTCGCTGTTGAGCAATCGACTGCGAGCGACTTCATAGCGTCCCTTATGCTGGAAAGAACCCTGGAACACGATTTCGTCCCCGGCAGCAACCTCGAAGACGAGGCCGTTGCCTTTGCTGACTGGCGTTTTCTGATTTCCGACCCCTCGCCGGCGCGGGTGCTCTGCCTGGATCGGCCCGCTCCCCACACTCGGGCATTTCTCCACGAGAACGTCGGCACGGTCTATGTTGCGGGCACCGATCCGGAACCAGACCCCCCCTTCCAGGCGCTGCAGCTCTTTGGACCCGAGGGGGACGGCCGGCTACCGCTGGCCGACGGGAGCGTCGACTTGATCGTGGCCGAGACGCGCCGTGCCGTTCGGCTGGTGGCGCGAAGCGGAGAGATGACCGGGGAGTTGGCCCGGATCATGGCAGCCGGCGGCGCTCTGTACATGGAGTGCTTCGGACTCTCGAGGCGGCTGGAGGCCCGTGCTCTCCAGCGGCTTGCGGAGAAAGGAATGGGCTGTTGCGAGCGATACTGGCTCACCCCCTTGCGGGGTGCAATGCGCACCGCAGCACCCCTCGGTGACGCCCAATCGAGCCTTCTGCTCTTTCGCAACGCCCTGTACGGGCGCAGCCGAGCCAACCAACTGATCAGCCGGCTGGGACGCAGCCTCAGCCAGACTCGATTCTTCACCCGCGGCTATCCACGGCGAGGGTTCGTCGTGCAAGGCTCGGGGGCTGCGCCGGGACCTCCCGTTTATCTGCGGCGGGCCGCGCAGCGAAACGGGTTGCGTTTGGGGGACCATCGCTGTGTCGTGTCGGCCCGGGGCCGCTACCGGTCCAACAAGATCGTCTACTTCTTGATCCCAAGGGGTGACGATGATGTGGAGTGGGTCGTGAAGGTGTCGCGCTCGCCGGAATTCAGCGAGCGGCTGGATCACGAGGACCGAGTCCTGCGTCACCTCACGACCCGCGGGCTCCTCCATGCCAACAGCCGCCCCGAGGTCCGATTTCTGGACTCCCACGGGGGCAGGGCGATACTTTGCATGCGGGCCGCCCGTGGAGTGCCCTTTCAAAGCGTGAGTGCCGGCCGGCCGAACTGCCCGTGGGCCGAGAGGGCCGTCGAGGTGCTGATTGGACTGGGCGAGACGTCCAAGAAGGCCATCGCCGGTGCCGCCCTCCTCGACGCTCTCGATGAAACGTATCGGAAATTCGATCGGATCTATCAGTTGCCCGCCGCCGAGCGCGCCGTCCTGAGGGAAATGATCGAAAGACTCGCAAGGCCCGGTGCGCTGGGGTTTTCGGTGCTGCAACACGGCGATCCGGGCGTCCAGAACATTCTGGTTTCCCAGCCCTCCAATCTGGTCTTCCTGGATTGGGAATCCAGCGAGTTGGAAGGCATGCCGTTGTGGGATCTCTTCTACTTCCTGCGTACCTTCGTCAACTGGGCGGAGCAATTACGGGGAAGTGCCGATGCCTCGAGAAACTTTCAGGCCAACTTTTTGAGCCGAGGACGCTTCACGCCGCTGATCGTTTCGGCGGTCGAGTCCTACTGCCGGCGCTTGGACCTGGACCGCGAGCTGGTCGAGCCCCTCTTTCTCACCGGCTGGATGCACCGGTGCCTCAAGGAATCGATCTTGCTGCCTTCGAAGGCAATCCACCGGGGGAACTATATCCGCGTGCTCCGAAAAGCCCTGCTGCCGCAGCATCGCTCCCGCTTCCGTGCGCTCTGGCCGGAGCGGGAGGTTCGGTTCTTTTCGCCCCCCAGGAAGGTCTGGTCGTGAAAGAGCAGATCCGCGTTGCCTACCTCATGTCCCGTTTCCCGAAGCTGACGGAGACTTTCATCCTTTACGAGATCCTTGCTCTGGAGGAAGAGGGAGTGCAGGTGGAGGTTTTCCCGTTGCTTCGCGAACGGCAACCGGTCAGCCATCCGGAAGCTGAGTCTGTGATCGAAAGAGCACACTACCAGCCGTTTTTGTCCTGGCCGATTGTCGCCGCCAACTGGCACTTCGCGACCCGGCGACCCAGGCGTTATTTCCGGGCGCTGGTCAAGACCCTGCGGGCCACCTGGGGAAGCTGGAACTTTTTCCTGGGGGCGGCGGCCATCTTTCCGAAAGTCGTGCGTTTTGCCCGCCTGATGGAGCAGTTGGGGATCGGGCACGTTCACGCACACTTCGCCAATCATCCGGCTGCCGCGGCCTTCGTGATTCATCACCTGACCGGGATCCCTTACAGCTTTACGGCCCATGGTGCGGATTTGCACGTCGAAACCCGGATGCTGGCCGAGAAGGTTGAAGCTTCCGCTTTCACGGTGACTGTCTCAGACTTCAACCGGGAATTCATCGTCCGTGAGTGCGGCGAGCGGGTTCGCCCCAAGATCGTGGTCAATCACTGCGGGGTCGACCTGGACCGGTTCGTGCCGCGATCGGCCCACCAAAACGCCGGTGTTTTCCATATCCTCTGCGTGGCCTCACTCGAACCGGTCAAGGGGCACCGGTACCTGATCCGGGCCTGCCGCCGGCTCTCCGAGCTGAAGTTTGAATGGCGCTGCTCCCTGGTGGGTGACGGGCCCATGCGGGAGTCCATTGCGCAGTCCATCCAGGACGCAGGCCTCGCCGGTAGGATGGTGCTCCTGGGACCGTTGCCTCGACCGCAGGTCATCGATCTGCTGAAGCAGGCCGATGCCGTGGTCCTGCCCAGCGTCCAGACCCCCGAAGGCAAACGTGAGGGGATCCCGGTTGCCCTGATGGAGGCGATGGCCTCCGCCGTGCCGGTCATCAGCTCCAGGCTGTCCGGGATTCCGGAGTTGGTGGTTCACGGGAAGACCGGGTTTCTGGCCGAGCCGGGCGACAGTGACGGGCTGGCGGACTATCTCCAGCGTCTGGCCGGCAGTCCTGATTTGAGGCAGCGACTCGGGTTGGCGGGGCGCCAGCGGGTGGCCCGGCGATTCGACTTGCGGGCCAATGCTCGCGAGCTCGCCCATCTCTTCGCACGGCAGATCGGTGACTTGGGAAGCGCGGAGGCGTCAGCCGAACGGGGCTTGCCGGCGCCGACGCGATCTACGGCATGATTGTCGAAGTCAAACGCAGATTTCCGTTTCAGTGGCCGGCAGCCTCGCAGCTCGCCTGGCCGGCATTGCTGGCCGCGGGCTTGCTGATTGGACTCAGCCTGACCTCCTACTCTCCCGTGATGGTGGCAGTGGTCGTCCTGGCAGCGGGTGCCGTCTGCCTGATCTTCCTGTGGCCCCAGGTGGGAACCCTGGTCGGCGTCTTCGCACTCTACTCCAACTTGACCGTCCTGGCCTTCAGAATTCACGGTGCGCCCCGCGCTTTCGCGCTCTCTTTCCTGGTACTCTTCGGTCTTCCGCTGATCTACTACCTTTTTCACCGGCGCCGCCCCATCATCGTGGACCGGACCTTTCAGTTGATGCTGGTGTTCCTCTTCGTGGTCCTGGTCTCGACGATTCTTTCCAAGGAGCCCCCGCTCGCACTCGAATGGATCGGTGTCTTCCTGACCCAGGGGATGGTGACCTACTTCCTGGTGGTCAACGTAATCCGGGAACGCGTCACCTTCGAACGGGTGGTGACGGTGCTGATCTGCACGGGAGCCCTTTTGGGGGCCTTGAGCCTCTACCAGGAAGTGACCCACGACTACACCAACCAGTTCCTGGGCCTGGCTCAACGAAATCTGGCACACGTGGAAGACCCCACGGAATTTTCCGTGACCCCGCAGGACCATGTGCGTCTCTCCCACCGGGCCGGAGGGCCCATGCGCGAGTCCAATTACTACGCTCAAATTCTGCTGGTTCTGTTGCCCTTCTCACTGCTCCGCCTCCGGGAGAGCCGCGGCCTTCAGTGGCTGCTGGCGTGGCTGCTCTCGCTGCTGATCCTGGCCGGGATCTTTCTGAGCTACTCTCGGGGCGGGTTCCTGGCTCTGGTGTTGATGGCCATCCTCGCCATCCGCTGGCAGTTGTGGCGCTTCCGGACAATGGCCACGGGGGTCTGTCTGGGAGTCCTACTCGTCGCTCTGGCTGCGCCCGGTTACTTCACTCGAATGGGGTCGCTGGGGGCGGTCGCGAGCCTGTTGGCGCCGCAGCACGGCCGAGAACCGGACGGAGCGATCACTGGGCGGGCCACCGAGATGCTGGCAGCTATTGCCGTCTTTGCAGACCATCCCCTGCTGGGCGTCGGACCGGCCCACTACTCGCCTCATTACTCCGTGGAATACCAGACCGACTCGAGCACCGCTTTCCGGCTGCTCGACCGAACCCGGAGGGCCCACAGCCTCTATTTCGAAATGGCCGCGGAGCTGGGTGTGGTCGGCCTCACCGTCTTTTTGACGATGGTGGGAATGGTCCTGCTGAGCCTGTCCAGGCTCCGCCGCATCTTCCTGACCTATCAACCCGACCTGGCCGGACTCCTGACGGCTGCGACCCTGGCCCTGATCGGCTTTCTTTCGACGGCTCTGTTCCTTCAGCTGGCCTATCAGCGCTATTTCTGGTTTCTGCTGGCGTTGAGCGCCGCATTGGAGCGGATCGCCAGGGTGGAATTGTGGCAACAGTCCGCCGTGTCGGCGGACACCACCACGACTGCGGGAGAAGGCTCTGCCTCACCCATACGAAGCATCTCACCGAGCTCGAACCGGGAGGTCCCGATGCTTCCCGCACGAGGATAATCCGATGACGAATCGATTGCCTGCTTTGAAAAACTTGACTCGAGAACGGTTTCTCCAGCGTGAAATCGCCGACAGCCTCTGGTCGCAAGACGTTCACGCCTGGATTCGTTACCTGAGAACCGTATTCTCCAACCGGCGGCGTCTGGTGGTCGCCATCCCGCTGCTGATCGTGGTAGTCGCCGCTCTGCAACTCTGGACCATGAGTCCCTGGTATCAGGCGGAGATCACGATCCAGATCGAACCCGGACCGAACGCCTACCTCCCCTCTCCGGCCGTCGACAATCCGGTGGCCGACTTCTACACGACCGATACCCACATTCGAACTCAGAGGGAACTCCTGGGAAGTGAAGTCCTGACTCAAAGGGTGTTGGATCGGCTGCGCCTGAACGAGAATCCCGATTTCAACCGGAAGCCCAGTCGCGGTGTCTTCTGGGCGATCGCGGCTGAAGTCAAGAGCGGTCTGCAGAACCTGTGGAGCGGCCAGGGTGAAGAAGAAGGCCGGAGCCAGACGAACCTGGCGCTGGCCAAGCTGAAGGACCAGCTCGAAGTCGATCACGTCCTGGGGACGCGGCTTCTCGAGTTGCGCTTCTCCTGGCACGACCCAGGCTTGGCTGCGGAGATCGCCAATGCTTACGGGGAGGAATTTCTGGCGATGGATCTGGAGGGGCGGGGAGACCGGGTGCGTCTGGCGCGCGCTTCGCTGGAAGAGCAACTGCAGCAAGTGAAGTCCCAACTCGAGGAAGCCGACGCCGCCCTGGCCGATTATGCCGCGAGCCGGCATCTGCTCAACATCGACGAGGGTCAAAAGGTCACCCTTCAACGGCTGGTCGACTTGAACCAGCAGTTGACGCAGGCCGAAGCGGCTCTGGTCGGCAGCCAGGCCAATATGCAGCTCGTGGCCAGCTCTTCGGTAGAGGATTTCCCGGCGGCCCTGGACAATCCCAAGATCAGCCAGCTGGAGGCGACCGCCAACGGACTGCAGCAGCGGCAGGCCTCCCTGTTGTCCAAGTACGGCAAGAACTGGCCCGAGGCGGTACAGGTGTCGAGCGAGCTGGAGGCTGTTCGTGAGCAGCTCCGCGCCGAGAAGCAGCGTGCCATCGACGACGCCGAACAGGCCTACCAGGTGGCCCTGGGGCGCCACCGGTTGCTTTCCGGGCTCTACCAGGATCAGGTCCAGGAGGCAGCCCGGCTGGACAAAGACCTGATCCAGTTCCGGATCTTGCGGCGGGAGGTGGAAACGAATCGCGATCTGTACCACCGCCTGCTCGAGCGACTCAAGGAGACCGCAGTCGCGACCTCGCTCAACTCCTCCGACATCCGGATCCAGTCGCCGGCTCGCCTTCCCGAGTTTCCGGTGTGGCCCCGCAGGTTTCAAACCCTCCTGATCGCGCTCTTCCTGGGTTTGATGATTTCCGTCGCGGGGGCGCTGGTGTCCGAGGCTCTCAACGACACGATCAAGACTCCGGAGCAGCTCGAGGTGATGGCGCCAGTCGTCTGTCTCGGAGCGATTCCCACCTACCGCCAGACGCGAGCGTTGGAGACGCAGGAGTTGCTCACGCTGGCCCGCACGGAACCGGTCGAAAGCCTGGTGCAACTCGATCACGGGGTCTCGAGCGAGTCTTGGGAGGCCTACAAGGTCCTGCGCACTTCGTTGGTTCAGAACGGAAACGGAGAAGTTTCCAGGAGCATCCTGGTGACCTCGAGTCTCCCCGGCGAAGGTGCAACGTCCACAGCGGTCTACAGCGCCATGTCAGGAGCCCGGTCGGGCTTCCGAACGCTCCTGCTCGACTTGAACTTCCGGCGCCCGGGGCTGGATCGTTTCTTCGCCATGCCGTCCAGTCAGTCGGGCTTGATCGATTTCCTCTCAGGGGGAGGAAACCTCGCATCACGATTCCGCCGGACCGTGATTCCCGGCCTCTTCATTCTCCCGGCGGGAGAGCCGGTCCCGAATGCCGGCGAGCTGATCGTCTCACCGCGGGTGGGGGAAATGCTCAAGATGCTTTCCAGCCATTTCGATGTCATCGTGGCGGATGTCCCTCCGGTGCTCGAATGCAGCGACGCCATGGTGCTGGCTCCACAAATGGACGAAGTGTTGCTGGTGGTCCGGGCCGGCAGAACGCCGGCGGAGGCGGTACGCGCAGCCTGCGGCCGCCTCGCCCGCGTCAATATCCCCAGCCCCGTGGCGGTTTTGAACAGCATCAACCCCGACTGGCCCGAGTACCGCCTCGTGTATCAGCGCTGGATGAAGCTCGCCCGGTGAGGATTTCGGAGCGCCCTGTCGAATCACATGGGGAGGGCGTGAAGTCCTCCGGCCCGGGTCGCGCAGACTCCTGCGAGCAATCGGTCCGAAGGCTGGATTGGCGTTTTCTACTCCCCGACCCTTCGCTCGAGGATGTTGCGTACCTCGGCCCGGAGGGGCCGCTGCTGGATGCCCTGAGGCTGGTGAGTGAGCCGCGCCGCCTGGAACTGGGGTGCGGCCTGGCGGCTCATCGTCTCGTGGTGGCCTCGCAGGCGGACCGATCCAGCCTGGAGCTGGCCGCGAGCCGGGTTGCTCCCGGCGGATTCCTCTACCTGGAGGTGGAGCGCCGGGGCAATCGGGGAAGACGATACCCTCGACTCTCGCCCTGGGGGGGATCCCTCGACCGAAGTCTGCGGAGCCTGGGACTGGTGGACCTGCAGGCCCACCTGCACTGGCCCAACTTCGAGGCCTGCAAGTCGATCATTCCACTGGAACGGCCCGAACCTCTGCGGTTCGCGCTGGAGCAGCGGCTGCCGATCCTCTCCGGGCTGGGCCTGGGAGGATGGACGGCGGGCTTGGCCTGTCGGCTATTGCCACGGCTCTGGGTGCCATGCTCGAGTGTCCTGGGTCGAAGGAGTTCCTCCGGCGCCATTCCGTCCCCTCCCACACCGGCTCTGGAGTCCCACTTTCTTCGCTACCTTTCCACGCCCGTCCCGGCCCGGGCCCACTCCCTTCAGATCAGCCTGCTGACCCCGCGTTTTCGCGCCTCCCACCATGTCGTCTTTCTGGCCTTCGACGCGGCGGGCAAGACTCCCCTGCTGGTGGCGAAGACGCCTCGTTTGGAGGGAGACGAGGAGGCGATTCGCCGCGAAGCTGCTTTGCTCCAGCGGCTTCAGGGCCTTCGCCCGGGAGGGTTCGATTCCATCCCCCGGGTGTTGGCAGTGGAGGATTGGTTCCGCCGCCCCCTGTTGATCGAAACGGCGCTCCCTGGCGCTCTGCTCTCGCCGGCCCGGATTCGGAGCCGTCGGGCGCGCTATTGCGACCTGGTCACCTCGTGGCTGGTCGAGTTTCATTCCCAGACTCGTACCCGCCCCCCGACGGAAAGCGTGGACCGGCTGATCGAGGGGCCCATGGCCAAG
>JBFKLX010000125.1:0-16480 GCA_041630155.1 Acidobacteriota bacterium
CATGGACGGCCCCGGCGTGGCAGACCTCTTTCGCCCTCATATTCCCGAGTTCAGTCTCCAGCGGCGGCTGAACCAGAGCCGCCGGGCGCTGGCGGAGATTCGCCGTTACGGGGTGACCAGCCTGAGCGACATGAGCGACGACTTGCAACTCGAAATCTACCGCCAGCTGCACCGGGAGGGAGAGTTGACGGTGCGGGTGCATTTCCGGCCGTTGCTTCAAGACTGGGGGGAGTGGGCAGAGAAAGGGGTGAGGGTCGGTGAGGGGGACGAGTGGATCCGGCTGGGTGCCGTCAAGGGTCATATCGACGGCATCATGGGGACGTCCACGGCCCGCTTCTTCGAGCCCTATGAGCACCAGCCGTCCAACCGCGGCCGCTGGAGGCGTTTGATGCTGGACGAGGGCGGTGCCGCCGCGGAAGGCCAGTTCTTGCGCTATATGCGCGAAGCCGACGCGGCGGGCCTCCAACTGAGCGTTCATGCCATCGGCGATGAGGCCAACCACTTGCTCCTGAACTTCCTGGAGGAGCTGGAACACTCCAACGGCCGGCGCGACCGCCGCTTCCGGCTGGTCCATGCCCAAGTGGTCCATCCCAGTGACCTGCCCCGTTTCGGGCAGCTGAAGGTGATCGCCGAGGTGCAACCCTTCCATCTCAGCGACGACATGCGATGGATGGAGGAGCGCATCGGCCACGAGCGCTGCCGGGGCGCCTATGCCTTCCGCAGCCTGTTGGACAACGGGGCGACGCTCACCTTCGGCACTGACTGGCCGGGCACCTCGGCGGCCGAATACCCGATCAACCCGATGCTGGGTCTGTACGCCGCAGTGGCCCGCCAGACCGTCACCGGAGAACCGGCCGGGGGCTGGTTCCCGGAGGAGCGCATCGGGCTGGAAGAAGCGCTTCGCGCCTATACCGTCAACAGCGCCTACGGCAACTTCGAGGAACACCTGAAAGGAACGCTGGAGGCTGGAAAACTGGCCGACCTCGCGGTGCTCTCGGCCAACCCGTTCCAGGTCGCACCTCGCCAGCTGCTCGACATCGACGTGCTCTACACCATCGTGGGGGGGCGGGTGGTGTATCGGAAGAGTCCCGAATCTTGAATCCAGGATCCTGGGAACGGCAGGCTGTTTCTTCGCTGAAGCCCAAGCGTAGCGGGTTCCCGGGCCCCACGCCCCAACACGGCTAGGAGAGGGATGCCCGGGCCGCGCTGGAAGCCGGCTTTCGCGGGGGAAAGAGTGCCGGATGCAGCAGTTCGGCCAGTAGCTCCAATCCGTCGACGATCCTGGGGCCAGGACGGTTGAAGTAGGACGCGCCGTCCACCGCGAACACCCTGCCTTCCCGCACGGCCTGGAGCTGCCGCCAGGCGTCTGGCAGGGGAGTGCGCGCCAGCTCGTCCAGGGTGCGCTGCAGATCGAAGCCGCAGGGCATCAAGACCACGACCTCAGGCTGGGACTTCTCGATTTCCTGCCAGCTCACCTGGCGCGAGGGCCGGCCCGGGCGCCCCATCACGTCCTCGGCTCCAGCCAGTGCCAGCATCTCCGGCACCCAGTGGCCCCCCACGAAGGGCGGATCCAACCACTCCAGGGCCAGCACCCGGGGACGCCGCTCGAGTTCCCGGCAGCGCCGGCCAACCGCCTCGACCCGCGCCTCCAGCTGATGGCGCAAGGCCGCAGCCTGCTGCCCGCGGCCGGTGGCCCCTCCCACCTCCTCGATGGTGTCGATGATCTCGGCCACCGAGGTGGGTTCCAGCGAGAGAACCCGGCAGGGCCCGTCCAGCGTCCGGACCGCTCCGGAGACGGTTCGATAGGAGACGGCACAGACGTCGCACAATTCCTGGGTCAGGATCAGGTCCGGAGCCAGTCGCTCCAGCAGATGCTGGTCCAGCAGATAGATGCTGCTGCCCTCGTGCACGGCGCGGCTGATGTGATTGTGAATCTGGTGGCTGTGGCTGCCCGTGTGGTCGAGGGCGCTGGAGGTGATGCGTGGCAGGTCAGCCACCTCGGGAGGAAAGTCGCATTCATGTGTGACGGCCACCAACCTGTCCGTCAAACCCAGGGCAGAGACGATCTCCGTGGCGCTGGGGAGCAGCGAGCAGATTCTCTCGGCATTCCCCAGCCCGCTCACTGGCCGCCTTTCGCGTACTCCTGGTCGATCTTGGCCGCCAAGACGAAGTCGCTTTCCGTCAGCCCGTCGATTTTGTGGGTCCAAATCTTCACCTCCACTTTGCCCCAGGCCAGGTAGAGGTCGGGATGGTGCCCTTCGGCTTCGGCAATGTCTCCGACGCGGTTGACGAAATCCAGCGCCGTCACAAAATCAGGAAAATCGAAGAGCCTTTGCAGGTGGTGCTGCTGCTTCACCTCCCAGCCGTCCAGCTGAGACAGGAGCGGCAGGGTCTGCTCGGCGGTCAGCGGCGGCACGCCGCCGCGGCAGGGTACACAACTCTTCCTGGCCAAATCTGACATGGGTGATCTCCTCCGCAAAAACTCTATTCTAGCAGTCCGAGCCAACCTGGCTTCGGTTAGGCGCCGCGCGGCAGGGCGATCGGATGGGCCAGGAGCCCGAAAGGGTTCGCCACGATCGGCCCGTGGCTCAGCGCTCCTTGGCGGTCGGTGGTCCTGAAAGGAAAAAGCCCGCCGGGGCCGCCGGCGGGCTGAAAGGATTCGACGAGTCGAACTGGATCCCAGTCCTCAGTTCAAGGTGATCTGAACCAACTTGTCCTTGTCCGACTTCTTCTTGAGCACCGCCTCCTCGTAGTACTCTCGGACCTGGGCCGCCTGGCGGGCTGCCTTGCGGCGGGCCATCTTCTCATCGCGGGCCGTCTGAGGCAGGTCGGTGACCTCGCGCTTTCGCTCCACGTCTTCGGAATTGAGCCTCAAAGAGTGTTCGTAGGTGTTGAGGTCGACGTTGCGCCCCCCGGCCCAGATTTCGTGCCGGCCGTGCTCCTGGTACCACTTGGCTACCGTGGCGTTCTGGTGCATGTGCTCAATGATGTTGCGCCAGCCATGGCCAGTGTTGTAGGCGCAGAAGGAGATCTCTCCTTCCTGGGTGCCGTAGGGAATGATGCACATTTCGGTGCGCCGGAAGTCGTAGTTGAACAGATCCTGGAACCACATTCCCGCGATGAACAGGAAGTTCCACTGGTCGTCACGCCGCTGCTTGCCCTCTCCGTAGTCTTTTCCAGTCAACCCGAAGCTCTTGTCGAACTTCTTGAGGACATCGATCAGCTTGAGGCGCGGCGGCGCCTGGAAAGGACGGTAGCGCCTGAGCAAGGCCAGGCCCATCATCAGGTTTGAGAAGGTCTTGCTGCGGCCGGCGTCGGTGATGGCCTGCATGTCCTTCACCAGTCCCGGGATGTCCAGGAACTGCGGAACCGGAGCGAAGTCTTTGGTTTCTTTGTCGATCATCACTGCCGTACCCACGCCGCAGTTGGGGTGGCAACCGCAGCTGACCTGACCCCAGTTGGCCTCCGGGCCATGCACCAGATCGGCGAAGTCCGCAAAGGCGCCCATGAGCGACAAGGGAAACCAGTCGCGGCACGGTTCGGTCATGCCGGTCTGCTGTTGCACGTCGTGGGCCAGGTGGGACAGCGTGTAGCGCTGGCGCAAGCGCCGCTCGTCAGTCACCGCTTCGTCGCGTCCCGTGAAAGAGACCGGCTGGAACGCGATGAAGGCGATTTTCTTGGGGTTGTCCAGGGCGAACCGGACAATCGGGCCCACCTGGTTGTTGTTGACATCGTTGACCAGGGTCGTCACCAGCACGATTTCGATGCCGGCACCGTGGGCGTTCTCGATTCCGCGCAACTTGACATCGAACAGGTTGCCGATATGACGGTGGCTGTTGGCGTCGTTGCCGATTCCGTCGAACTGGTAGTAGAGGAACCGCAGCCCGGCCTCCGCCGCCTTCTGGCTGAATTCCTTGCTCTTGGCGAATTCGATGCCGTTGGTGGCCGCCTGAACGCTGTTGTAGCCGATCTTGCGGGCGTACTTGATGGCACGGAAGAAGTGCGGTGAAATGGTAGGTTCACCGCCGGAAAACTGCACGGACATCTGGCGCCGGGGCTTGATCTTCAAAGCGTTGTCCAGGATCTCTTTGATCTCGGCCCACTCCAACTGGTGGACGAAGCCGACCTGGTTGGCGTCCATGAAGCAGGGGTCGCACATCATGTTGCAGCGGTTGGTCAGGTCGACCGTCAGGACCGAGCCGCGTCCGTGCCGAATGCTGCTGGAACCGTGGTTGTGTAGGCCCTCGTCGTTGTGGGCTCGCATGTCGCGGCCTGGAAAGTTGGCTTCGATCCAGCGCAGGAAGTTGGAGTCGATCGCCATGAGGTCCTCATAGCAGCCGTGGATCGGACATTCCTTGACCATCCAGATCTGGCCGTCCCGCTCCACCACTTTGGCCTTGATTTCGCCGACCTTCTGGTCGATCAGGATGTGGTAATCCTCCTCACCGTTGAGAATTCGTTCGCGTGCCTCGATCACGCACTTGGGACACAGCGAATCGGTCTCGCGGGGCCAGCCCAGGTTGGGCTTGGTCTTCTGCCAGGATTTCAAGAGCGGCTTGTCGGCCCATTTGGGCGTGAAGGAGGGATTGGGTCGGTATTTGTTGAAGAACTGGATCGCGTCGAACGCCATGCTCGCTGTGAAGCACAGCGCGCTATCCACGTATTTCCATGCGGTCTTTGCCGTTGCCATAAACAATTAATCCTTTCCTGCGATTGCGAAATCGGCGCCGGATGAGTGCGTCCTCGTCTGTTTCGGTGCCCCTCGAAACGGACCAAACGCGCACTGCCGAGGGCGCTGTCAGGTGGGTAGTATTGAAAAAACGCCCCGGCGCCGTCAACGCCGTCTAGTGCCGTATGATGGTTAACTCGTGGCTTTTTTCCGGAATTGATCCTGGCCCCGATGCTCCCCAGGCAAGTCGTCGCTCGGGGATGTCTCATGGGAAATGCGGCGTTGCGGGGCCAGTTTTACTGATTCCCGGGGCGCTTGCTATTATAATGGTTTCGCAATCGCTCGGAGGAAAGCACGGCAATGATCCATATGACCGAAGCGGCTCGATCGCAAATCTTGGCTGCGCTGGAGAGCCAGAGGCCTGAAAAGACCGCGCTGCGCGTGGAAGCTCGGGCCAACGCAACGAGTGAGTTCGTCTATGCCATGAAACTGGTGGGCGACGGCGATGGCCAGCCCGACGACGTGGTGGTTCAGGAAGAAGGATTCAAAGTGTTGATGGATCCCGGCAGTGCCCGAAACCTGAACAACGCGACCATCGACTTCGAAGAGGGAATCTTGCGCAGCGGCTTCAAGTTCGACAACCCGAACCAGCCGGAAAGCGCCACGCTGGGCGACGGACCCCGGGGTGACCTGACGGGCAGCACCGCCGAAAAGGTGGAGCATCTGATCAACACCGAGATCAACAGTGCGGTGGCCGCTCACGGGGGTAGAGTCGATTTTCTGGGTGTCAAGGACGACAAGGTATATCTGAGTTTTGGCGGGGGCTGTCACGGCTGCGGAATGGTGGACGTGACCCTGAAACAGGGCATCGAAGCCCGCATTCGCGAACTGATCCCCGAAGTCTCGGAGGTGGTCGACGTGACCGACCACAGCACCGGAGAGAATCCTTTCTACGCTTGAAGCTCTGGTCGCTTCGCAGGCTCATCCAGCAGGTCCCTCGGTCCGCGGTGGCCACGGCGCTTGTCGGGCAGCCTCTTGCGGAGAACCGTTGGGAAGGTCTAACCTGGCCTGTGCGTCGGGTCTGATTGTAAGCGGTGGCTACTTCTGGTATAAACTCTCAGGACTTTGGAGCTGACGAGGTGTAGGATGGCAAGAAGAGGGTTGCTTCTCTCACTGGTGGCTGCGGTAGTCGCATTGCCGGCATGTGGCGCCTCCTCGACGGGAAGTTTTGCCAGAGTCAAGAAGGACAAGAAAGCTTACATCGGGGCGGTGCCGTTCGAACCTCCTCTGCTGTATCAAGATCGGCAGCAGCTGGTCGGGCCGGAAGCCGGCCTGGCGGAGAGGATCGCGGCAAAGCTGCAGGACCGGGTGCAGGCTTCCGCTCCCATCGAGCCTTTCTGGATCACCCGCTCGTACAGAACCCTCGCGCCTGCCCTGGCCAACGGAGAAGTCGACCTGGTGATCTCCGTATACGGAATCACCGAGGAGCGGCGCCAGCAAATCGATTTTTCCGACTCCTACTACCAATCCGAACTCGTTCTCGTCATCAATCCCGGGCACAAAGCCGACTTGCGCCCCAATACACTAGACGGTCAAAGGGTGGCGGTGCGAGCCGACACCGCGGGTGCCCAGAAAGTAATCGGCAAATACACCAATTCGATGATCGTCGAGCTGGCGACGCTGGACGATGCCATTCTGGCCCTGAAGCGAGGCGAGGTGGACGCGGTCATCGATGACAAGCTCCTGGCCGCTTACTCTCTGGCAACGACTCCGGGCGTGGCCATCCTGGAAATCGTGCCGGGCGTGATCGACACGGTGGACTGCGCCGTGGGCGTCCGCAAGGGCGACAAGGAGATGCTCGCATTGGTCAACGAAGTACTGGCCGAGGTGAAGGCCGGCGACCACTACGCCCAGTGGACCAACGAGCATATGGGAGGTCGTTTGGAGTCGGTCTTGTCTCGCCACGCGGAGCGCATCGAGCGGGCTCAGCAGGCCAAGAAACCGCGCCAGGTTGTGATTCGTGTCAGCCGTGACCGGGCCGCCGAGTTCGACATCTATCGCTTCGCCAACCTGAATTTCGTCCTCACCGACCAATCCAGCGGGGAATCCTACGCCAGTTCGAGGATCAATTTCCAAGGCCGAACCGGCTTCAGCTCGGTCCAGGTCCCGCCGGGGACCTATCGGGTGATCCTGCCCAAGTTCAACTTCACCGCCGGCACCGTCTTCATCAGCACGAACGACGCCAACCGGATCGGGCTGGACATCCGATTCCGCACCGACGGCACCTTCGAGATGGTGCGCAGCTGAAACACTGAACCCAGCCTGGAGAGTTGACGGCCGCTAGAGAAAGGCCGGGCACCCGTGTGTCGTTTCGAGTCGAACCGCAAACGCATCCAGCCTTCATTTCCCAGGTTTGTTGGAACAAAATCGGCGTTTTTTCCCTCTAACAGTCTGGAAGGTACTGAAGTGAGGGTCGTTCATGGGTGATCTGACCAGATCGATCGGGGACGTCGGCCTTCAAGAAGCCGAGAGCTTGGTGGTCCGCCTCAAGGAGGGGGAAGAGCAAGCTTTTGCCGAGGCGTTCCAACTCTACAAGGACATGGTCTACAATCTGGCCTGCAAACTCCTCGCCGACAAGTCTGACGCTCTGGACATCACCCAAGAAGTCTTTCTGACCCTCTTTCGGAAGATCCACCGATTTCGAGGGGAGTGCAGCCTCAAGACCTGGCTCTATCGGGTCACGCTCAACCAGGCTGCCAACCGCAATCGCTGGTGGCGTCGCCGGCTGCGCCATCGAACCGCGCCGCTGACCCTGGGCCTCGAGAGGGGTGACGGGATGATGGCGCGGGAACCTCGCAGCCAGGACCCCTCACCGCAGCGGTTGATCCTCTCGCGTGAAACCAAGGAGGCCCTGGAGAAGGGGCTCGAGAAACTTCCCCCAGAACAGCGAGCCGCGATCGTACTGCGTGACGTCCAGCACCTGACCTACGAAGAGATCAGTCGAGTGACGGGCGCCCACGTGGGGACCGTCAAGTCACGCATCGCACGCGGCCGCGAGCGTCTCAGGGAAATCTTGAGGGCTCATTATCCCTCCGGGGAGAAACTATGAATTGCGACCAGGTGAAGCGGCAGTTCCACGACTGGTGGGATGGCGAGTTGCCGGTCCTACAAGCGGTGGCTTTGGAAGAGCACCTGAACCAGTGCTCCGCTTGCGGTGGCTACCGCACAGAAATGGAAGCCGTTCGCACGTTTTTGTCCACCAGCCATCCCCTGTCGGAGATGGTGTCTCGCCAGCTCTGGGAGAAGGTGCGTCCGCGCAGCCGGGGCACTCTGTGGATCGACCGGCTGTTTCAGTTCGCATCCAGCATCAAGGAGAGTGCCAGCCTCAACCGGCGCGGGCTCCTGGCCAAGCTCGCAGCAGCGCCAATTACTGTGGTCATGTTCGCCTTCCTCTCTTCCCAGTTCGCGGTGCCTTCGTGGCAAGCGTGGACCTATACGATCGTCCCTATGGGCAACCTCTCCGCCTCCGGGCGTGCGCCAGCCCCGATCATGGTTCAAGTCCTGCAGAGCAAGGAGGAGCTGCGCAGTCTGGTAAACACGGCCTGGAAGCTCCCTTTTGACGACTCTCTCTCGCTGGTGGCCGACATCCAGCCGGAAGGGAACGCCGAGATCCAAAGCATCCTCGAGTTTCCCCGCAGCACAGAGCTTCTGAATGCCGTGGATTCGGCGCTCCGCAACAGCCGTTTCGAATCGCCTCATCCGCACACCGATTCCCTGCTGATCTACTCTTTCCAGAAAATAGACGTGTACGCCGGATTGTAGGACTTGGGAGCTTCGTGACTGGGACGCGGGTGAAGGCCGCGTCTGAACGGTGATTTGCGGGGTTGGCTCGACGCCCCATGCCCGAAAATGCAGGCCCCTCCTGTCTTGAAGCTCCAGACGGAAAACTGGCAAACGGCCCCACCCCGGGGCCTTGACATCTCCACGATCGCGAGGGCACTTAATAGAGGTCTTTTGCTCACCTGGAGCGGGACTCGTGCACAGGGCATCGAGACTTTCGCACCAGGCCCCGGGGAGCTGCTGGCGATGCCGAACCATGAAACCCATTCCACCCAACGCCTCGAGTTGAACCGACGCCGCTTCGTTCGCGTCCTGTCGGCGGCCGGGCTGGGCGGGACGCTCCTGCCCGGCGCCTTGACTGCGCTCGCGCCTGAGGCCGAAAAGATCAGCCAGGAAATTGTGCGCCAAGCCCTCCGCTTGGCCGGCCTCTCTTTTCCCGAGGAGGAAGTGGAGGAGATCGTCGAAGCGCTCAACCGGGACGAGAACCTCCTGGAGAGCTACCGTGAGATGCGTGAGATCGAGCTTCCCAACTCTGTGCCACCCGTTTTGATCTTCAATCCCTTGCCGCAGGGATTCGAGGTTCCCGGACCAGCCGGCAGGTTCCGGGCGAGCACCTCGGAGCTCACTCGACCCGCCTTGGACGAGGACCTGGCCTTCCTGCCCCTGGCCCAACTGGCGCATTTGATCCAGACCCGTCAGCTCACCTCGCAGGACTTGACTGGGCTGTACCTGGATCGCCTGAAGCGATACGATCCACTGCTGCGCTGCGTGGTGACCCTGACGGAAGACCTGGCGCGAGAGCAGGCCGGTCGAGCCGACCAGGAAATCTCAGCGGGAAGGTATCGAGGGCCGCTGCACGGCATTCCGTGGGGCGCCAAAGACCTGCTCTCGGTTCCCGGTTATCCCACGACCTGGGGCGCTTCTCCCTATCGTGACCAGCGGCTGGACACGGAAGCGACCGCCTACCGTCGTCTCACCGAGGCCGGCGCCGTGCTGGTGGCGAAGCTCACGACGGGAGCGTTGGCCATAGGGGACCGCTGGTTTGGGGGGCAGACCAAGAATCCTTGGGATCCGCGCAATCCGGAGCGCGGCTCGAGCGGCTCCTCGGCGGGACCGGCTGCCGCCGCTGCAGCCGGGCTGGTCGGATTCTCGATCGGATCGGAGACCCGGGGGTCCATCATCTCGCCCGCTTCTCGATGCGGTGTCACCGGGTTGCGGCCCAGTTTCGGCTTGGTGAGCCGGTACGGCGCCATGACCTTGAGCTGGAGCATGGACAAACTGGGTCCAATTTGCCGTTCCGCCGAGGACTGCGCCCTGGTCCTGCGCGCCATTGCAGGACCCGACGGAAAGGACCGCTCGGTCCTCGAGGCCGGGTTCGAGTGGGACGCGGGGCAAGATCCCAGGCAGCTGAGGGTCGGGTACCTGCGGTCTGACCTCGAGGATGAAATCCCGGAAGATGAAGAGAATCCACAACGGGTGGAGCGGTTGCGGGAGGTGCAGTCGCGCAACCGCCAGGCTCTGGAGGTGATTCGAGGGCTGGGATTGGACGTCGAGCCGGTCGAACTTCCCGACTTGCCGGCCGATCCACTGAGTTTCATCCTCTCGACCGAATCGGCTGCCGCCTTCGACGAGCTGACGCGCAGCGGCCGGGATCGCGTCATGCGGGCCGAGCCCGAAAAGAGCGTTCGCCCGGCCCGTTTTCGACTGCACCGGCTGGTTCCCGCAGTGGAATACCTGCAGGCCAACCGCATTCGCACGCTGCTGATCGAGCGGCTCCACGAGTTTTTTCGGGAGCTGGACGTGCTGGTGGGAAGCCGCCTGGGCCTGACCAATCTGACGGGACATCCGGAGATCACGATCCCCAGCGGCTTCGATTCCCGGGGGCAGCCCACCAGCTTGCGGTTCACCGGACGCCTGTTCGGGGACGCCGACATCACTCTGCTGGCTCATGCCTTCCAGCAGCGCACCGACTATCACCGCAGGGACCCGAGGGCGCATTTGGGCTAGTGAGCCTGATCAGCCAGGCCGAGGGTCCAGCGAAAGGCCTCGAGCCACATCTTGCGGATGTCAGGGCGCTGCCAGACCGCCTGTTCGTGCCCCAGGCCGCAATAAAAAACACGGCCTCGCCCGTAGTGGTGATACCAGGCCACCGGGATCTGCTGGTGTTTGACGCCGGCACGGTTCATGTCGACGGCACTCGTGTCCAGGCTCAGCAGGAGCCGGCTGCGTTCCAGCGAGAAGCCTCGGATCTGATAGATCTCGTCGAAAACCTGAAAGCGCGGCGACAGGTGGCGCACCGCGGGGAAGTCCGAGTCCTCCACCACGATCGCCGCATCGAAGCGGTTCCAGGGATGACCGTCGAAATACCCTCCCAGGAGTTCTTCGAATTCCGGCCACTCGTAGAAGGTGTCCGTGGCGCTGTGTGCTCCCAGAAAGCCCTTGCCGTCGGAGCGAACGAACGAGAGCAGTGCTTGCTTCTGCTCCGAGTCGAGGGGCAGCTCCCCGCTGGTGAAAAAGAAGACCGCGTCGAAGTCGTCGAGGTTTCGGGCGTTATGAGTGAGCGAGCGCTTGGTCAACAGTTGGGTGTCGGTTCGGATCACGGTCTCCCAGAGTCCGGTTTCCCGTCCGATCTGCAACACCGTCGTGAGGGCTTCCGAGATCGACTCGTGCTGCCAGCCGGCTGACGCTCCCACGGCCAGGACCTTCTTGTCCGGGTTCGTTTGGGCTGAAACGACCCAAGCAAAGAACAGCAGCCAGAGACCTCCAATGAGCAGTTTGTCCGGTTTCACGCGCGTCACCTCCTTGGTTGGGCCGGTTTCCCTGTCCGGCAAACGTTCAGGGTGCGGTGACGATACGACAGGTAGGAAACCGTCGGCAAGTCGACGCAGGCGGCGAAATGATTCCGGAGTCCTCTCGCCAAGGCCCAAAGCCCGCCAGGAGGAAGACGGCAGGGCGGTCGGGCAGGGTCGTTGCCTTCTTGGCGACCTTGGCGGCGGGGCGAGGGACAATCCGGACTTTTCTCGCAAGGGCGCAAAGCCCGCCAGAGAGGAAGACGGTGCCGGATCCCGGTGGGCGTCGAGCACGACTCGAGGGTGCGGCTGCCGATCGGGTCGGCTAGAATAGTTGGCGTGATTTGGCTCACTCGGATCTCGATCGGTGCGGTTGCAGTCCTGCTGGTATCGGGTCTGGACTTCACCGTCCAGGGCGTCCCCGCAGCTGTTCCTCAACCCCTCCAGATGGAGGCGGAGGCCGAGTTCTTGTCCCGTCCGGAATTGCCCAAAGATTTCCACTTTCCCCTGTTGGAATTGGGCTTCCAGGTGCTGAGATTGCGTCTGCGCAACGACTCCGAGCTGGTTTGGACCGTACCGGAGTCGATCCAGATCGAAGACCCGAAAGGCAAGACACTGCGCCTGGTGACGCCCTCGGAGATGACGCCCAAAATCGTGGGTTCGAAGCTCTTCAGGGCCCGCCAACGGGTTCGTGATGTCGGCCCGGCGGAAAGTGTTCCCATCTACCCCAATCCCGGCAATTACCGGCGCTACCCCCAGGGACGGTCGGCAGGTCCCGCAATGATTTCGGTGGGCGCCGCCGAGAAGGTTCGGGAAACGCTCGAGCAGTACCAACTCGAGGGCCGGGAACTGCAGCCCGGTGCCGGCCTCGAAGCACTGATCTACATCAAGAGCAAGAAGAAGCCCAATCAGCTGGAGGGGAGCCGGGTGAGGTTGGGAGCTTGGGAGTTTCGGGTCGGCTGAGCCGGAAGAGCCTGCCGCCTCGGCAGATCGTGAAACCGGGTGGTGATTCGCCTTATGGAGGGGTGATCGTGAGCGACCCAAAGCCCATCTCGAAGCTGCCCACTCATCGCGTGGAGAACCAGCCTGTTCCTCTCGAGAACTACAATCTCTTCGAGCAGGACAAAGCGCTGCGGGAGTCGGTGCAGCAGGAAGCGGCCGTCTGGTCCGAGGAACAACTGCATGCCTTCGGCCAGCGTCTCGGTAGCGAAGAGGTCCTGGGTTGGGGCGAGCAGGCCAACCACCATCTTCCTCGACTGAAGGCATTCGATCGCTACGGCCGGCGAATCGACGAGGTCGAGTACCATCCCGCCTACCATGCTCTCCTGGAACTGGCCATTTCCGAGCGGACCCATTCGATCGCCTGGGATCCCCCTCGACCCGGCGCGCAGGTCGCTCATGCCGCCCGGCTCTATCTGCTGAGCCAGGTGGAGGCGGGCGTCTGCTGCCCGGTGGCCATGAGTTACGCAGCGATTCCGGCCCTGAAGCAGGATGCCGGGCTGCTGCGAGAATGGGGCCCGCGCCTGCTCTCGGACCAGTACGACCCTCGCTTCATTCCGGCCCAAGACAAGAGAGGTGTCACTTTCGGCATGGCCATGACGGAGAAACAGGGAGGCTCGGACGTGATGGCCAACTCGACCCGTGCCCACCCCCTGGGAGATGCGGGCCAGTACGAGCTGGAGGGCCACAAGTGGTTCTGCTCCGCTCCCATGTCGGACGCTTTTCTCTCGCTGGCTCACACCGAGGCCGGGCTGACCTGTTTCGTTGTGCCTCGATGGAAGCCCGACGGTACTCGGAATCCGTTCTTCCTTCAGCGTCTCAAGGACAAGCTGGGCAATCGCTCCAACGCCTCGAGTGAAGTCGAATACGCAGGCACTTGGGCGATCCGCCTCGGTGAGGAGGGGGACGGTGTGCGCGCCATTATGCCCATGGTCAATCACACCCGGCTGGACTCGGCGATCGCGGCGGCCTCCCTGATGCGCCAGGCTTTCGTCCAAGCCGCCCACCACGCGACCCACCGCAGTGTCTTCGGGAAACTCCTCAAGGATCAGCCCTTGATGCGGAACGTACTGGCCGATCTGGCCCTGGAATCCGAAGCGGCTTGCCATCTGGTGATGAGGCTGGCCCGCTTGTACGACGAGTCGGAGGCGTTTCCTGAGGCCGACATGCTCAGCCGGATGCTGACGGCTGTGGGCAAGTTCTGGCTCAACAAGCGGGCTCCCGGCCAGGTCTGTGAAGCTCTGGAGTGCCTGGGCGGCAGCGGTTACGTCGAGGAGTCCATCTTGCCCCGCCTCTATCGAGAGGCCCCTCTGAACGGGATCTGGGAGGGTTCGGGGAACGTGATGTGCCTGGACGTGCGGCGGATCCTGCGGTTGCGGCCGGAAACGGCCGACCTCTTTCTGAAGGAGGTGGAGCCTCTGGCGGGGAACGAACCCACATTCGACGAAGCGGTTGGGCTGCTCAAGGACAGCCTCTCCAAGAACCCCGGAGAAGCCTCGTTGCGCCGCTTGACCGAGCAACTGGCGGTCGTCTACCAGGCGGCCGTGCTGATGCAGGCGGCCCCGCCGGAGGTGGCGGAAGCATTTTGTCGATCCCGCCTGAAACCCACCCACGGATGCTATGGAGGTCTCGACCCGGAGCTGCCGCTGATGCACATCATCCGGCGCAACTGGCCTCGCATCGACGAAGGTCCTTGAAGGGATTTCTCAACCGTCTACCACACCCAGCCAGGACTTGAAGTAGTCGGGGTCCTCGATTCCCATCGCCGGCTTGGCCACCCGAAGCGGGCGAAACGTGTCGAACATCACGGCCAGTTCGTGAGTCTGCTTGGCGCCAATTGAGGCTTCCATCCGCCCGGGATGGGGACCGTGGGGAATGCCATCGGGGTGCAGGGTGATGGAGCCGTATTCGATTCCTTTGCGGCTCATGAACTCACTGCTGGCGTAATAGATCACTTCGTCCGACATCACGTTGGAGTGGTTGTAGGGGGCCGGCACCGCCTCCGTGTCGAAATCGTAAGGCCGGGGGCAAAAGGAACAGACCACGAAGCCATTGCATTCGAAGGTCTGATGCACCGGGGGAGGCAGATGGAAGCGGCCCACTTTGGGTTCGAAGTCCTCGATGTTGAGCGCCCAGGGGAAATAGTAGCCGTCCCAACCCACGACGTCGAAGGGATGCCGTTCCAGCATGATTTCCGTCAGGCAGTCGTACTGCTTGACGACCGCTCGGAACTCGCCCTTTTCGTCGTGAGTCTTCAGCTCTTTCGGAATACGGATGTCCCGCTCCGAAAAGGGGCTTCCCTCGATCAGCTGGCCGATCTCGTTGCGATAGCGGCGGGGCGTTCGAAGGTAGCCGGCGCACTCCAGGATGAGGAGCTGCACCGGTTGCTGCGTGAACCGCAGCCGGTGCAAGATCCCTCGATGGATGACCAGATAGTCTCCCTGGTGAAACGGCAGGTCGCCAAAGATCGATTCCAAGACTCCCTCGCCTTGGCTGACGTAGATGAGTTCGTCTCCTTGAGCGTTGCGATAAAAGAAATCATCGTCCTGCTCGGGTCGGGAGAAAGAGCAGGCCACGTCCCGGTTGAAGAGCAGGGGGATGCGGTCCAGGGTCGAGCTGGGTGTGGGCTGTAGCAGGCCGGTCCTGAAGTGGCGGTGGCGCAGCATCGGCTCCGGGTCGGATTCCCAGTTCAGCCGCTTCAACTGGCGCACCTGGCCGACCCGGGTGGGAGCGTGCAGGTGGTAGAGCAGCGACGAGGGGCCCACGAAGCCCTTGTTCCCCATCAGCTCTTCGGGATGGAGCGAGCCGTCCTGCTGGCGAAAGATCATGTGGCGCTTGCGGGGAATCTCCCCGAGTCTATGATAAAAGGGCATTTCCGGTCTCCTTGACCTTTGCTTTTCTTTTCCGGGCTCTAGAGGTTCCCGCGCAGTGCCTGCTCGGCCTCGATCGCCTCGAAAAGCGCCTTGAAGTTGCCCTTCCCGAAGCCCCGGCTGCCTTTGCGCTGGATGATCTCGAAAAACAGGGTGGGCCGGTCTTCGACCGGTTTCGAGAAGAGCTGCAGCAAGTATCCCTCGTCGTCCCGATCCACCAGCACGCCCAGCCGTCTGAGACTCTCGATTGCCTCGTCGATCTGCCCCACCCGCTGCGGCAACTCGTCGTAGTAGGAGCCCGGTACGGTCAAAAAGCTGATGCCGTTGTTGTGCAGGCGCTGGACCGTGTCGAGGATGTCTTCCGTTCTCATGGCGATGTGCTGCACGCCCGGGCCGCCGTAGTAGTCCAGGTACTCTTCGATTTGGCTCTTCCTCTTGCCCTGGGCGGGCTCGTTGATCGGAAACTTGATGGAATAGGAATTGTCCGACATCACGATGCTCATCAAGGCGCTGTAGTCGGTCGAGATGTCCTTGTCGTCGAAGCTGATGTAGCGCTTGAAGCCGAGCACCCGCGAATACCAGTCGGCCCAGTGATTCATCTTGCCCAGCTCGACGTTGCCGACGATGTGGTCCACCAGCAGAAGGCCGGTGCTGTTGCCTGGGATCTCCGCAGCTTGAAAGCCGGGCAGGAACGGCCCCTGGTAGTCCCGAGTCTGGATGAAAGAGTGAATCGTGTCTCCGTAGGTTCGGACGGCCGCCCGCCGGATGCTGCCGAACTGGTCCTGCTCCGGGCGGGGCTCGAAGGCCGCCTCGGCTCCTCGTGCAACCGCCGCTGCGAAGGCGGCATCGACGTCGTCCACCACGAAGGCAATGTCGCGGACGCCGTCACCGTGCTGCTTCAGATGTTCGGCTGCGGGATGCTCGGTGCTGAGGGGAGTCGTCAAACAGAAGCGGATCTGATTCTGCCGCAGGGCGTAAGAGGCTGAGTCGCGCCGACCCGTCTCCAGGCCGCAATACGCCACTTGCGAGAAGCCGAAAGCGTGTCGGTAGAAGTAAGCGGCCTGTTTGGCATTCCCCACGTAGAACTCGATGTGGTGGATGCGCCTCAATTTGAGTGGGTTTTCGCTCATAGAGCTTTTGCTCCTCGTGTGTCGCCCGCTCCCGAGTCGGTGAGAAGTCGACTATATCGTAAGACCAGCCAACCGTGCGAGCCGCCGCGCGTGGACGGAGCCTCTGGACACCCGTCTCGCGAACGGAGCCCCAGGCCCTCAGACCCGCAACTGAGGAAGGTCTCGGAACTGGTCGAGCGCCTC